>CADBPR010000073.1 GCA_902796555.1 uncultured Bacteroidia bacterium
CGAGAACCTTGTTGGAATAACCCCACTCGTTGTCGTACCAGGCGCAAACCTTCACGAAGGTAGGATCGAGCTGGATACCGGCCTTCTCATCGAAGATGGAAGTGCGGGCGTCGTTGCGGAAGTCGGTGGAAACGACAGCGTCAGCCGTGTAACCGAGAACACCCTTGAGTTCGCCTTCGGAGGCTTCCTTCATGGCAGCGCAAATCTCAGCGTAGGTAGCCGGCTTTGCGAGCTCGACGGTCAGGTCAACGAAGGAAACGTCGGAGGTAGGAACGCGCAGAGACATACCGGTCAGTTTGCCGTTGAGCTCAGGGAGAACCTTACCGACTGCCTTCGCAGCACCGGTGGAGGAAGGAATGATGTTTTCGAGGATACCGCGGCCGCCTCTCCAGTCCTTCTTGGAAGGGCCGTCAACGGTCTTCTGGGTAGCGGTGGCTGCATGTACGGTGGTCATGAGGCCACGGACCACACCGAACTTGTCGTTGAGCACCTTGGTAAGAGGAGCAAGGCAGTTGGTGGTGCAGGACGCATTAGAAATGATCTTCTGACCGGCATAGGTCTTGTCATTCACACCGTAGACGAACATCGGAGTCGCGTCTTTGGAAGGAGCGGACATGATGACCTTTTTGGCACCGGCCTTGAGGTGAGCGCTGGCAAGCTCTTCGGTCAGGAAGAAACCGGTGGACTCAACCACTACGTCAACGTCGAGGTCGCCCCAGGTGATGTTGGCGGGGTCCTTCTCGGCGAAAACCTGAATGCGGTTGCCGTCGACAATCATGAAATTGCCGTCAACGGAGATTTCGTGATTGAAGTGTCCATGTACGGAATCGTACTTGAGCATGTAAGCGAGATAATCAGCGTCGAGGAGGTCATTGATACCGACTACTTTCACATCGTCAGCAAAGTTCTCGACAGCGGCACGGAATACCATACGGCCGATACGACCAAATCCGTTAATACCAAGTTTTACCATTTTTGAATAAATTATATAAGTTGTAATACTGATTTTTCACATTCGGGATATAAGTCCCTGCAAAATCGGTGCAAATTTAGTAAAAAACGGTGGAAAATCCATATCTTTGCAACAAATTTCGAGCGGGTTTAAAAACTTAAACGTTACAATGAGAATACTGATTACAAACGACGACGGCTACCAATCCAAAGGAATCCGGACACTGGCGGAAATCATGCGCCCTTTCGGGGATGTTTCGGTGGTGGCACCCAAACGTCACCAGTCCGGTATGGGCATGGCTGTTTCCCTGGGACTCAAGCAATTGGCTTATAAAGACCTGGGAACGGACGGGAACGGAGTGCACTGGTCCTACCTGGATGCAACCCCTGCCAGCTGCGTCAAATACGGGCTCAATTTTCCGCGGGAAGGCCGGATGCCCGATGTCCTGGTCAGCGGTATCAACCACGGCTCCAACGCCTGTACGGCAGCCTGCTATTCGGGCACCTTGGGCGCGGCGATGGAAGGTGCGCTGAACGGCATCCTGTCCATCGGCGTTTCCCTGGACAATCTGGACCCCGCCGCCGACTTCAGCGCGGTATCGGCCCTTTTCCCCCGCATCTTCCGGATGATTCTGGCCGCGCGGCCGGTTCCTTTCGGGACTTATTATAACGTCAATTTCCCCAACGTCCCGGCCGGAGACATCAAAGGCATCCGCGCCGCCGTCATGGGCATGGGCCGCTGGGAAAAGGAATTCGCCAAATGGAATCCCGCGCATTTCAGCCACTTCGGCATTACGCCGGAATCCCTGGGGCAGACCTCCGAAGTGCATCTGGAAGAAGGAGAAGAGCTCTATATGATGACCGGCGACTATTCCGATTACGAGCAGAACCATCCCCGCGCCGACCACCACATCATGCGGGACGGCTATATCTCCATCTCCGCCCATAAGATTGACACGACCGATTACACGGAATTCCAGCGGATGCTCAGTCACGGGTTTGACCTTGATTTCTGATGAAGTACTACATCATAGCGGGCGAAGCCTCCGGCGACCTGCACGGGTCCAACCTGATGCGGGGGCTGTATGAGCAGGACGCCCGGGCGGACATCCGTTACTGGGGCGGTCCGCTGATGGATGGCGTATGCCGGGATTTCCAGGGCAAGAGCGCCCTGGTACAGGATTACAAGAGCGGCGCCGTCATGGGCTTCACGCAAATTCTGCTGCATCTGGGGAAATACCTGGGCCGGCTGCGCGCCTGCATGGCCGATATCGAGGCTTTCCATCCCGATGTCGTTATCCTGATTGATTATCCCGGATTCAATTTCCGTGTGGCCGAAGCCGCGCACAAGAAAGGCTACCGGGTCTTCTATTATATCGCCCCGAAAGTATGGGCCTCCCGGGAAGGCCGCATCCGCAAGCTGAAGGCCTACGTGGACCAACTGTACATCGTTTTCCCGTTTGAGAAGGCTTATTTCGACCGGAAAGGCGTGTCCTACATCTACCGGGGAAACCCCCTTGTCGACGCGATTGACGCCTCCCCCGGTCTGGCCCTTTCCCGCGCAGAGTTCCTTTCCCGTAACCAACTGGAGGACAGAAAGATTGTCGCGCTGCTGGCCGGCTCGCGAAAGGGCGAGGTATCCTTGATGATGCCCGTTCTGAGCGCCTTTGCGGACCGGATGCACCGCCTGCCCGGCTACGAAGACTGGCAGTTTATCATTGCCGGTGCGCCGTCCCGGTCTCCGGAAGATTATGCGCCATATCTCAGCGGGCGGGAGACCTATCTGAAAGTCGTTTTCGGGCAGGCGCATGCCCTGCTGCGCCAGGCGGAAGCGGCCGTGGTCAATTCCGGCACAGCCTCCCTGGAAACCTGCCTCATCGGGACGCCGCAGGTGGTCGGATATCGCCTGACGCCCTTCAATTTCACCCTGGCCAAACTGATCATGCGGGCCGGTTTCATCAGCCTGGGCAACCTGATTCTGGGCCGGAAAGCCTTCAAGGAACTGATTCAGCATGCCCTGACCCCGGAAAACCTCGAAACGGAAGTCCGCCGGCTGGTGGAAGACAAGGAATACCGCTCCGTCATGCTGGCCGATTACGCCGAGATTCGAAAACAACTCGGCGGCTCGGGAGCATCCTCCCAAGTCGCCGAATCCATGGTTCAACAGCTTCAGGCCTAACGGCTTCCGCCGCCGTGACCGCCGCCGAAGCCGCCCCCGCCTCCGCCGAAGGAGATGGAACCGCCACCGCCGGAAGCGCGTCTGCGTGCTGCTGCTGCCGCCTGACGGGCCTCCTGCCGGTTTACGGCCGATGACATCATCGCATAGGAAGAGTTGTTCAGGCTGCGGAGGACATAGTAGAAGGTCCCGTTGTCCAGCATACCCGTCTGCTGACGGTATGTCTCCATGACCTGCGGGAAGAGCTTTTCGAAGTTTTTGGCCACTTTGTCGGCAATTCCGAAAGAAGCCGCGAGCACCAGGTATTGTTTCCACAGCCCCACCTCCGGCGCCGTCCGCTGGTCAGCCAGGGTGAAATCCTCGAGGAAGTTCTTGAATTCGACGGCATGACGCCGCTCTTCCTCCGACGCGGCTGTCCACATGGGCCTGCCGATATCAATCGCCTCTTTCGGCCAGGATGCTACCGTATAATCATGCTGGTAGGACCATTTCTTGAATTCATTGGCCTCCAGGACGCGGTTTTCTCCGGCTGCGCTCAGCGCGGCGGAATAGATGCGGGCCTCGAAGGTATCCGAGAATGCGGGCTGCTGTTCTCCCTCCTCCCGGAACCGGAGGTTGTAATGCTCTTGCTTTTTCGGGTCCGGTTCAATCCGGATGATACCGTCCTGGATCCATTTCAGGAAGTAGGCGCTGACCAGGTTCGGGAAGACCTTTTGTTTGTTCGGCGCCAGATGGTCCCCTTCCTGCAGGAGGCTATAGACGGCCGTCGCATTACCGCCCAACGGCGCGTCACGGAACCAGCCGGTGATTTTTTTCACCCCGAAAATGCCTTTGTCGTAACGATTCCCCGATATGCGCCAGTAGATTTTTTCAATCAGGGCAATGATCAATCCCAAGATAAATAGCGCAGGTACTCCGACGACGGCCAGCAGGCCGATTCCGATGAGAATCTTGTCAAAGAGCGAAAGCTCCTCCTGGGAACTTTCATAATCAGAGCCCTCCATCGCTTCCTGTTTCAGCTCCTCGAACGTTCCTTCGCCCGTTTCCAGCGGCTGGAAAAGGCCCTTTTCAAACCGTACTGCGGCCGAAAAGAAACTCCGGTACTGGAACGGTTCCGTAGACTCGAAAGACAACTTTCCGTCTTCAATCCAGGACTGGCCGACCATCCCGAAGCCCCACATCTGCACATTGCAGGAATCCGGGCTGTCCCAGTACCACGCTTCGCCGTCCGTCTCGTTGTGAATCGTAATGGAAGCATGCTGCGGGAGCGGATCCCATTCGTCATTCAGGAAATGCCAATGGAATCCGTCGCCGTCCGGATAGGACAGGACCAGGTTGTCAATCGTGTAATAGAGGGTCCAGGTGTGGTCTCCGAGTTCCCCTTGCCCCCAGCATAATTCTATATTGCCGCCGCTCTTCTCGATGATGCCGCAGCGGTGGGTCTTGGCCTCGCGGGAACGGTCGGAATTCCATTTCCGGCCGTCATTGGCATATTCCTTACCGTTTTCGAATACCCGGAAATCGTGGATATAACTTTTCCCGGGGTTGTCTATCGGAATATACCGCTCCGTTCCGGACACGACCGTCTGGTCCCATACCTGTTTGACCAATGCAGAACCGTCTACAAACAGGTATACATCTGTCTGGATATCGCGGATTTCCTGTGCGGAAACCAACGCAAAAGGCAACATGGCCAGCAGCCATGTCACCCAGCACCTCTTATGCATGACTCAGTCCCTTTTACGAAACAAATCTTTCGGAAGATCGGCCTTTTCCTTATCCTCCTCCAGATACGCCTTCTGGGTAAAGCCCAGCGGACCGGCGACCAGACTGCCCGGGAACATGCGTACCTGGGTGTTGAAGCGGGTCACCGTATCGTTGAAGGTCATACGTGACAGCCGTACCTGATCTTCGTTCTGCGCATACGTCTTCTGGGCATTTTCGTAGAGCTCTGAAGACTTCAGCTCAGGATAGCGTTCCGCCACCGCATTGAGCTGGACCCGGGCTTGATTGAGCAGCTGCTCGTTCTGGTTGATCTGGTCCACCGTCGGATTGGCGGACTGAACGGGACGACGTTGCCCGATGGCCTCGATGATGGTTTTGGATTCGACGTCCAACGCAAATTCCCGCGCCATTTCCACCATCGTGGTGAGGGCGTCGTAACGGCTCATCTGCTGGACATTGATTTGTTTCAGGGCGTTTTTGCTGAATTCATCGAGCTGAACCAACTTACGCTGAACGGAAATTACCCACAGTACGAGGACTGCGAGAACGGCAATGATAATGATAACGGTCATAAGGCGTTTTAGTTAGTTTTTTCAAATATAAGAAAAACTCTCGGATTTTCCGCACGGCCGGGCCCAAAAACATGAAAATGATGAAGATCCGCTACCGGGAAAGCGGCCTGGGACCGAAGATGGCCGTCCCGATGCGCACCAGGGTCGCTCCGTACTCCAAGGCAATCCGCCAGTCCCCGGACATGCCGATGGACAGTTCCGTCAGGCCCGGATACTGCTGCCGCAGACTTTGCTGCAGGGCAGAAATGCGGGCGAAATCGGCCCGAATCAAGGTTTCATCCTCCGTATGGGTCGCCATGCCCATCAGGCCCCGGATGGAAACACCGGGCCAGTCACGGGCCAGTACCTGGCGGATTTCCGCCTCCGTGAGGCCCTGTTTGCTCTCCTCTGCGCCCAGATGCAGTTCCAGCAGTATCGGGATGATGCGTCCGTTTTCCCGACCCCAGCGGTCCACCGCTTCCAAGAGGTGAACGGAATCGACCGATTCCACGAGGGCGGCATAGGGCAGCACCAGCTTGAGTTTGTTGGTCTGCAGGTGTCCGATGAAATGCCACTGGATGTCATCCGGCAGCTGGGGCACTTTGGCCGCCAGTTCCTGCGGGCGGTTCTCCCCGAAAAGACGCTGGCCGGCCGCATAGGCCTCCTGCAGTTCCGCCACCGGGTGGAATTTGGAAACTGCCACCAGTTTCACGGCTGATGGCAGTTCGCTGTAAATAGCTGACAGATTGTCTTTTATCATTATCTGCGCTGTTTCTTCTGTTGTTCTTTCAGCGCTTGCTGCTGCATCTTCTGGGCTTCTTCCAGACGCTGCTGCCACTTGCTCTTCGGGGCTTTCTTCCCTTCGGTCGCCTTCAGACGGGCCTGGATTTCTTCCGGATGCACGAACCATTTGCGAATCACCCAGGTCTCCAGCATGGTAATCAGGTTGGAGAGAAGGTAATAGTAGCTCAAACCGGAGGAGAGGCTGTTACAGATGAAGAACATCATGATCGGCATCATGTACACCGTCATCGCCCGCATCATCTTGGAATTCGGGTCGTCGCCGGTGGTCTGGCCGGCGGTCGTTATCTTCGAATAGAAGAACATCGAGACGGCCATCAGCAGGGCGAAGAGGGAAATATGGTCGCCCAGCAGCGGGACATTGACGCCGAAATCCCAGATGGAGTCATAGGCGCTCAGGTCCTCGGCCCACAGGAAGCGCTGCTGACGCAGTTCGATGGAAGCCGGGAAGAAGCGGAACATGGCCCACAGTATCGGGAACTGCAGCAGCATCGGGAGACAGCCGCCGGCGGGGCTGATGCCCGCCCTTCGGTACAGGTCCATCGTGGCCTGCTGCTTCTTCATGGCATCTTCCTGCTTGGGATATTTCTCATTCAACTTGTCAATTTCAGGCTTGATTGCCTGCATCTTCGCGCTGGAAGAATAGGACTTGAACGCGAAGGGCAGCACCACCAGCTTGATGAAAATGGTCATCAGCAGAATGATGATACCGAAGTTGGCGATATTCAGGTTGTTATGCAGGAAATTGAACAGCGGGATGATGACGAAACGGGTGAACCAGCCGACCAGCCAACCGCCCAGCGGGATGATTTTTTCGTATTTCCGGTCATACTGCTTGAGGGTCTGGAAGTGGTTGGGCCCGAAATAGAATTCGTTGCGGTAGGTCGGCTGTGCATCGCGCTTGTAGTCGTAGCGCATGGCGGCCGAGCAGTTCATCAGGTCGCGCTGCTCATCGTTCTCAGGCACGAAGGCCAGCGTCAGTTCTCCGGAGGTGAAGGTGTCCTCTGAACGCATAATCGCGGAGAAGAACTGCTGCTGGAAGGCGAACCACTCCAGGCGGTTGTCGATGCGCTTGCTGCCGCCTTTGCCGCGTCCGCTGATATCGTCCGGATTCTTGGCGTCCGGGAAATAATAGCTGATTTTGGAATACTGGCTCTCGTTCTTGTAGCCTTTTTCCATGCGGGGAACCGTCACGTGCCAGTCCAGGTCGAAAACGGAGACGTTCCGGGGAATGACGCTTTCCATCCCGACAAAACGCATGGTGTTTTCCACCATGTAGGAATCGCTTTTCAGCAGATACTCCTGTTCGATATAGCCGCCGCCGGCGAAGGGAAGCCGCATGACGGCGGAGGAGTCCGTCTGGCCGACCAGCTGGAATACGAAATCTTTCGTATTGATATATTCGCCGGTGTAAATCTTATACCCCATTTCGCTCTTGCCGTCGCGGAACAGGTACAGGTCGGACCCGCCATAGTTGACGTAATCGTTGACGCGTACGCTATACGGCTGGGCGCCGCGGGTGGTAAGCGTAACGACCAGTTTTTCATTGCGCAGGGTCACCAGGGTGCCGTCTCCGGCGCTGGAAGCCTGCAGGAGGCTGTCTTTATAAATCGGGGCCGGTGCCGCCGCCGGCAGCATCGCCTCGGAGGACGGTGTCTGGACGCGCTGGGTGTCCAGGGGGTGTTCCGCATAATAAATCGAATCCGCAATAGCCTGCTCGGCGGCCGCCACGGAATCCGCATAGGCCTGGTAGGCTACCTGTTTTTCATATTGCTTAGACTGATAGAAAACAAATCCCATCAGTATCAGAAACATCAGCACAAAGCCGATAACTGTATTTTTATCCACAAAAAAGTAAGGTTATGAGACCCTCCGGGCACGATGCGCGGCCGGAGGGCCCCTGTGTTAAACTACTGCTCGTCCTGGCTGTCCTCGATGGCGCGAATCTTGTTTTCGAGGGCCTTCAGCTGGTCTTTCGCCGCGGCAATCCGCTCCTGCATCTGGCTGATCAGGGCCGCCGAATTCTTGGAAGCGGCAAAGAAACCGATGTTATTCTCATAGGTGTCGATTTCTTGCTGCAGGCGGTTGTATTCGGCCACCAGCTTGTCTTTCTCGCTCATGGGCGCATGGGAACCACGGGCACGGCCGCTCCCCTGCCGTTCGCTTCTGCGGTCGGCCTGCGGGAATTTCTCGCGCATGGCATCGCGGTAGGCTTTCGTCACGGCGTCTTTTTCCTTGAACGGTACGAATCCGATGGCCTGCCAGCGGGCGGTGAACGCCTCGGCCGCTTCAGCCGGGTCCTGTCCCGCCTCAGGGGTATAGGCCTTGATTTCTTCAATCAGGGCCTTCTTGGCCTTCAGGTTGCCGTAGAAATCATTCTCGGGCTTGGCCTGTTTGTCGCGCTCGGTAAAGAAGGCATCGCAGGCGGCGCGGAAACGCTTCCACAACTGCTCGCTCTTCTTGCGCGGGACGGCGCCGATTTCCTTCCACTCCTTCTGGAGCTCAATCAGCGCATCGGACGTCTTCTTCCATTCCGTACTGTCCTTCAGCGCCTCCGCCTTCTCGATCAGGGCAATCTTCTTGTCCATATTGGCATTCATGTTGTCCTTGAACTCGTTGTAATAGGCGCGTTTACGCTCGAAGAACTTGTCGCAGGCAGCGCGGAAGCGGTCGTAGATACGCTGGTTCTCCTTGCGGGAAGCGAAGCCGATGCCCCGCCATTCCTGCTGGATTTCCTCTATCCGTTTGGACAGTTCGTTCCACTCGTTGGATGTCTTGATATCCTCTTTGGCTGCGATTTCCTCCACCTGTTCGCACAGGCGGGTCTTGGCCTCAAGATTCTCTCCGAACTTGGCCTTCTGGCCTTCGAAATAGGCCTGGTACTTCTTGTTGATGACGGCGGTCGCGCTCTTGAAACGCTCCCAGATGGAGTCGCGGAACTCCTTGGCCACCGGGCCGTACTCCTTCCACTGCTCGTGCAGCTTCTGCAATTCTTTGAAGGCGTCCACGACATTGTCGTTTTCGGCCAGCTTCTCAGCCTCTTCGCAGAACTGTTCCTTCACTTCGAGGTTCTTCTTGAAGTCCAGGTCGCGCATATCGCGGTTCAGCTGTACCTTGTCGTAGAACTGCTCGACATAGAACTGATAGGTATCGTTGACATTGCGGAAATCCGTCGCCGGCACCGGGCCGGTCTCTCTCCAGCGCGTCTGCAGGGCGCGGAACTCCGGGAACAGGGAACTGACATCCTCCTGGCTTTCGACCAGGGCCTTCAGATCGGCGATGACCGCCTGTTTCTTCACCAGGTTTTCGGCCCGTTCCTGGTCCTGCTGCCGGTTGTATTCCGCCCGCTCCTTGCGGAAACGGTTATAGAGTGCCTTGAAACCATTTTCGATTGCCTCGAAGGGGTTGGTGCTCTCCTGGGTAGGGGCGGTTTCCTCTGCCGGCGCTTCGTCGGAAGGCTCGTCAGCGGCTTCCAGGCCGGCCTCCATCTTCTCGCGGGAAAGCTTTTTGTAGAAAGCGGACTTGATGGCTTCCGCCTCTTTGGATTTCTTCAACCGTTCTTCATCGTCCATCAGGCCCTGGAAAAGACCGGTCAGTTCGGCCAGCGTCTTTTCGCCATAGTTGACGACCGTCTCTTTGACGTCATCGACACGTTCGGACAGGGTCTCCTTCGCATTTTCGGCTACATCTGATGTCTGGAGCACATCAGGATTGATTTCTTCACTCATAATAAATGGTGTTATCGTTGATAAATAAGTTTATACAAACACGCAAATATAAGTATTTTTCGCTAAATTTGCACACGAAACAACAGATAATTATGAGAATCGATATACTGACCGTCGTCCCGGAACTGCTGGACAGCCCGCTGAGCCATTCCATCGTAGGCCGGGCCGTCAAAAAAGGCCTGGTGGAAATCCAAATTCACAATATCCGGAAATACGGACTGGGCCCGCGCAGAACCGTGGATGATTACAGCTATGGCGGAGATGCCGGCATGGTCATGATGGTGGAACCGGTGTTCCGCATGATTGAGGAACTCAAGGCGGAACGCGACTATGACGAAGTGATTTATCTCTCCCCGGACGGCGAACTGCTGGACCAGGGAATTTGCAATGAACTGTCCCTCAAAGGCAATCTGATCCTGCTCTGCGGCCATTACAAAGGCATCGACCACCGGATTCGGGAGCATTTGGTCACGCGCGAGATTTCGGTCGGCGACTATGTCATCAGCGGCGGCGAGATTCCGGCGGCCCTGCTGACCGATGCCATCGTCCGCCTCCTGCCCGGCGCGCTGACCGACGAGACCTCCGCCCTGAGCGACAGCTTCCAGGACGGTCTCCTCTCCCCTCCCGTCTACACACGGCCGGCGGAGTACAACGGATGGAAGGTGCCCGACGTGCTGCTGAGCGGCAACCCCCGCCTGATCCGCGAATGGCAGGATGCCCAGGCGCTGGAACGCACCCGCCGCCTCCGTCCCCACCTGCTGGAGCCCTGAAAAGACGCCTCCGTTCCCACTTGCCGGCGTGCCATGAAAAGAAAAAAGAGCTCGCTTCTCAGCGAACTCTTTTTGCGGTTAGTCAGTAGCGTGTTTCCCTTTATGGGTGAATTAATTATTGATGGTTAGAATATATTGCTAAATTTCACTTTCAATCATTAAACGTTTTATTTAAACGTTGCAAATTTACACATATATCTGAAAATCCCAAAAAAATTTTCACTTTTTTTACAATTCAGGCTGAAATTTGTTCTGATTTACGCAACTTCGGTCTTTTGGTCCATCCGGCATTTCGCGGGCAAAACGGCTGTTCGCCCGGCCTCATCCGACCCGCCGAAGAGGCGCTGCGGCACTGAAACATCAGAACGTATAATACAGTTTTACCTGTAAGTGGCAGGGCGCCTGCGGAAACACGCCCTCTTCCTGGTACCAGCTGTCCTCCTCCGCGAAATAGGCCCGGTAGACCCAGGCGTCGGCGTAGTACATCCGGTTCAGCACGTTCCGCACATAAGCCGCCAGTCCCAGCCGCCCTTCGCGCAGGGTAAATTCGTGGCTGAGCGAGAGGTTCAGCGTGTACCAGGCGGGAATGCAACGCTCCGCGCTTTCCGTGTTGTCCCAATACTGCTTGCCGACATACTTGAAATCTGCCTCCAGGGTCGTCGTCTTCCAGGAGGTGCGGCTCAGGTTCTTCAGCGGTGTCAGGCTGAATCCGGCCATCCCCACCACAGACGGCGACATCAGCATCGTCACCTTGTCATAATGCTGGGTAACCTGGCCGAGATAGTTCCAGTCGTTGCTGTTGTCATAAGAAGCATAATACTGGGTATAGTCCAGAATCTTGTTGGTGCTGAGGGTCAGGTTGCCGCGCAGGGTCAGGATGTCCCAGGGCATCCAGGTCGCCCAGGTCTCCACACCCCGGCGGTAACTGCGGTCTACATTGTCTTTGATGGCATAACCGGAAGCGGACAGTTCGCCGGTTTCCAGCAGCATGTCCCGGTATTCCATCAGATAGCCGTTTACACCGGCCGCCAGCCGGGGCGTCCGGAAGCGCCAGCCCGCCTCGATATCGAGCATCCGCTCCGGCCGCAGTTCCCGGTCGCCGCCTTCCAGGTTGTTGCTGGCGATGATTTCCTTGATGTCCGGACGGCCCGGCTCCCGGTGGCCCAGCGACGCACTTGCATACAGGGTGTGCCGCCCCAGCAGGAGGCTGACGCCGCCGCGCGGATTGAAGAAATTCCACGCGTGGGAGAACGCCAGGGACAGGTCGTCATCATCGTCGATACCGTACATATCCAGGGTCACCCGCCGGTATTGCAGGTCCCCGTACAGGTGCAACCAGGGAAGCGGGTCCCCTTCCGCCCGGACAAAGGCGTTGTAATCCCATTTCAGGCCGGTGTTGAAATACCAGTTGTTGGATGGGTCGGGGCGGTTCAGCGCGGCATAGTCGAAGGCCTTGCCCAGCAGGCTCCCCCAGAGGAGTTCGCCATAGTGGCGCCCGTCGTAACGGGACACGTAGGCCCCGCCGGTCAGCGTCAGTCCCGGGGCGTTGTAGCGCAGCTCCGTCATGCCGACCAGCAGGTCGTTGTCCATCGTTTTCCTGTAGATGAAATTACCTTTGTCAGAGGCGGTTACGCCATTGTATGTAAAGTCGGACGGAAAGCCGTAGGCCTGGAGCTTTTTCCCGGTTTTGAGGCCTTCGTTGTAGCCGTAACCGCCGGACCAGTCCACCGTGGTGGTCCACGCCAGCTCCGGCAGGATGGACCAGGTATAATTCAACTGTAGGTGTTGCTGGCGGTAATTGTCGGACTGGTTGCCGTAATAGCGGACCGTTCCGTCCGCATCCGTATACGCTCCTTCGGGGTTATAGGTGCGGTCCGTCTCCAGGTAGGCATACGGAATGCCCGACCAGGTGATACCGGTATTCTGGTCCCCCATCAGATAGGTCAGCTTCAGGGAATGATTATCCCGCAGCCACCCCATTGCGGCATACAGCGACCCGGTCATGCCCCAGGCGTTGCGGATATAACCGTTGGTGACATTTCCCGAGAAACCGATGTCGAAATACAGCCCGGAGGGCAATAGGCCGGAAGAGCCCACGGCGGACAAGGCGGCCGTCCCGAACGCCCCGCCCGACAGGGAGGCGAACAGCGACGGCTCGGACTTCAACGATGCCGTGCTCATATTGACGCTCGCTCCGAAGGCGCCGGCGCCGTTGGCTGTGGTGCCCAGGCCGCGCTGTACCTGCACCGAGGACAGAATGCTGCCCAGGGCAGGAATATTCACCCAGAAGACCTCCTGGGACTCCGCATCATTGAGCGTAATGCCGTTCAGGGTTACATTGATCTGCGACCCTTTGGCGCCGCGGACCGTCATTTTCGAATAACCGATACCGGTGCCGCCCTCGTTGCTGACCACCACGGAAGGCAGGTATTCCAGAATCATCGGCAAAGAAGCGGCCGGACTGGCGCTGCGGAGTTCCTCCTTGCCGGTACGGGAAAAGGTGACCGGCGTCTTTTCACCGGCACGGGAAGCGGAAACCACGACACTGTCGAGCCGCTCCGGTTCCTGAGCGGCCGCTAACAGGCTGACCGTCAGGCATGTAACAATAAAAAAGCCTCGCATAATACAATTATATGCAAGGGGAACGCCGTCCTGGCGTTTGAGATAAGCCTCCCTACGACGGTATGGACCGTATCAGGTTCAATGGGTATTTCTCAACCGGTTTCAGCCGGTACCCCCGCTTGTTATTTTTCTTTCAGTTCAATTTCGTACAGGTGGGGCCATTGTTTGCCCGTCAGGTACACTTTCCCGTCTTTTACGGCAATTCCGTTCAGCACGTCGGCTTCCGGATTGCGTTTGCTCCGCGGGAACAGTCCGCTGGCATCCACCGTGGCTTCCACATAGCCTGTTTCCGGATTGATGATGACCAGGATGTCTGTCAGGTAGACATTGGCCCAAATCTTTCCGTCAATATATTCCAATTCATTCAAATCCCGGACGGCCCGTTTGCCCATCCGCACCGGCAAGGTCTTCCGGACCCGGCACTTGGTGTCCAGGAAGTACAGGTTGGCGCTGCCGTCGCTGGCAATCAGCTGCTGCCCGTCCGTGGTCAGCCCCCACCCTTCGCGGGGATAGCTGTAGGACCGCTTGTATTCCAGGGTCTGGGCATCGTAGACGAAAACTACCTTGTTCTCCCAGGTGAGGATGAACAGTTCTCCGTCCAGCACACAGGAACCTTCCACGAAATATTTCCGGTCGAAATCCAGCCGTCGCAGGGCCTTCCCGCTTTCCAGGTCGACGATGCGGAAGGTCGATGACCCGTACTGTCCCGTACTTTCATACAGGACGCCGTCCCGGAAAAACAATCCTTGCGTATACGACGTAATATCATGGGGATAGGTCCGGACCGCTGCAGCGGTATAATGACGGACCGGCGGCGCCTGTTGTACGGACAGGGGCTCCGCAGGAGCGGATGCGTCCGTCTTCTTCCCGCCGGTATTGCCGCAGGAAGTCAACAGGATGAGCGCCAGGCCCATGAGGTAAAAAATACGTTTCATGTTCTGCAAAGGTAAGCATTTGTCCTGACTTTTTCGACAGAGTCCGGGATTTTTTGTATCTTTGTGCCGCTGAACGAAAGGCAGGGTGAACTGTCGCGCCGGTCTTCGGACCGGTGAGGAAAGTCCGGACAGGAAAGGGCACTCCGCTGCGGAAAGCGCAGATGGGAGCAATCTTATGGATGCCGTAACAGAAAAGAACCGCCGGCTCCGGCCGGTAAGGGTGAAAACGCGAGGCAAGAGCTCACGACGCCGCCCAGTGATGGACGACGGGTACGGCACCGGAGCCTGCAAGAACAAATATACTGGCATATCCGGGCGGCCCGCCCGGGCCAGGGGGTAGTTTGCGCAGATAAATGACAGTATAAAACAGAAACCGGCTTACGGCCCTGCCTTTTTTTGAAAGACTTATAGCAGATTGTCAAGCATCCGATGGATATGAAGCATCTACTGAGAATCCTCGCGCTCATCACCTTGATCGGGATGGCGGGGTTCCCGTGTAACGATTTGCAAGACCGTTTCCTCGCGTCCGCTTCCGGGCAGGATGTCTGTGTGGAAGAAGTGGTGGACGTGGAAGAAGAAACCGCCATCCTCTTTCAGCACCGTATCCCGAGAAGCACGCCGGCCGTTTCTGCGCCCAGTATCTGGAGCTTTCTTCCAATGCCGAGCGTATTGCCGACCACATGATCAATATTGCCAAGACCATCAAGACGCTCTGATAAACAATTGATAAGAAGCCATTTGCGATGCGCGCCGTAATTCAGAGAGTATCTGCTGCCTCCGTCACCATCGGCGGGGCGGTCAAATCTTCCATCGGCCCTGGCCTGTTGATTCTGCTCGGCATCGGCCACGAAGACGGGCGGGAGGACCTGGACTGGCTGGTCAAGAAAATCGCAGGCCTGCGGATTTTCGATGATGAAGCCGGGGTCATGAACCGCAGTGTCACGGACATAGGCGGCGAGGCTCTGGTGGTCAGCCAGTTTACGTTGATGGCTTCCACCAAGAAAGGAAACCGGCCCTCATACATCGGTGCAGCCGGGCACGAGCTGGCCGTTCCGCTGTATGAGCAGTTCTGTACGGCCTTGTCGGCTGCCGTCGGCCGTCCGGTCGGAACCGGGGAATTCGGGGCCGACATGCAGGTGGCCCTGGTCAACGACGGGCCGGTCACCATCTGCATCGACACGAAAAACAAGGAATGATTACGGCATCGCCATGCGATACTGCGCATCGGTCACGGGTTCCAGCCACCCGTTGGAAGCGCCTTCCTGCACATCCTTGTGGTAGGTCAGGTGCTGCATCCAACTGTCGGCTGCGGCCCCGTGCCAGTGCTTGACACCTTCCGGAATCTCGATAATCGTCCCCGGGACAAGCGGCACGGCCGGTTTGCCCCATTCCTGGTACCAGCCCCGGCCCGCTACGCAAATCAGCACCTGAACCTGTTTGTGGTGGATGTGCCAGTTGTTGCGGCAGCCGGGCTCGAAGGAGACGTTGGCCAGGCCGCCTTCCATCGGGGCCAGGTAGCTGTTCCCGGTAAAATACTGCGCATACGCCGTATTGGGCTGTCCCTTGGGCCAGACCGAGAAGTCCACGGTCTGAACAGGCGTGTGGGCGTCTCCCAGCACGGCCTTCAGGGCCCCGCGCAGGCGTTCCGCTTCGGCAGCTCCGACTTTTTCTTCCAGCAGGGCGGGCAGAGCACGGAGTTCCGCATCCGTTACACCCATGTTCCGGGCGCCGGAGACATGCGCCTTCAGTTGCGGTTCACAGCCGGGCAGCGCCGAAATGGCGCTCACCGTGACAATTTCCCGGTCGGCGAAACTGAGGTTGTTGCGGGCGAAGATATCCCCGAACAGATGGGCTTTAAGATAATAGTCGGTAGCAGGGACAAAACGGTAGTCAAAAGGCTGTCCGGACAGCTGCGTCTGGACGGTTGTCCCCTGTTTCAGCGCATCATAATCGGCGGGGAGCGGGTCGGCATCCTTTCCGGGATTATCCTGAATACCAGCCGCTTGCCGTGCCGCCAGAACCCGCTGAAGGGTCCCCAGCGCATTCAGCGAACGCGGGAAACCGGTATAGGCATACAGTTGCGAAAGCGCTTCTTTGGCTTCGCTGATTGTCAATCCATTATCCAGCGCTTCGGAGGCGGCCTTCTCCAGACCGGCCTGGTCGCCTTTGGCTTCCAGCGCAGCCATGACGGCAAGTCCCTGCCGACGGGGTGTAATTGCATTTTCCATATTCTGTGCGTTCAAGGTCAAACAAGTCAGCAAAAAAGATGCTATCAAGATTCGTTTCATCGGATGGCGGATTTATGCAGGGTTGCGGTAACCATAGGGTTGGTATCAATGAGCCGGAGGGATTTGACCATGTCGGCTGTCCCCTCCTTGTATTTTTTGAAGTGAGCGGCCTGAAGATGGGCCCTCAGCTGGTCGTGATGCTGTCTATCCGGAGGCGCAGGACGCCGGAAGGAACCCGCGCCTCGACAATTTCGCCGACCTTCCGGCCCATCAAGGCAGCGCCAATCGGGGATTTCAACGAAATCTTACCGGCCTCCAGGTCCATCTCGTGCGGGCTCACAATCTCGAATTGCATACGGGTATTCGTCGAGAGGTTCGTGAATTCGACCCGGCTCAGCAGACTCACCTTGTCTTTGGGAAGGGCCTCTGGGTCAATCACGCGGGCATGCTCCAGAATCCTTTGCAGGAAACGGATGCGGCTGATGGTCTTCGCCTGGATCCGCCGCGCTTCGCGGTAGCCCGCATTATCGCTTCGGTCTCCTTGGGCGCTGGCCTCCGCAAGGCTCTCCTGCACACTGGGGTAAACCTCCGTGATAAGATGCTTCAGTTCGGCTGATATCTCATCGTATTTTTGCTTTGAAAGATATTCCATAGCGCAAATATACACATTTTCGGTCGAATTTGCATCCAGACCGGCACTCCCCCGCCGCAGTTTGGCATAGGCTGAGTCGCTTGTGGAGCGGGAGCCGGCCGCAGGGTGGCCCATGCCTTGGCTGTTGGTCAGCTCCATTCCTTTGACAATTCATGAAGATTCCGTATCTTCGCAGAGATAAATACGATGGACGCGCATATATCGAAATAAACAAAAATATGTATAACTGAATCAATAACCAAAGAAATGAAAACAAGTACCAAAATCTGGCTCTGCGCAGCAGGCCTTCTTCTCATTGTTCTCGGCGTCGTCTGTATCGCCAAACCGGACATCACCCTTGTGTCGGCAGCATGGTTGCTCGGCTGCTTTACCTTGATTGCGGGTATTTCCAAGCTCGTCTTCACCTTCCGGACGCAGGCCTTCCTGCCCAATAGCGGAACCCGTGCCCTGAGCGCCATCCTGGACATCTTCTTCGGATGTTTTTTCCTGTTCAACGTGCTCGGAACGGCGGTTTCCCTCCCGGCCGTATTCGCCCTCTGGGTCATGATTGAAGGCATCGTCATCGCCGTCCAGAGCCTTGACTATAAGCGGGTCGGATTCCCGATGTGGTGGTGCCTGCTGCTGCTCGGCGTCGGCGGCGCCGTGCTGGGCTTCTTCGGCCTGAAGAACCTTGACGTCACGGCCGGCGTGCTCTCTGCCATCATCGGACTCGGCATCATCGCCAACGGTCTTGCCTATATCCTGGCCGTTGTGGGCGTGAGCCGCTTCGAGAAGCGGGTTGACCGGCTCGGGCGCATCGTCGACATAGACGAACAGTAAAACTGCTCCGGGACGTCCTTCCTTGTATGCCATGTGCCACAAAACATGCACAATAGACGGCCGTACGTGTTTTATTTCAGACGCCGTCCGGCCTCAGTACATCCTGATTCAGACACTGGGAAACCATGAACGGGACCTCTTCGACCGCATGGCGGCGCTGATTACCGAGACTTGCGGCATCCCGTTTGTCCTGGCGGCCTTTCAGGTGTTCGACTGGGACCTGGACCTCACGCCCTGGCACGACGATGCAATCAACCGGAAACCGGAAGTGGGGACCATGACCGGCGAGACGCTTCGCTATGTAACGGCGTCGCTGCTGCCTGCCTTGGAAACCGCGTATGGGAAACTGCCGGTCATTCTGGGCGGCTATTCCCTGGGCGGACTTTTCGCCCTTTGGTCATCCACACAGACCGACCGGTTTACTGCCATTGCGGCAGCCTCCCCTTCCCTCTGGATCAGGAATTGGCTGGACTTTGCACAAGCGCATCCTGTGCATGCTTCCAAGGTGTACCTGAGTCTGGGAGACCGGGAAGAACATGTAAAGAACCAGGCGATTGCCCGTGTCGGCGACAGCGTCCGCGGCGAATACGAACTGCTCAAGTCCAGGCTTGGCGATGAGAACTGCACGCTGGCCTGGAATCCGGGCGGACATTTTCAAGATGAAGACAAGCGCATGGCCGTGGCTTTTGCCTGGTGTATCAAAGCGTTGGAATTCAGCAACTTCACTCCTTATTAAAAGCATCAGTTTATGAATGCGATGAATTCATTTTCGGCACGGCTCTCCGCCATCTGGCGGGGGCTCCTCAGCAGTTTCCGGGACTTCCCTGTCGAAGCGTTCATTTCCGTTTCGGCCTTTGTCCTGGCCATTCTGTCCAACGAAAAGGTAATTCCGTTGGAATTCTCAGCCGTTTACTTTTTCCCGCTTGTCGTCCTGGCCTTCTGTCTGCACCGGTTTTCCGACCGCACGGGAGCCGTCGCCTGGAAGGTCTGCTATTTCGCATCGGCTCTTTTATGGATTTTCCTGTCTGTCCGGAATCCGGAGTTGGACGATGCCGGCACAGTCGTCCTGTATCTGATTTCGTTCATCCTGCTGTTTGCAGCCGCCGGCAGACAGGACAATGAGCATTACGCTGCGACGATTCTCCACAGTCTGGTGAAAGGCGCTGCCGCAGTCCTTGTGGCCGGGGTGCTGTCGCTGGCGGTGCTCGCCATCATCGCCTCGGTGGATTTCCTTTTCCTGCATAAGTCCCTGGCCGAAAAATGGTATGTCTATCCGCAGCTGCTGGTCTGGCTGGTCATCGCCCCGATGCTGTGCTGTTCGTTTGTGTCCGAAGCGCAGGGGCAGTGGAAAGGCCGCCG
>CADBPR010000074.1 GCA_902796555.1 uncultured Bacteroidia bacterium
AGTTAATTCTCTGTATTTCAGTCGGTTAAGCCCCTAATATTCCTCCTCGTTCCACATAAAGTCTTCCTTGGTCGGGTAGTCGGGCCAGATGTCTTCGATGGATTCGTAGATTTCGCCGTCGTCTTCCAGTTCCTGGAGGTTCTCTATGACCTCTTCGGGAGCTCCGGAACGGTTGGCATAGTCAATCAGCTCGTCTTTGGTTGCCGGCCACGGAGCATCGTCCAGGCTGCCGGCGAGTTCAAGTGTCCAATACATAGTATCTTCGTTTTTAAGTTTCTAATAATCAATAATTCGGCCGTCATACAGTGACTGTACCGGGGCGCAAATATAGATAAAAAAACTTTACGTTGAACCGATAACTTGCAAAATCCGCTTACGACGCTATTTATTTTGTAGCTTCAATCGTTTCGTCCAGGCGGGAAATGATTCGCTCAAACAGCGAGGACATCCGGTCGGCAGCCGCGTCGGCCGCTTTTACAACATCCTCACCATCATTGACATAATCCGCCGCATAGTCGTCATGCGCCTCATTGGTCACTACCGACATCCCGAACACAGGAACGTCCGCATGACGGGCCACGATAACCTCCGGAATGGTGGACATTCCGGTCAGGTCCGCACCGGCGATACGGATATACTTGTATTCGGAGGGTGTTTCGTAGGTGGGGCCGCTGCTGCCGAAATAGACTCCTTCCTTGAGCGCAATCCCCTGCTCCGCAGCCACTTCGTGTGCCAGCCGGATCAGCCGCCGGTCATAGGCTCGGGTCATATCGGGGAATCGCGGACCAAACTCGTCCATATTGGGGCCAATCAGCGGATTGGGCAGCATGTTGATGTGGTCGCGGATGATGACCAGGTCGCCGATTTTGAAGTTGTAATTGACACCGCCGGCGGCATTGGAGACGAAGAGGTAACGGATTCCCAGCACAATCATCACCCGCACCGGCAGCGTTACCAGTTCCATCGGATAGCCCTCATAATAATGGATACGTCCCTGCATGCAGATTACCGGCTTGCCGCCCAGCAAACCGACAATGAAATTGCCCTTGTGCCCCACGGCCGTTGACACCGGAAATCCGGGAATGTCCCGGTAAGGGATGGTGACCGGCTGCTGGATTTTTGACACAATCTTGCCAAGACCGCTCCCGAGGACCATACCGACTTCGGGACGGAGTCCGGATGCCGCCAGGATATCCCGTATATAGGCCGCGGCCCGGTTGATTCGTTCTACACGCGCATCCATGGCTACAGCGGCAATTGGGCAATCATCCGGATAAACAGGGCGGACATCTTCTCCGACATAGCCTGGGCAGCTTTGACGATATCTTCCCCGTCGGTGACATAGTCGTCGGACAGGTCCTCTTCCCGGGCGATGTCGGTGATGGCGGACATACCGAAAACGCGGAGGCCGGCATGACGGGCCGCAATGACCTCGGGTGTCGTGGACATGCCGACCGCATCACCGCCGATGGCACGGAAATACTTGTATTCGGCCGGCGTCTCGTAGCTCGGGCCCGTGCAGCTGACATAGACCCCCTGCTGCAGGGAAAGGCCCATGCCGGCGGCCACTTCGCGGGCCAGGGCTATCAGTTCCAGGTCATAGGGACGGGTCATATCCGGGAAGCGGGGCCCGAACTCGTCCATGTTGCGACCAATCAGCGGATTGGGAAGCAAGTTGATCTGGTCACGGATAATCATCAGGTCTCCGACGCTGAAGGCAGGGTTCATGCCGCCGGCGGCATTGGACACCATCAGAATCTCAATGCCGAGCAGTTTCATAACCCGGACCGGCAGGACGACCTGCTCCATGGTATAGCCTTCATAATAATGGAAACGGCCCTGCATGGCGATGACAGGTTTGCCGCCCAGCGTTCCGGCGATGAAGTTGCTCTTGTGGCCGATGGCGGTCGACACCGGAAATCCGGGAATGTCGGCATAGGGAATTACGATGGGGTGCTCAATTTCCTGCGCTACATTGCCCAGGCCGCTGCCCAGGATGATGCCGACCTTGGGCGCCAGCCCGTTCAGATGGCCGAGAATGCAGTCGGCCGCTTGTTTTATCGTATCGTACTGTGTACTCATATCGTAATAGTTTAGGATAAATTATCAATCCAAAGGTTGGAAGAAGCATCGGAAGGCATCCGCCAGTCGCCCCGCGGCGAGAGGGAAACGGAACCCACCTTGGGACCGTCCGGCAGGCAGGAACGCTTGAACTGCTGGCTGAAGAAACGCCGGCAGAAAACGCGCAGCCATTTTTCTATGATTTCGGGGGTATAGACCCGGGCCTCTCCTTCCGGTCCGACAAAGCCGCTGCCCGTGGCAAAGGCCTTTTTCGCCAGGAACAGGATTTTGGCCGGGGAAAAGCCGAAACGGAAGAAATGATACAGGAAGAAGTCATGCAGCTCATAGGGGCCGACCAGGTCTTCCGTTTTCTGCAGGATATTGCCCTGCGCATCGGCCGGCGTCAGTTCCGGACTGATGGGCGTGTCGGCAATATCCAGAAGAATATCTTTAGCAGAGCGACCGGAAGAATCTATATCAAAATACGTTACGGCCGACCATTTGACGAGATACTTTACCAGTGTTTTTGGGATGCTGGCATTGACGCCGTACATGGACATATGGTCGCCGTTATAGGTTGCCCAGCCGAGGGCCAGTTCCGACAGGTCGCCAGTACCGACCACCAGGCCGTTCTCCTTGTTGGCGACATCCATCAGGAGTTGGGTCCGCTCCCGGGCCTGGGAATTCTCATAGGTCACATCATGCACATCAGGGTCCTGGCCGATGTCTGCAAAATGCTGCCGGACGGCAGGAACGATGGAAATCTCCCGCGACGAGACGCCCAGGGCCGCCATGAGGTCTACGGCATTGCGGTAGGTCCGCCCCGTGGTGCCGAAGCCCGGCATGGTAATCCCGAGGATTCCTTTCCGGTCCCATCCGAGCCGGTCGAACGCCATACAGGTCACCAGCAGGGCCAGGGTGCTGTCCAGACCACCGGAAATACCGATGACGGCGGTTTTGCAACGGATATGCTCCAGGCGGGACATCAGGCCCGCAACCTGGATGGAGGTAATTTCCCGGGCACGTTCGTCCGTGTCATTCCCGGCCGGGACGAAGGGATGCGGCTCGACGGGACGAAGCAGGGCCGCCCCGAAATCGGTCGGAGCAGGCATCCCGGCATCGGTCTGCCGATAGGCATGGGGCAACGGCCCGCCGAAGGTGCTTTCCTTCTGCCGCAGAATCGTCAGTTTCTCGACATCGATATCGGCTTCAATCAGGGAGCTGTCGGTCTGGAAACGGGTGTTTTCCGCCAGCAGCGAACCGTTTTCATAGAGCAGCGATGCGCCGGAAAAAACCAGGTCCTGGGTCGATTCGCCATACCCGCTGGAACTATAGACATAGGCGCTGATTGTCCGCGCGCTTTGATTGGCAATCAGCTCTTTACGGTACTTGTGTTTCAGTAAAACTTCATTACTGGCCGACAGGTTGACCAGGATTTCCGCGCCGGCCTGGGCATGCCAGGAAGAAGGCGGAATCGGCGTCCACAAGTCTTCGCACACTTCTATGGCGAAGCGGGCCGTTCCCAAACGGAACAGCTGCCAGGGAGAAAGGGGTACTTCCTGCCCGCAGAAGCGGACGGTCGTATCCAGTCCGGCCCCGCCGGAGAACCAGCGGCCCTCGTAGAACTCGTTATAGTTGGGGATATGAATCTTGGGTACGATGCCGCAGACGGTTCCGTCACGCAGCACGACGGCGCAGTTATACAGACGGCCGTCCAGACGGACCGGAGCCCCCAGAACGACCGTAACGGCTTTGCCACGGGTAAGTTCACAGATACCCGCCACCGCCCGCTCCGCTCCGTCCAGCAGAAGCTGCTGGCCGAAAAGGTCGCCGCAGGTATAACCGGTCACGGACAGTTCCGGGAACACCAGCAGCGACACGCCGTCCTCTTCCGCCCGAGCAATCAAGGAACAGATTTCGCCGGCGTTGAAATCCACATCAGCTACCTTCACCCGGGGTGAAGCGGCGCCGACGCGTATGAATCCGAAGGTTTCCATTTTCAGTTAATTTGTCAAATATACGTATTTTTCGGGAGAAAACCACATTTTCCTTCGGGAAGCTTCCGGGCCTTGAAGAATGTCCAGAATTATTAAAAAATTTTATATTGCTTTCACGCTTTTTTTGTATATTTGCATAATAATGGTTTGCGACCGAAGAATATGCTCGAAGATATCAAGAAAAACATAGAGCGGCTGATTGCCCTCTACGAAGGCGAGAAGCAGGAAAGGCTGCGTCTGGCCGAAGAACTTGACAAGAGCCGTTCAGAGGCAGACGCGTACCGGAAGCAGATTTCCGTACTGGAAAGACAGGTGGATAATCTGAAGCTGACCGAAGCCTTTACTTCCCCGGCGGACGGAAACCCGGCGGCGAAGGAAAAAATTGACAGACTCATCCGGGAAATCAACCAATGCATTTCCCTGTTGGAGAAATAGGACATGGACCAGAAAATTACCATACGCATTGCCGACCGCGAATACGTCATGACCGCTTCTTCGCCCGAGCGTGAAGAATTGATCCGACTCGCGGCCTCAGCCGTCAACAGCAAGCTGAACGGCTTTCAGGCACGGTACCCCGGCAAGAACATGGTCGATCTTCTCGCATTCGTGGCTCTCAACGAGAGCGTCGGCAGCATCTCCTTGCAGCGCAAACTGGACGCCGTCCGCCGGGAGGCGGAGGTGTTGAAAGGAGAAACGGATTCCTACCTCGAAAATACAATTGAAGAATAGGCCGCCAGCGCCAGGGGCTGAAAACAACACGTTCTCATGAACCGGGTGACTCGCAGAAGTGATGTCACGCCAAGGTTACCCGCAAGGGGATTTCCCGAAAGGGAGAGAGTGGACGACTGACCTGCTGCGGAGCCCAAATCTTATATTTTAAGATTTTTCTGACCGCGGCCGGCGGCTTTTCTTCAATACTTTACCAGGCCGGAAGTTTCGCAAGAGACTTGCGGCCTTATATTTAGGACATATTATTTAAACTATATATTTATATGAATTGGATATTTTTAGCAGTGGGATTGGTCCTGGGGGCAGCCTTGGGACTGGGCATTTACATACCCCTCCGCAAGCGGTCGCTGAACGGCCGGAAAGAGGAGATTATCGCCAAGGCGGAGGCCGACGGCGAGAACATCAAAAAGGAGAAGATTCTCCAGGCAAAAGAGAAGTTCCTCCAGCTCAAGAGCGAGCATGAGCAGGCCGTTTCCGAGAAGAACGCCCAACTCAAAGAGGCTGAAATGAAAATCAAGCAGCAGATCAATACCAACAACCAGGTCAACGAGAATCTGCAGCGGAAAATCAAGGAAAACGATTCCCTGCGGCAGAGCCTGCAGGCCCAGAAAGAGAATCTGGAGCGCAAAAGCGAAGCGTTTGACAAGCTGCGTGCGGAAGCCAACAAGCAGATTGAAGCAATCGCCGGGATGAGCGCCACGGAGGCCAAGAACCTCCTGATGGAGAACATGAAGGCGGAAGCCCGCACCGAGGCACAGGCCTATATCAACGATACGATGGACGAGGCCCGTCTGAACGCGGCGAAAGAAGCCAAACGCATCGTTATCAATACAATACAGCGTACCGCAACGGAAACGGCCATTGAAAATGCCGTGACGACCTTCCCGATTGAGAACGATGACATCAAAGGTCGCATCATCGGCCGCGAAGGTCGCAACATCCGCGCCCTGGAAGCCGCTACCGGCGTGGAAATCGTCGTAGACGACACCCCGGATACCATCCTGTTGTCCGCCTTCGACCCGGTCCGCCGCGAGGTAGCCCGCCTGGCCCTGCACCAGCTGGTGATTGACGGACGTATTCACCCCGCCCGCATCGAAGAAGTGGTCACCAAGGTCAAGAAACAGTTGGAGGATGAGATTCTGGAGACCGGCAAACGCACCTGCATCGACCTGGGCATCCATGGGATGAATATCGAACTGGTCCGGATGATCGGGCGCATGAAATATCGTTCTTCCTACGGTCAGAACCTGCTGCAGCATTCCCGCGAAGTAGCCAATATCTGCGCCATCATGGCCGCGGAACTGGGCCTGAATGTCAAACTGGCCAAACGGGCCGGCCTGCTGCACGATATCGGCAAAGTGTCCGAAGAAGAGCCCGAGCTGCCGCACGCCCTGCTGGGTATGCGACTGGCTGAGCAGTACAAGGAGCGTCCGGAAATCTGCAACGCCATCGGCGCGCACCACGAAGAGACGGAAATGACGTCCGTCATCGCTCCCATCGTATTGGTGGGCGACGCCATCTCCGGTGCCCGCCCGGGTGCCCGTCGCGAAGTCATCGAATCCTATATCAAACGACTCAAAGGCATGGAAGACCTGGCCGCCGCCTATCCGGGCGTGACGAAGAGCTATGCCATCCAGGCCGGACGCGAACTGCGCGTCATCGTGGGAGCCGAAGAAGTCAGCGACGAACAGGCTGCCGTGCTGTCCACCGACATCGCCCAGCGGATTCAGAACGAGATGACCTATCCGGGACAGGTGAAGATAACCGTCATCCGGGAAACCCGCTCCGTCGCCTACGCAAAATAGGCCGAAAAGCAGGTGTAACAAAAATGTTACCCTTAAAAACATTTTTGTTTTATTAGCTGATTTACAACTAGAATGAAGCGATATTTAACAATTTTGTTCCTGCTTTTGATGGGAATGCCTTCCCAGGCGCAAGAATCCCTGTTCGACCTCTTCGGATGGGGTATTCCGCGCCGCGAAACCGTCCAGGAGAAGCCGGTCCGATTTGCTTATGACGCTTATTTCCAGTTTGATTTCCTGAACCGCGAGTTCGCGCGAACCGAGGGTCTTTTCACCCATTCCGGCACCTTGTTTACGGCGGCGCTGACGCCATCCGTAGGGGTGGACATCCGGCAATCCGACCGTATTTCCCACCGCATCATGGGCGGTATCGACATTGCCCGGAATATGGGAGAAGCCCCTGTCGGGACGCAGGACGCAAAACTGGAAAACTGGGGGCTGTTTCATGAGATAACCCTGTATTATCGCTTGCGTGCGCGATTGGACAATACCCTGATTACGGCGTATGCCGGCGTATTCCCCCGCCGCTTCATGCAGGGAGAATACAGCAAAGCATTCTTCTCAGATTCGCTCCTGCTGCGGGACCGCAACCTGGAAGGCGCCCTGGTCACCATCCGACGCCCCCGCTCCGTCTATGAATTCGGCTGCGACTGGATGGGAATGATCGGGACCGGACGAAGGGAGCGTTTCATGCTCTTCACGACAGGAGAATCTTACCTGACCGACTGGTTTTCGCTCGGTTGGGCACTGACGGGCTATCATTATGCCTGTGCGGCCGACTATGGCCAGGTGGCAGACAATATCCTGGCTGAACCGTTCATCAAATTCTCTTTGGGCGACGTGGCCGGCATTCAAGCTTTGACAGCCAAACTCAGTTTCCTGGGCGGTATGCAGCGCCTGCGGGCCCTGGGCATGGACTTCACCTACCCCTTGGGCGGAGAATGGAAAATGGTAGTCCAGAACTGGAATGTCGGTATCGACAACCGACTCTATGTCGGCACCGGCCTGATGCCTTTTTATCAGCAAAAGGACGAAGCCGGCCTGCTCTATGGCAGCGCTTTCTATTGGGGCGACTCCCTTTACCGGCTGCATCCGGACAGTGCCAAGCGTGCGGTAGGCGTTTACGACCGGCTGGAAATCTACTACCAGCCGCACCTGGCGGGCTTTGTCGACCTTCGCCTTTCCGCCCTGTTCCACTTCCTGCCCCATACGGCCCCTTATGCCGGTTGCGAACAGCGTTTGTCGCTGATTTTTGACCTGGACCGCCTGCTGCACCCGACCCGGGCGCTCCCCCTGAAAAAAAAGAAGAACACGGCCTATAACATCAACGAAGTTTTATGAAATTACGTTTTTGCCTCCTGACGATTCTGTTGCTGGGCGCCTGCTGTGGCCCCAAAGACGGAGTCCATACGCTGGAGGTGCTGAGCACCAATGACGTCCACGGTACCTGGTTTGACTCCAGCTACGTCGACGGAAGTATCCGGCCTTCCCTGCTGGCCGTCAATACCATCGTCCGGCAGACCCGCGAATCGGCCGGTCACGACAACGTTCTCCTGCTGGACGCCGGCGATTGCCTGCAGGGAGACAACGCGACATATTATTATAATTATATCGACAGCACGGTGCCCCACCTGTACCCCCGGCTGGTCTCGTACATGAAATATGATGCCATTGCCGCCGGCAACCACGACTTTGAAACCGGACACGGCGTCTATGACCGTGTGGCGAAAGAACTGCAGGAGGCCGGCATTGCCTTCTTGGCCGGGAATGCACTCCGCACCGCCGACGGAAAGCCCTACTTCCCTACCTGCAAAATATTCCGGCGCGCAGGGCTGAAAATTGCCGTATTGGGTTATACCAATCCGAATATTCCGGGCTGGGTATCGGAAGAGATGTGGAGCGGCATCCGCTTTGCGTCCCTCATCCCCCTGGTTCAGGAAGATGTCGACCGGATACAGGCTAAAGAAAAGCCCCAGGTAACGATTGTGGTGATTCACTCCGGGGCCGGAACCGGCGAAGGCAACAGCCTGGAAAACCAAGGACTGGACCTGTACCGCTCGCTGCGGGGCGTGGACCTGATTGTCAATTCCCATGACCACAGGCCCCGTATCGAACAAAGCGACAGCATCTGCCTGATGAACTCCGGCAGCCATGCCCGCAATGTCGCCCACGCAACCCTGGCCTTCACGGTCAAAAAAGGCCGGGTGACCGACAAGACCTGCAATGTGGAACTGATTCCCGTGGTGGCGGAGAACGCCGATCCGGAGATGCGCGCCGCTTTCCGCCGGGAATTCGAAACGGTCCGCGATTTTACCCGCAAGCCTATCGGGCGTCTGGACTGCCGGCTTCGGACGCGGGACGCCTTTACCGGAATGAGCCCCTATAGCAATCTGCTGCATACCCTGTCCCTCAGCTGCTCTCCGGCGGACATCTCCTTCGCCGCTCCTCTCACCTACAACAAGACCATTGAGAGCGGGGAGCTGGTATTCAACGACCTGTTTTCGATTTATCCTTTTGAGAACCAGTTGTTTATCATCAACATGAGCGGCCGGGAAATCAAAGACTACCTGGAGTATTCTTACGAGAAATGGATTCAGACCTGGGACGGCGCCCATGCCCTCCGGATTCAGTTACGGGACGATCCGCGTAACAGCCAGCGCGGCTGGTCCTTCGTGGAAAGATTTTATAATTTCGATTCAGCAGCCGGCATCAACTACACGGTCGATA
This sequence comes from uncultured Bacteroidia bacterium, assembly GCA_902796555.1. Classification (GTDB taxonomy): domain Bacteria; phylum Bacteroidota; class Bacteroidia; order Bacteroidales; family UBA932; genus Cryptobacteroides. Next base: position 9,317 of record CADBPR010000074.1, read on the forward strand.
TCACGAAGCCTTTCGGCCAGCGCGTCCATATCCTATCCCGCGCAGGGGGCTCACCTTTTGACGAGAACGCCACCTACCATGTAGCGATGACCTCCTACCGGGCCTGCGGCGGCGGTGACCTGCTGAAACTCGGTGCCGGGATTGACCAGCCGGAAAGCCGCATTATCGCGCGCTATCCCGAAATCCGGAATATCCTGTACCAGTATCTGGAAGAAATGGGGAATATCGACCCGGCCGTCATCGGCGACCCGGCCCGCATCGGACATTGGGAGTTCATCCCCCACCCGTTGGCGGATCAGGCGCTGGCCGCCGACATGCAACTGCTCTTCGGTACAGAATAAGACGCTGTGACAAATACAACGAAAACGCCCGGGCTTGTTCACCCGGGCGTTTGGTTTAGCGGCGGAAGCCTTTCATGCGTTGCATCAGGTTCCCCGTCATAGCGGTTTTCATCACCTTGCGGGTTCCTTCAAACTGCTTGAGCAACTTGTTCACTTCCGGCAGCGAGGTGCCGGAACCGTCGGCGATGCGCTTGCGGCGGCTGCCATTGATGACTTCCGGATGTTCCCGCTCGTACGGGGTCATGGACAGGATGATGGCTTCCGTACCTTTGAAGGCATTGTTGTCGATATCCACATCCTTCAAGGCCTTGCCCATCCCCGGAATCATACCGGCCAGGTCCTTGATATTACCCATTTTCTTAATCTGCTGAATCTGGTTGTAGAAATCCTGCAGGGTAAACTGGTCGCGGGCCAGTTTTTTCTTCAGTTCCCGGGCCTGTTTTTCGTCAAACTGCTCCTGGGCCTTTTCTACCAGGGACACCACATCCCCCATGCCGAGGATACGGTCGGCGATACGGGCCGGATAGAAGATATCCAGTGCCTCCATCTTTTCACCGGAGGACACGAATTTGATTGGCTTCCCGACAACGGCCTTGATGGAAAGCGCGGCACCGCCACGGGTATCACCGTCCATTTTGGTCAGCACGACGCCGTCGAAATCCAGCCGGTCATTCAAGGCCTTGGCCGTCTCTACCGCTTCCTGACCGGTCATGGCATCCACCACGAACAGGGTCTCCGTAGGACGGACGGCATCATGCAGGGCGGAAATCTCATCCATCAGCTGCTGATCGACGGCCAAGCGGCCGGCCGTATCCACAATCACCACGGATACACCTTCGGATTTCGCCTTCGCGATGGCATTCCGGGCAATGCGGATGGGGTCTTTCTCCCCTTCTTCGGTGTACACCGGGACCTGAATCTGCTCGCCCAGCACCTTCAACTGCTCGATAGCAGCGGGACGGAACGTATCACAGGCCGCCAGCAGCACCTTCATGCCTTTCTTGCTCTTGATATGGAGGGCGAGTTTCCCGGAGAAGGTCGTCTTACCGGAACCATTCAGACCCGCTACCAGCACGACGGCGGGGCTGCCTTTCAGATTGATATCCTGGGAGTCGCTGCCCATGAAATCGGCCAATTCGTCATGGACGATCTTGACCATCATCTGCTGGGGCTTAACGGCGGTCAAAACATTCTGTCCCAAGGCTTTGGTCTTGACCCGGTCACAGAATTCCTTGGCGACCTTATAGCTCACATCCGCGTCCAACAGGGCACGGCGGATATCTTTGACGGTCTCCGCTACGTTGATTTCGGTTATCTTTCCTTCGCCTTTGAGAATCTTGAACGATCGCTCCAGTCTTTCCGATAAGTTTTCAAACATATTGTTCTCGATTGTACGGTTTACACAAATGGGCCCGGGAATGTGTCAGTGGCTCAGATAGAAGATGTTACCATCCACCAGATAGCTGTTGGCACCGGGATTGTACGAAGGGCTGTTTTCGTTGATATGGATTTCAATGACGGAGGATTGATACTGCCCGCCGTTGTCCAGGCCGTCGATATCAAAGGCCGAGAGCGTATACTGCCACCGGACATCGTACTGGGGCGAAACCACCTCAAACAGTCCTTCTGTCGATGTATAAGAGGTGTCTCGGCGCACAACCGTCTGCTGGTCGAATGCCGACAGGACGATACGGATGCCTCGCAAGGCTTCCTGCGTAGCCTGGTCCTGCACAAAGCCGCGTGCCACGAGGGAAGGTGCATCCGGCACGTTTACAGGGGCATTGTTCCGCTCCGGAACCGGGTCCATCGCAGAACAACCCGCCAGCAGAACAACCGCCGTCAGCAGAAAGGCTTTATGATTCGCTATCTCCATACATCTGAAACAGACTGCAAATTTAACAAAAAGTTGGAGATACTCCAAAAACATCGCCGCGTCCATCCCTGGAAGCGGCGAAAAAAAGGATATGCTAAAGAAGGTTATTGACCGGGAAGCACAATATCGCCCGAACCCGTAATCCGGTTTTCGACGGAAGGACAGACCAGGTTCCGGGCATGGATGTCACCGCTGCCGGAAACCGACAGGTAAGCGTGGTCGGCCTTTCCGGACAAGGAGATATCGCCGCTGCCGGTCACGGAGGCCACCAGTTCGCCGGTTTCCAGTCCCTTGACGGTAATGTCCCCGCTGCCAGTCAGCGAGGTAGAGAGCGAACGGACCGCCAGCTTTTCCACCGACACGTCGCCGGATCCGGTGACGACCAGGTGGAAGGGTCCGGACTGGATGGAAGGGGCGGAAAAATCGCCGCTGCCGGTGACAGAAACCCGGTTCAAAACCGGCATCCAGACCCGGATGACAACCGGTTCGGAGCCGAACCAGATTGCTCCTTCCTGCTCTTTTGCTCTGATAATCAGTCGATTCTCCTCCACCGCCAATTCAATATATTCCTGACGGTTCTCGGGTGCGGAGACTTCATAGCGACATTCATCGGACTGGATGAACTGAACGTCAAACGATGCGGTCAGCGCAATCTCGTCAAGCCCGGACGGAAGGGTTCCGTCCCGAAGCACGACAGCGCTGTCTTCAACACTGCCGGTCGATAGATTCAACCGTTTTCCGTTGATTCGGACATAGCAGCTCTGGGCGAGGAGCACGACGGCTGCAAGCATGATAATACTACGTTTCATATCTCTTTGCTATTTGATTATTTCAGCCGGGTTGATATCCAGGAGCTGCATCCTGCGGAGAAATGCCGGCACTTCATTCTCCATAAAATGTTGGCGTTGCGCTTCGCGAATCCTGTCGGGGGCATCGGCGCTGACAAAATAACCGATACCTCTGCGGTTGTAGACAATCCCCTCCGCCGTCAGTTTCTCATAGGTGCGCATCACCGTGTTGGGATTCACACCGATTTCAGCCCCATACTCCCGTACAGAAGGAATCCTTTGCTCCGGAAGGAACTGGCCGCTGAGAATCCGCTCGCAAATCCCTTCATAGATTTGCAGCCAGATGGGTTTATTATTCTCGAAATCCATGATTTTCAGTGTTTTAAACTCTTAAGCCTAAACCAGATGGCAAGGGCCAGGCCGCCGCCGACAATCAGCAGACGCAGGTTCAGGAAGAGGTTGACCAGAAAGTCGGGGTTTTCCAAGCACCATTGCATACGCTGGAGGATTTCTTCCGAATCAGCGAACCGCATCCCAACCAACACGGTTCCCAGCAGAGACGTCAGGATGCCCAGGCCCATCAGAACCAATACCGTCTTGGCCACTTTGCCCTTCCGGAAACAGAGGGCGCCGAGCAAAAATATCAGAATGGTCTGTACCATGGAGCTCCACAGCAGCCAGAATCCGCGTCCGACCAGGGAAACGACGCCGTCAGACCCTTCTATCAGATAGGTATTCAGGTCGAATCGCAGAAGCGGTTCACCGCAGGCGGGATCCAGCAGACAAATCAGCCCGTCTGACAACGTATAGATAAGCAGATAAGAAATGGGCACGACAACCAGGCAGACCAGCATCATGGACAGGAACTTTTCCAGCCGGGATGCCGGCACCAACAGCCATTCGCTGCCGCTGTGGCGTTCGGTCAACGAGCCATAGACCTTGGCAGGACAGGCCACGAGGAGGGCTATCAGCGGAATCCAGAATGCGATGGCCCGGAAGGTCAGCGACGGGGCGGACATATCATTCGTGGGTGCAAATGTGCTGAACAGCAACCAGAAGATATAATAAATCAGCGGGAAAAGGCCGAGCACCAGCAAGTTGATTCCGAAACGGGACCAGAGGTTTCTCAAATCGTAGCCGAGATATTTTCCGAAACGATTGAAATCAAATACGTTACTCATGACTTAGGCGTTTTTGAAAAGGGATTTGACAAGTTCTTTGTTCCGGTGGACAGCGTTGAACAGGGCTTCGATATGGACGCGGCTCTCCGCACCGTCGGGATTGGGGCAGACCTGGATGAAGCCGCCGGGAAGCGGTTCACAATACAGCGCATCAGGATGCAGGTCTTCGCCGTATTCGAAATACAAGCGTGCCGCGATATCCTCCATACTGGCGTTCAACAGGACCTCCTGATTGTCCAGAATGATAATCGGGTCGATAATATTCTCCAGGTCACGCACCTGGTGGGTGGAAATGACGATGGTGGAATCCTCGGCCGTATACTTGGTAATGGCGGAGCGGAACTGGCTCTTGGACGGAATATCCAGGCCGTTGGTCGGTTCGTCCATAAAGAGATACCGGGCATTCGTCGCCAGGGCAAAACTGATATAGGTTTTTTTCAGCTGGCCGGCCGAAAGGGTATCCATTTTCTTGTCCGCAGGCGTTTCAAACTCCTGCTGGACAGCCAAAAATTTCCTCAGGTCAAAACGGGGCCAGAAACGGCCGTTCTGCCGGGCGAAGGTTTCTGCCGTCACCCCCTGGGGAGACACATCATCGGGGAGATAATACTGCCCCTGGAGCAGGGCGGGTTGGCGGTCATAGGGCAACATGCCATCGGTAAGAATCCGACCGCTCAAGGGTTTTTTAAGCCCGCACAGCAGGGTCAGCAGGGTGGTCTTGCCGACACCGTTCTCCCCCAGCAGGCCGTATATGCGACCTTCCTGGAGGGTCATCGAAATGTTTTTCAGAACTGCCTTCGTGCCGTAACTGAAAGCCAGGTTGTCAATGGTAATCATAGTGTATTAGTTCAATAGTACACTGCAAAGGTAGTAATAAAAAATTGAAGATGCAAACTTTTTTTCAAAAATTTGCATCTGTCAGAGGTAATAGGTCACTCCTTAAGGAATGATAAAAAAATGAGTTGCTTCAGTTAATTTTTTTAAATGACTAAAACTATGTCCTCCAATACAAATGGAGCCTGGAGAAGAGCATCGTGACCAGGACAACGAGCGTGGTAAGGCCGACGCCCTGGACAAAGAAACCGAGCCAGGGAGAAGTCCCGCACCAGCTCAGGAAAGGAGTCCAGATGCCGGTCAGCGCCATCAGCGGCATGACCAACAGCTGTCCGCTCACATAGGCAATCATCGGATTCTGTCCTGTCAGGCGAAGGAAGGCCGTACTGCGGACACAGGCATAATGGTCGCACAGGACATGGAAGAACAGCAGCATCTGCGTGGCCAGTCCGGAGGTTACAAAGAAATAGCTGAATGTGGCATGGTCTTTTTTAATCCCGCCCTGAAGCGGCTCCAGCGCAAGGCCCAACAGCAGCAAAACGGACCCGATAATAAAGAGGCGCTGCCACAACTGCTCATCATTGCCGCTCGCTCCCCGCATCAGGATGACGCCGACGATACAGAGCACCAGTGAAGTCACGGCGCCCGTCAGCAGATAGCGGCCGAACAGGCAGACCAGATTGACAATCAGCAGGGCCAGCGGAAGAACGAGCATCAGCACCGGACGCCAGCGACTTCCCGTATTCAGGTTCACCTTGTCTTCCATCCAACCCAGCAGACACTCCCCTGCTATGGAACCGGGCAGGACGATAAAGCAGTATTTCAGGAAATCAAAACGGTACAGCCACGGAACCGGCGACCAATCCAACGCCTTGCGCAACCAGGACTGGTCAAAGACGAGGCCGCACACCGCCAGCACGGCCAGGGCCAGCAGGAACAGCAGCCGGGCCGGTATGGAGTCCATGGTCAGCAGATAGACGATACCGCAGAAGAAGGCCGCATTGGCCAGTACCAGCAGAATGATATTGCTGGTGGACAGGAACGCCACCGGATTCTCCAGCAGATTGGGGCCGCCGTCGAAATGGACCAGGCAGGACATCAGCAGGGCCAGCGCGTAGCCGACGCCTTTCACCGCCCAGCCGACCCAATCGGGAAGCTGGCCCGGTAAACGCATGAACATCAGGAATAAAACGGCCCAGGCGCCAATCGCAAGGCCCCAGGCACGGGCATCTTGCGGGCTGCTGATCATATAAGGATAGAAGTGCTGGACGAAAATCGCGAAGACGGCCAGCCGTACACCGCGCAGCAGAATATCCAGGAACAGGCGTCCCCGGGTTGCGCCTTTTTCCACCCGCCGCTTGATGGAGAACGGGAATGAAGCCCCCATGGCAAACAGGAAGAACGGGAACACGAGGTCAACCCATGTGATGCCCGGCAGGTCGGGATTGAAGACATGGTCGGGCGGCGGCACCTGGGCATGGTACATCCACGCCGGCAAGATGCCGAACACTTCCATCGAAGACAAGACCATCAGGATGATGGCCAGACCCCGGAGCGCATCCAGGGCACCTGCACGGCGAATCATGGCTGATGGGCCGGTCTGAGCAGGTCGAGGACCACCTTCACCGGGTTGAAGGTTTCAAGGGGTACTTCTACAAATATCGTATTCCAATCGCTCATGGCGCCATTCCAAAGGCCCGGCAGTTCGAGGGCCTTCAGTTCCCGTCCCTGATAGCTTTTGGAACTGATGAATCCGGCGTCTTCGTCCACATATTGCAACAAGTCGAATTTCTCGCCTTTATAATTGCGGAGGCAGCAGACCAGGTCGACCGGGTTAAAATGCGTCGCACGGGCGAGAATGTCCCGGGAACGGGGTTCGTCGCCGTTAATCTGGACGCTTTCCAGAATCTGCAGGTTGGAACTGCCGTCTTTTCCGGCCACGACGAAAGGACCGCCGCCGGGTTCGCCCTCATTGCGGACCATCCCGCAGACGCGAATCGGGCGATTCAGTTTGCTGCGGAGCAGGGCGACCCGTGCAGCCGGATCCGGTGTCAGCGGAAGCTGGATACAGAGTTCTTTGTCCAGAAAGGATTCAATCCGGTCGCAGAGGCTGCGGCAGGAAGGTGCGCCCGGATTGCTTTCCGCATCCAGGGCCCGCAGGTATCCGAACAGGATGTCCCGCAACCGGGCACATTCCCCCAGCAGCACTTTTTTGTACCGCGCCGTCAGGGGAAGCAGGCGTTCATGCGCGACATTGTCGATATTCTTGATAGAAACCATCTCCTGCGGAACCTGATTCAGGTTGTAAATCAGGGCACCATGACCGGCCGGTCGGAAGAGAAGCCGCCCGTCATCGGTCCGGAAGGGTTTGTTGCGTTCATCGACGGCAATCGTATCCGTAGCCGGGTCCTGGAAGGTAAACGTGATGTGATAGCGGACACCGTAGCGCTGCTCATAACGCGCCCGGACTTCCTCCAGAGCCGCCTCGAACAGGGGCTTGTGTTCCGGAGATATCGTCACGACCAGGTTGGCGGTGCCGTCGGGATTGCGCATATAATCCTGCGCTTCCACCAAATGCTCGGCAAAGGCGGTACGGACTTCGTCTGCGTAGCGGTGGAAAGCCAGCACGCCTTTTGGTTTGGAGCCATATCCCAATCCCTTATCTGTCAGGAGTTTTTCGGCCACCTCGCGGCGGTAGGCCTGCGAATCGGACGGCTGCCCGAAACAGTCGGGACGATAGAAGGCGAATTGTTCAATATGGGCAGCCAAACGGGAAACGGCTGCGTCAGGCGGCGTGTCCTCCCCTTTTTCCAACAGGGCCAGCCCGCTGAAAATGTCTTTGAACATGCGGGAAGCCGCCCCGGATGCGGGAACGAACTTGCATGTCCCGTCAATCTGTGCCTGCTCGTAATAACGGACCGCCTCGTCGGCCTGGGCATCGGTCAACACCTTGATGCCCCGCTCCGGCGTGGCCGGACCGATGATTTTCATCCAGGGAAAGCCCTTTTTAAAACGATCTGTCTGGGCTTGAACGGTTTTGACAGTGGAGCCTCTGGCTTCAATCTGCCGGGTATCCTCGATTGAAAACATAAGGGTATGGATTTATTCTAAATAGACTTCTCGGCGATAACGGTATTCGGAACGGAGTTTCTCGAAGTGCTCGGGATGGAGCCGGAACATGAAATCGTCCGTAAAAATCGGGTAATTGTACTGAAAAACGGCGGCTATCTCGCCCTGTGTCTTTCCCCGGAGATTCAGGCGAACAGCTTCATCTTCAGGATGTTCCGTCTGCGGGAAGAACTCAAAGAGGGGTTGGATTCCGAAATAGTGGGCGATGGCCCGGACGGCTGCCGCCGTGCCGTTCTGCTTGCCTTGGTAGGAATAGCCGGCGATGTGAGGCGTGGCAATGGCGACGCGTTCCAGCAGTTCCCGGTTGACGTCCGGTTCGTGGTCCCAGGTATCAATAATCACCGGTCCCAGCCGCGGAAGGGCCTCCAGCAACGCCTGTTCGTCCACAACCTCGCCCCGCGCGGCATTAATAAAGAAGGCGCCAGGTTTCATCTTTTTGAAAAACGCGCGGTCTGCCATATAGCGGGTGCTGTCGTTCAGCGGGACATGCAGGGTCACGATATCCGCCTGCTGCAGCAAGGTATCCAGCGAACAGAACTCAAAGGGGCCTTCTACGGCTTCCCGGGGCGGGTCATTTCGCAAAATACGGAAACCCAGATTCTGTCCCATATTTTCTACCCGGTGGCCGACGCTACCAACGCCGATGATACCGATGGTCTTCCCGGCCAGTGAAATCGACCGGCGGGAAGCCGTCCCGTACAGGGCGGAAAACACATATTGGGCCACGCCGCCGGCATTGCATCCGGCCGCATTGCGCACCAGAATGCCGTGCGCATCGCACCAGTTCAAATCCACATGATCGGTACCGATGGTAGCCGTCGCGATGATTTTAACGGCCGAACCTTCCAGTAATGCCGCATCGCAGCGCGTGCGGGTACGGGTAATCAGGGCGTCGGCATCCTTCAGATCCTCCGGTCCGATTTTGTCACATTCCTTGTACACGACGGTTCCATAAGGCTCGAACACACCGTGGATAAACGGAATGGCATTGTCAATCACCAGTTTCATTTCAGTACAATCGCTTTTACAAACCCTTCGTCGGGGTTATAGAGTTTGTCTTTCGCGAGTCGGGCATTGAGCAGATTCAGGATAAAGTCTTTCTGCAGATTGACGCGGCTGCGGGCTACGGAGGACGACATCCTGCAATAGAGGACCCCGTCCTTGAAATATTTATCCAACGTATAGGAGGCGCATCCGGATACTTCCTCCCAGGTTTCGAAGATGCGCTGCCGGTTGAGTCCCGCCGTAATTCTCATGTCGCGGATATACATCGCGACGAGTTCTTCCATCGGGACCGCCTCTTTGCGGGCAATGCGGTATCGGCTCTCGTAGTCGTTCATAGCTTTGTAAATGAACCGTTTACCGTTTCAAAATAGGCGCGGTCGCGGGTGATGCTGTCCACAATGGAGGACATTCGCACCTTGTTGCTGTCCGTGATGAAAATCTGTCCGAATTCCGCACCGGCCACCAGCGAAAGCAGGTTGGAGATGCGGTTCATGTCCAGTTTGTCGAACACGTCATCCAGCAGCAGCATCGGCGGGAACCCATAACCTTGTTTCATGAGTTCGTACTGCGCAAAAGTCAAGGCAACCAAGAAGGATTTCTGCTGTCCCTGTGAGCCGCAGCGCCGGATGGGATGTCCGTCCATCCGGAAATCCAGGTCATCGCGTTGGATTCCCGAGCCGGTGAAGTGCAGCAGGAAATCACGTTCCCGGGTAGCGGAAAGAAGGTCCAGCAGGGAGCCCTTGTCCAGGTCGGAAAGATAGGCTATCTCTACGGTCTCCTGTCCGCCGGAGAGCAAATGGTAATACTGGGTGACCAGGGGGGACAGCTGCCGGACGAACTGTTTGCGGCTGTCGTAAATACGAGCGGCATATTCCGCCATACGGCTATCGAAAACATCCAGCAGCCCCGGTTCGGGCAAATGGTCTTTCAAAAGCTTGTTGCGCTGCATCAGCAATCTGTTATATTGCTGTACATCAGAAAGATACGTGCTATCCATCTGACTTAGCACCGCATTCAGGAAACGCCTGCGGCCCTCCCCTGATTCGCTGACCAGGGCAATATCGGCCGGCGAGACCATGACAATGGGCAGTTCACCGATATGCGCCGATATTTTCGGATAATTCTTATCATCCCGGCGCAGTTTCTTCTCATTCTGGGTCACCTGAATGGCAAAACGGGAAGACTGTCCGGACGGCATACGGTAGGTTCCCGCGAGGGAAAAAGCCGATGTGCCATAGCGGAAATTGTATCGGTCTGAGGGAGAAAAGGCACTTTTGGTCATGGACAGATAGTAGACGGCATCCATCAGGTTGGTCTTTCCTTCCCCGTTATTCCCGGAAATACAGTTAATATTGGGCGAGAACTCCAGTTCCGCCAAGCCAATGTTCCGGAAATCCTGAACCACTATTTTTTCCAATATAGCCATACCCTCACAAAGATAATCAATCTTTGTCAATTCTGCAATTTCCTTCGCATTGCTGTTTCGCGCGCCGGAAGTTGCGAAGCGCCGCAGTCTCCAATATTCTTCCGAGTTCCGCGGCGGCGATGCAGCGGAGGACCGGGCGAATAAGGCCGACGTATCCCTTCTCGCAGGAGGCCGTTCCGCCCCGGCCGAAGCGCGAAGCCGCCGAAGAGGAATAGACAAAAAAATCCCCGGGCCAATCTCTTGGTCCGGGGATTCGAAGAACGGCAGCTACCTACTCTCCCACCTGGTGGGGC
>CADBPR010000075.1 GCA_902796555.1 uncultured Bacteroidia bacterium
ACCCCCTCAGACTATCGTCTGAACCCCCTATTAGGGGGTATTTCGGCCTCCGGCCGGTCGCTGAAGCGACTTTTTAGCCACCCACTTTTTATGTCCGGACCGGCCGTTTTATGTAAATAAACCATAAATAGGGATAAGCCGGGCGAAGGAATCCCTATAAGTCGGTATTGTCCCTGGCGCAGATGGTCCGTACCTTTGCATCCGGATGGAGAACCATCAGCCATAAATGAAAGCTATTGCGCACATGCGATACATTCAAGGTCCTTTTAATTGTTGTACCGGCTCCTCCCTTGCGAAAGGCAGGAGCTTTGGGTTTATGAAGCATCGTGGATGTATTGAATTATTATTTTTGAATGACTAAATTTGCAGTCTGTTTATGAATACGTTATGACAGCAAAAAAGCATGCGGGGACGCCCCTGTTCTCCGACCAGATGAAACTGGCGGACCTGATCGATATCAACTACCGTCTCCTGGGGGTTCTCTCCCGGGTCGGCATCGGTTTCGGCTTCGGAGACGAGACCGTCGCAGAGGCGTGTGCCCATAACAACGTCAACGTCAATACGTTCCTGCTGATTTGCAATGTCTATACCTTCGACGGCTATCGGCCAGGGCCGGACCGACTGCAGGAAACGGACCTGCGCGACGTGGTCAAATACCTGCATTCTTCCCATGCCTACTATATGGGCGTCGCCGTCCGGAACCTGGCGGATGCCATTTCCCGGGCCATCGCTCCCTGCGACGAGCCCCGCAAACGGGTCATCTGGTCCTTCTTCGCCCAGTATAAAGAAGAGCTGTCCCGGCATTTCGACTACGAAGAAAATACGGTGTTCCCCTATGTGGAATCCGTCCTGGTCCACAAGGCTTGCCCCGATTTCTCGATTCTCCAGTACGAAGAGAACCATTCCAACATCGAAGAAAAACTGGACGACCTGAAGAACATCGTGATGAAATATCTGCCGCAGGAATGTGACAACAACGATATCTTGACTGTCCTGGTGCATCTGTATGCCCTGGGAGAAGATCTGGCGAAGCACACCTTCATCGAAGATGAAATCTTGGTGCCCGTCGTTAACCAGTTGGAGCACCATGAATAAGCGGAACGTCTTGCTGATTGAGCCTTCCACCCTCATTGCACGGGGGCTGGAAGCTGTTTTCGGCAGCCAAGGGGAATTTGAGGTGGTCATGGTCCTGTCCGATTTTTCGCGCAGCAGCCAGGCCCGTCTGCGCAACCTGTCGCCCGAGGTGGTCATCGTAGACCCCATCGTGTTCGACTACGGTTCGCGCGCGAACGGCCGGGCGCTTGTGGCGGAATGTTGCGACGGAGCTGTCGTTGCCCTGCGCTCCACGCCGATGGACGAGGATACGCTGCGGCAGTACGATGAGACCCTGGGGCTGTTCGACGACCCGGTCACCCTGATTCGCAAGCTGCGCAGCGCCCTGGAGGCGCACCAGGAGGCCCCTCGCGCGGAAGGAGAGGAACTTTCCGCCCGTGAAAAGGAAATCCTTGTCTGCGTGGCCAAGGGCATGCTCAACAAGGAGATTGCGGACTGCTTCCATATCTCGATTTATACGGTCATCACGCACCGGAAAAACATTACCCGAAAGACAGGTATCAAGACGGTGGCCGGCCTGACGGTCTACGCCCTGCTGAACAACCTGATTGATATGAATGATTTTGAATAACCATGCTGCTTGCTGAACTGAAGACGGGGGAGAAGGCGGTCATCGCCAAGGTGAACGGACACGGAAGTTTCCGGAAACGCCTGATTGAGATGGGTTTTATTGCCGGGAAAACGGTTGAGGTCGTGCTTAACGCCCCGCTGAAAGACCCGATTGAATACAAGATTCTCGGCTACAAAATCTCCTTGCGGCGGGAAGAAGCGCGCATGATTGACGTCATCAGCGAGTCCGAGGCGAAGGCGCACATTGCCGTCGAACACGCCCTGGAGCCCCTCTATGCCACCGACCCCGAGGCTGTCGTATCGCGTGAGATGAAGGAACTGGCCGCCGAACGGGGACATGAAATCCGTGTGGCCCTGGTGGGCAATCCCAACTGCGGCAAAACCTCCCTGTTCAACATCGCTTCCGGCAGCCACGAGCATGTGGGCAACTACAGCGGCGTCACGGTGGACGCCAAAGAGGGGCGCTTTACCTATGGCGGATACCGTTTCGTGCTGGTGGACCTGCCCGGAACCTATTCCCTGTCGGCCTACAGTCCCGAAGAGCTCTATGTCCGCAAGAACCTGATTGACAATGTCCCGGACGTGGTCGTCAACGTCGTGGATGCTTCCAATATCGAGCGGAACCTCTATCTGACCACCCAGGTCATCGACATGAACCTGCGTACGGTCATTGCCCTGAACATGTATGACGAACTGCGGGCGAAAGGGGATACCGTGGACATCGCCCAGCTGAGCCTGTTGCTCGGCGCACCGGTCTGTCCGACGGTCAGCCGGGACGGCGAGGGCATTCCGCAGCTGTTCGACACCGTCATCAAGGTCTATGAAGGCGGCGACGAGAAACTGGCCCGTCACATCCATATCAATCACGGCCCGGAAATCGAAAAGAGCATCCGGCGTATTCAGGAGCTGCTTTGGCAGAACCCCGACCTGCGTTCGCGCTATTCCACCCGTTACCTGGCCATCAAATTTCTGGAAAACGATGCCGACATTGCGCGGGTCATCGACCGCCTGCCCAACCGGGACGCCATCATCGCGGCCCGTTTCGAGGAGTCGCAGCGGATCCAGGACCTCCTGCAGACCCCGGCGGAGTCGGCCATCGTCGACGCCAAATACGCCTTTATCCAGGGCGCCCTGGCCGAGACCTACAAACAGCATGTCGAAGACCGGCCGCGGCGCACCCTGACCGACAAGATAGACGCCATCGTCACGAACAAGTGGGCGGCGTTTCCCATCTTCATCGTGCTGCTGTACGGCATTTTCCAGGCGACGTTCACCCTGGGGAACTATCCGATGGAATGGATTGACTGGCTGGTCGGCCGTTTCGGGGATTTCGTGGCGTCCTTCATGAAGGAAGGCTGGCTGAAAGACCTGGTCGTGGACGGGGTCATCGGGGGCGTGGGCAGCGTGCTCGTATTCCTGCCCAACATCCTGATTCTGTATTTCTTTATATCGCTGATGGAGGACTCCGGCTACATGGCCCGTGCCGCCTTCATCGTGGACAAGCTGATGCACCGGATCGGCCTGCATGGCAAGAGTTTCATCCCCATGGTGATGGGTTTCGGCTGCAATGTCCCGGCCATCATGGCCACGCGCGCCATCGAGAGCCGCAAGAGCCGTCTCATCACGATTGCCATCCTGCCCTTTATGTCCTGCGCCGGGCGTCTGCCGATTTTCGTGCTGCTGGCCGGGGCGTTCTTCCCGCGTCATGCCGGCATCGCCCTGCTGGGCATCTATGCCCTCGGCGTGGTGATGGCTATCCTTTCTGCACTGGTTATCAAGCGTTTCGTCAAGGATGACGACCTGCCTTTCGTGATGGAACTGCCGCCGTACCGCGTTCCGACCGGGAAGGCCATCTGGCGCCATACCTGGGAGAAGGGCCGACAGTATCTGGAAAAGATGGCGACGACGATTCTGGTCGGTTCGCTCGTGATTTGGACCCTGGGCTATTTCCCGCGCCATGAGGGGCAGAGCCCGAAGGAGCAGCAGGAACAGTCTTATATCGGACAAATCGGCAAGGCGGTCGCTCCGGCCCTGGACCCGCTGGGATTTGACTGGAAAATGGATATCGGCCTGTTGACGGGCGTTGTCGCCAAAGAGCTGGTTGTCAGCACGATGGGCGTCATGTATTCCCAGGGGGAGGCCCCCGCGGATGAAGATGTCGCCGAGACCCAGCTGCAGGCGGCGCTGGTGAGCAGCGTTTCTCTCCCGGCCGCCGTGGCCTTCATGATTTTCGTGCTGCTGTATTTCCCCTGCATCGCCACCTTTGTCGCGATTAAGAACGAGACCGGCAAATGGAGTTGGGCCATCGCCGTCTGCGCCTATACCATGGTTGTCGCCTGGGTCGTAGCCTGGATTGGCTTCCACCTGACAGCCCTCCTGCTCTAGCCGCCCGGCGCTCCGCTGCTCTGCTGAGTCGCTTGATTTTCAAGACCTTGCGGCTTCGCGCTCCGGCCGGGACGGAACGGCCTCCTGAGAGTAGGTTTACGTCGGCCTTATCCGTCCGGTCCTCCGCTGCTTCGCTTGATTTCCAGGACCTTGCGGCTTCGCGCTCCGGCCGGGACGGAACGGCCTCCTGAGAGGAGGGTTACGTCGGCCTTATCCGCCCGGCGCTCCGCTGCTCCGCCGCCGTCACGCTGTTCAATGCCGCTAATCCTGGCGGGTTTTTTCCAGGTGCTTGATGGCGCGCTGGCGGATATAATAGTCCTGGTGAATCGGGTTCATGGGGAAATTGCCCCGCAGGACCCGGTTTTCTTGTTCAAACAGTTCCAGAATACCCCAGAAAAGGGAAAAAGCCATTACGGCGACGATGGTGGAGGCCACCCAATGCGGAATCAGCAGGGAGGCGACGGACAGGGCAATCCCGGCCACGAGGAAAACCCACCAGCAGCGGCGGGTCCACCGGTACTCCGCCCAGATGACCAGCGGGTGGCAGAAACCGATGATAAGGAAAGAGGCGATGCCAATCAGGATACCGTAAAAGCGCTCCATGGTGTGTTCAAGAATATTTTCGGGGATACCGGAAGAGGATGGATGAGAGGGCCATGACCAGCAAGGCCAGGGGATAATAGAGATAACGGGTGATGGAGAAGGCGGAGATGCCGGCCAGGCCGGCCGCCATCAGCATCTGTGCGCCGTAAGGGATGATACACTGCACGAGGCAGGAGAAGGTGTCCAGGATGCTGGCCACTTTGCGGGGGTCCAGTCCGGTTTTCTGACAGATTTCGCGGGCCATGCCGCCGGTCGAGATGATGGCGACGGTATTGTTGGCCGTGCAGAAATTCGCCAGGCTCACCAGGGCGGCGATGCTCAGTTCCGCGCCCCGTTTGCCGCGGATGCCGCGCGTCAGGCGTTCCATCAGGAATTCCAGGCCGCCGTTGTACCGGATGACTTCCAGCATGCCGCCGGCCAGCATCGTGACGATGATCAGGTCGCCCATCGAGGCGATGCCGCTGCCGATTGCGGTCAGGAAACTCAGCCAGGTCAGGGAGTCGGTAGCGAAGCCGATGACGGCGTTGGCCAGCAGCCCCAGGCAGAGGACGGCCAGCACATTCATTCCGGCGATGGCCAGGACGATGACCAGCAGATAGGGGAGTACCTTGACCCAGTCAATGCTGCCCGTGACCGGCGTTCCACCCATGTCCAGCCCCATCCAGACATACAGGCCGAAGACCAGCAGGGCAGCCGGTCCGGCAATCCAGATATTGGCCTTGAACTTGTCCCGCATCGAACAGTCCAGCAATTGCGTAGCCGCGATGGTTGTGTCGGAGATAAAGGACAGGTTGTCTCCGAAAAAGGCGCCTCCGACGATGACAGCCGTCACCAGGGCCGTTTCCAGCCCGCTTCCGGCGGCCAGACCGGCGGCGATGGGAACCAGCGCGACAATGGTCCCGACGCTGCTGCCCACGGCCATTGACACGATGCAGGCCGCCAGGAACAGGCCCGGCAGGAGCATCTCCTCGGGCAGGACCTTCAGGGTCAGGTTGACGCTGGCCTGGATGGAACCGATTTCCTTGGCCGTCGCTGCAAAAGCCCCGGCCAGTACGAAAATCCACAGCATCAGGAGAACGGTCTTGTTGCCCGCGCCCTGGGAGAAAATGGCCACCCGGTTGTCCAGGGAGCCGCCGCGGCTGATCAGAATCGAATAGACGGACGCGGCCAGGAAAGCGGCCGACACCGGAATCTTATAGAAATCGCCGGCAATGAAGGCGGAAACCAGGTACACGACCAGGAATACCAGCAGGGGACTGAGGGCGAGCAAACCGCCGCGGGTCGTTCCCTTGCCGAAACGCCGGGCACTTTCATGCCGGAGCTCTTCGAGGTATTTCTTCGGTGTAACCGCCATTATTTTTGTCAAGTTCGGGCTGCAAAGATAGCAATTTCCGCACAAACGGCTCAACTTTTACGCTTTTTTATTATATTTGTATCAGACTAAAACGTTTAACACATTCATAAACAAATGAAACCTAAATTCTTATCTCTCCTTTTGGGGCTGGCCCTTCTCCTTCCGATAGGAGCCGCCGCCCAGAATAAGGTGGCACTGAAGACGAATCTGTTGCACGACGCAACCCTCTCTCCCAACCTCGCGCTGGAATGGGGATTCGCCCGTAACTGGTCTGTCGAAGTGTCCGGCAGTTACCACCCTGAGCAGTTCAATGTCTTCGGCAACATGCAGTTGAACCACTGGCTGGTCCAGCCGGGTGTCCGCTACTGGTTCTGCGAGCGTTTCAACGGCGCTTTCATCAGCGTCAACGGTCTCTTCGGCCAGGTGCAGATCGGCGGTTTCCCGCTGGATATGCGGAAATTCAGCCCGAAGTACGGCGTAGACTTGAACAGCTATCTGCTGGTCGGGAACAAGACCTGGGGAGCCGGTCTCTCGGCCGGTTATGACCTGGTGCTCGGCCGCCACTGGAACATCGAGTTCGAACTGGGCCTCGGCTATATCGACGCCATCGGACCGGACTATGAAATGACCAAGGGAACCGACGGCAAGTATTTCCTCGCCGAAGGTACGAAGCCCTACTACACCGGGCACCACGATTACATCGGTCCCACCCGTCTGTCCATTGCCATCGTGTATCTCTTCTAACAGGAAAGCGCTATGAAAAAGAATATCATTGCCCTCGTTATCGCCCTCTCCGCCTGTTTTGCCGCCCAGGCACAGTCCGAGTTCGGGCTCAATGTAAGCCAGGTCTCCCTGAACCACAACCTGGATGACCTCGTAGTTGCGATGCAGGTGGACCTCTCCCGGGTACATGCTACCGGCAACACCGCCGTCACCTTTATCCCGACCCTCTTCAACGGTGAACAGAGCCTCGCCCTGAAGCCGATTGGTATCTACAGCCGCGGCCGTTTCTATTCCATCGCCCGCGAAGCCCGTACGGCTACGCCCTTCGCCGACGGTGATTATCTCTATCTGGAGCGCGAAGCCCCAGCGAACCTCGCCTATACGGACGAAGTGCCCTATGCCGACTGGATGGACGGTGCCGAACTGCGCATCGACTATATCGAGAACGGCTGCTGCGGCAAGGTCGGCAAGAGCGGCTCCGGCATCGTTATCGGGAAATATGAAGAACCCGAACCGGAAATCATCGAATACGTGCCCCATTATGTCTATGTACAGCCGGATGCCGGTGTCCAGACCAAGGAGCGTTCCATTTCCGGTGAGGCATTCGTGATTTTCAAGAGTGGCAAGACCACCCTCGAACCCGAGTACCAGAACAACACCGCCGAGCTGGCCAAGATCCGCGCCACCATCGATTCTGTGCGGACCGACAACGACATCACGATTACCCAGATTATGCTGCGTGGCTACTCTTCTCCGGAAGGCCGTTACTCCGCCAACGAGAAGTTCGCCCGCGAGCGTACCGAGGCCCTGAAGAAGTATGTTTCCGGCCTGTATCCGCTGCCCGAGAGCATCTGGGCGGTCGAGTCCGTCGCCGAGAACTGGGACGGCCTGCGTGCTGCCGTGGAGGCATCCGACGCCCTGAAGAACAAGGCGAAAATCCTGGAACTGATTGATTCCGACCTGGATGCGGACCGTAAGGAAGCCAAACTGAAAGCCTATTCGAAGGATTACCAGTACCTCCTGAAGAACGTGTTCCCCGAGCTGCGCCGTACCGACTACAAGGTCAGCTACACCATCCGCAGCTACACCACCGCCGAAGAGGTCCGCAAGATGATGGAGCTGCGCCCGCGCAACCTCAGCATCCAGGAATTCTTCCTCGCGGCCGAAGGGTATGAACCCGGTTCCGAAGAGTTCAACCGCGTCTTCCGCATGGCCGCCCGGGTCTATCCGGACGATGAGGTGGCCAATATCAACGCCGCCAACGGCGCCATGGCTGCCGGCGACCTGGAACGTGCCGCCCGCTATCTGGACCGTTTGGGTGACACCCCGGTGGCCCGTTACACCCGCGGTGTATATTACGCCCTGTCCGAGAACTTCGAGAAGGCACTTGATTATTTCCGCAGCGCAGAGGTGTCCGGGCTGAATGAAGCCGCCGGCGCCCGCTCGCTGGTCGAGCTGATTATTGAGCAGCGCAAGACTTTGAAATAATCCAGGGAATTCGTATCTTTGCGGCGCAAAACGCGGAGTCCTTGCGGACATACGGTTTTTGCGCCGCATTTTTGCAAACTTCATTAATACAATATTTAAAATGAGAATTATTCAAGTAACAGGAAGGGAAATCCTCGACTCCAGAGGAAACCCTACAATCGAGGCCGAAGTGATCCTCGAATCGGGTGTTATCGGAACTGCAGCCGTACCGTCCGGCGCTTCCACTGGTGAAAACGAAGCCCTCGAGCTCCGTGACGGCGATCCCAAGCGCTACGGCGGCAAGGGCGTTCTCAAGGCCGTTGCCAATATCAACGACAAGATTGCCCCCGCCATCATCGGCATGCCCGCCATCGAGCAGCGCGCCATTGACAAGGTGATGCTTGATCTGGACGGCACCCCGACCAAGAGCAATCTCGGTGCCAACGCCATCCTGGGCGTTTCCCTCGCCGTTGCCAAGGCCGCCGCTGAATACCTCGGCATTCCGCTCTACCGCTATATCGGCGGTACGAACACCTATGTCCTCCCTGTTCCTATGATGAATATCATCAATGGCGGCGCCCACTCCGACGCCCCCAT
>CADBPR010000076.1 GCA_902796555.1 uncultured Bacteroidia bacterium
ACGGCCGGCCGGCTGATGCCGGCATTTGGGCCCCTCCCTCTTATGATGCCGAGGGTGGCACAGGCGATAAAAATGATGCAGGTTATTGTCCCGGAATTATAGTAACAACTTTAATAATGATGAAAAAGATTTTGTATGCGGCAGCCCTCCTGCTGGGACTGGCTGCCCTCGGTTCCTGCAAGAAGGCGGAACCTGTCACCCTGGATAAGAGCATTATCGGAAAATGGGAGCCTGCCGGGGTTGAATTCTATTTCGAAGGCCAGAAACTGACCATCAACGAGGAAATCGAACTCGGCCTGGACGGCACCCTGGAGTTCCTCGGAGAAGGAAAGGGAACGGCGTTGGTCATGGACCCGACCGGTGCATCATCGATCGAAGGGAGTTTCACCTACACCATCGACGGCAACAAGCTGACCGTCACCCTGCCCAAGACAGATTCGCCGGTAAACGTGTCGACCAATATCGTCTATACGGCGGCCGTGAACGGCAATACGCTTACCCTTACCTGGGACAAGACAGACCCTGCCTTTGAGCTGGCCTCCGTCATGCTGGCGATGGAAGCAGGTACCCGTGTTGACAAGGTTGTCCTTACCTACAATAAGAAGTAAGTCCGTTATTCCGTTTCCGGGTTGCGGCGTCCGTGCAGCCGCAGGACAATGTATTCGGACCGGGAGCCGATTCGGAACTGTCCGCCCCAGATACCCAGCCCAGAACTGACGTAATATCGGGTCGCGCCACGCCGGTGCGGCCCGAATGCTTTTTCATACATCGCATCCGTGATCCAGTTCCCGGGCCAAATCTGGCCGTGGTGCGTATGGCCGCTGAACTGGAAATCGACCCCGGCCGCTTCGGCTTCCTCCAGGTGATAGGGCTGGTGGTCCAGCAGCAGGGTGAAGACCGTGTCTTCCTGCGGGCAGAGAACCTCCAGGGGCAGGCGGTTCCGGTTGCTGCGGTCGTCCCGGCCCACGATACGGATGCCCGCCGTCCGGACGGCGCTGTCGCGCAGCAGGTGAATGCCGGCCTTGTCGTAGAAAGCCTCGGAACCGCTTTCGCCGGAAATGTACTCATGGTTCCCCAGGCAGGCGTAGACCGGGGCCCGGAGCCGCCGGAATTCTTCTTCACAGTGCCAGGCATTGACGGGGTACAGGTCTCCGTCGAGGATGTCCCCGGCAATCAGAATCAGGTCCGGCTCTTCGCGGTTGAACAGGTCGCACCACCGTCCCAGCTCCGCTTTGCGGTTGTGGTACCCCACGTGGAGGTCGCTGGCGAGGACCAGCGTGAGCGGTTTTTCGAGCGGTTTATCTGTCTGGATATCAATTACTTCCCTGTATTTATGCTGATAGTGGAAGTAGCCGTAGGTCAGCAGGACGGTGATGATGCCGATAACGGTGCAGCTCCCTGCGGCCGAGTCTTTCAGGAAGCCGGCCGGTACCAGTCCGACCGCCCTTCCCAGCCACAGCGCCGCGAAAAGCAGCAGGGCATACACAAAGAAAACCATCCACGAAGTGCTGATGAGATAGGTCGCCGTCCCCAGCCAGAGCGGCGGCTCGCCGTTGCGGAAGACATAGCGGACGAAAAAGAGCAGGAAGCAGCCCAGGTATAGCAGCGCAAACAAGCCCTTCCCCCATGTCGGGAAGGGCAGTATCCGGTAGAAACACCAGGCCGTGAACAGGATGCAGGCGAAGGTAATGGCAAGAATCAGCTTGAACATGCTTCTCATCTATGCGCCATGGAACTTGTAGACCGTCTCGATGTCCTGCGTAATCTGCGTAAACAAGAACTCTTTCAGTTCGGAGGCCACCCGCAGGGCGCGGGACAGCCAACGGTCTGACCAGGCCTGCAGCAGGACGACCGCCTTTTCGGGTGCCGTCGGGTATTGCTGCAGGAAGGCCGCTTCCATCTCCGCCTGGCTCTTGCTCATCTCTTTCTCCAGTTTTGCATAGCGGTACTTGACCTCGGGAGCATAGGCGTTGTAGTTCAGCATGCACAGGGCGGACACCTTGCGGAACAGCCAATAGGCCGAACTGTTCTGCGAGCGCAAAGAGCCGATTCCGTAGGCTTTCGGATAGGATGTAACGCCCTGATACAGCGGAAGAAATACACTCAGGTCAGCCATCCCTTCGGCCATGTAGTCGACCCGCCCGATTTCGATCGGCAGGCCGGGACGCACCTGGAGGATATGGGTGTTGATGGTGCGGAAAATAGAGATGGGGCGGTACGGCTCCTTCGGATTACCATGCAGGTAGGGGTCGTGCTCGGTGCCGTCGTAATGGGACCGGAAGGCCTTCTTGATATCCTCGACGGTCAGCGGCCGGTCGGCTTTCTGGTACACCGGGAAGTTGTTCACGCGGACGTCCGTCTGGACCGAAGGGGTAAACATCTGCTGCAGGTACCACACGCGCGGGTAGTTGTATGTCTTGTCGTTTTCGCTCTCCAGGCTGTAGGCCTCGTGGAAGTCGAATTCTCCCTCGAACAGGCCGTTTTCCCGGGCCCAGGACACCAGGTCGGCGGAAGCCAGGTCCTGCTCCGGGTCATATTCCCGGTAGCGGCTCTGGTTGCCGGATACGAAGTATTTGTCTTCCGGCATCCGTTTGGCCAGCCAGCGGTGGCCGCCGGCATTTTCCAGGTACCAGGTCTCTTTCTCGTCCATGAATGCGATGCCGAAACCTTCCGCGCTGCCGTATTGTTCAATCAGGCTGCCCAGCCGCAGCACGCCTTCCCGGGCGGAGCGGATATAGGGAAGCACGATGTGGAACACGCAGTTTTCGCCCAGTCCGGTCGGTACATACGGGTCCAGCGCCAGTACCTTTTCGTTGGAGAAAATGGTCTCCGTGGCACTCATGCCGACCCCCGCGTCATTAAAACCGGCTTCGCCCCAGTGGTAGGGCAGGTTTTCACGCTCCAGGGCACTGAATCCCAGGCGCTCCGGGGGCAGCGGGCAACGGAAAGGACCGTCTATCGACACGAAGCGTTCGGGGCCTTTCCCGGCAGGGTAATGGACCAGGCGGGTCGCCCGGATGGCTTTCGAGTCGTCGGAACGGGCAAAAATCATCGAGCCGTCGGCGGTCATTCTCGAGCCGACAATGATGGAGGTGCAAGCTTCTTCGTTCATGGTGTTGTAATTGAAATCATCATGCTGCAAATTTAAATAAAATATAGCCTTTCGTCGCTATTTTTGTGTATATTTGTTGGAAAAGAAATGCAATGGAAACGACCGCTGTCATTACTGCACTGTTGATTCCCTTCCTGGGCAACCGACTATAATGGTACTGGGCTGATTTGTTAGGATAAACCTTTAACTCTTTCCGTATGAAAAAAATAGCTTCCCTCGTTGTGACTACCATCCTGTGCTGCGGCGCAGTGGGCTGTGAATTGATTCCCGATTCGTTCCAGGGGCCCCCTACCGGCGGGTCTGACGACCCCGGTTCCGGCCAGCAAGGCACGGGCTATACCGACAAATGGGCCGGCCTGGTCAATGAGACGGTCTATGAACTGGAAATCGAGGGCGAGACGGCCCGCTACGGCAGCCATACCTATACGCTCGCCGGTGATATCGACTACGATTTCGAGACGCAGTATTTCGACCCGCAGGTGACGGCGGAAGTGACGTTTACCCATGTTCCTTCCGGGTATACGGAGTTCCGGGCGGTGTATGAAGCCTTCCTCGGCAAGACCCTGCACGGTACGATGGCAATGGTGCCGATGGCGATGGAAATCTTTGCCCGCCATCCCGAAACCGGCGAGAAATGTTTTCAGCTGCTGTGCAAGGACGAAACTGTCGTTTCCGGCATTCTCCGGATACTGAAAACAAAGTTCCCCACCCGGCAGGAGATGGAGAACGATGCGTATTGCCAGCGCTATCTGCCGGCGGCCCTGCTCGCCGGTGCCGACTACCAGAACGACTATACCCCGACGGAGCCTTATACGGTCGAATGTGGTGCGGCGGCCAACAAGCCCCAGGAGACGAAGTTCGCGCCGTATGGAACTGTCTATTATGCCAGCATTTTCGCCGACGGATGGGAGTCCCGCGCCCGGTCATTGGACGTGTTCCTTCCCGAAGACACCGAGCTGTATAAAATCCAGGGCTGTTCCGCCTGCTATGTGCAGTGCAGAACCATTAAAAAAGGTCCCTGGAAGGGGTTGAAATAGGCCCCGAGGCAGGCTGCAACAGGAACCGCTTCTTAGCTGAGAATGCGGTATTTGCCGACGACCGGCAGCTCTTTGGCCTCGCCCTTGACGGCATGGATGATGCCGATAATGGCCAGGATGAAGATGATGACATTCAGAATCCAGGACAAAGTGCCCCATCCCAGCCGGCTGAATACGATGCTGACTACATTGAAAATCAGCAGAATCAGGCCCTGATTCGTGTGGAAGCGGGCAAATTTGGATTCCTTGGCGGCAAACAGGGGAATCAGGACGAGCACGCCCAGATACGCCAGCACGGCCATGAGTTTGTTGCTGCGGGCATCTTCAGGCGTAAAGTCCGGGTCCGGGGCGCTCCCCGTGATGGCCTCCGTCGGAGAGACCGGTTCCGCCTCTGCCGCAGGAGCCTCTGCTGTAGGTGCTGCCGGAACCTCTCCGGCCGTCGCCTTGCGGGATTCAATCGCTTCGGTAATGCTGTCGCGCATCTTGCCGCCTACATTGGCGAAACGGAGTTCCTTCCCGTCTTTCAGTTTGATGACAAAGCCGGCCAGTCCATACTTGCCACAGCTGGCGACTTCACTGACATGGATGACCCAACCCTGGTCAAGCAGGGCCATCGGCGCATCCGGCAGCCAGTAAATCTTGTCAGCCGTAAAGGCCAGTCTTCCCAACGAAGAATTGACTTTGGAAAAATTGAAGGACGGCTCGTAACATTCCTGAATGTCCGGTTCGACCGTACTCTGAACGAAAGTAAGAGGTAGCTGTTCCATAGGATATTGTTTTATTACGTTTACAAAATTAGCAATCATTTCGGAATTTGCAAACAGTGCCGGCCGTCTCCGATAAAAATGATGAGGGCCGGCCTGCGTCCCGCTGACGTCGGCCGACCCTTTCATATATCCTTCACCGGGCGGAAGGACGTGTGTAATAGGTTAAGTTGTTATTCTCTCGCAACGGCGCGGACAGGACTGCCCGTAAAGCGATCCAGCCTCCCTGTGATAATCTCCTTTTTCGCCGTTTGGCTGCCAACAATGGAGCAATACAGGATATTCGCCTCAGAGGGCTCCTGTCCTTCACCCGACTGGTATTCGGAAGTCCAGTAGAAACCCCGTTCGGCAGCGAATATCAAGCCTCCTACAAGATCATCCCGGCATCCGGCCAGGGGCAATACGATGCTTTTTCCGCTGGGGCCTGTGACGATGTAGCTTATCTTATCGCTGTCATATTCCCAGGAACATTGGGATATGAGTTCTTCAGCCTCTGTGTCTGTAGGCATTCTCCAATCCCGGCCGAGGACCTTGTAGGCGGCATCGTCGGAGAGAGACAGTTTCTTGGTCTTGTCGCCGGCATCGACCCCCTCATATTTCGTCATATCACCAGGATAGTTAGGGTCGCCTCCGAATTCCGTGCATAGGGAATAAGTCGCCCAGGTGAATGTGGTCTTGGCGACGGTTTCCCCCCAAGAGAAATACACTCCCCATTCTTCAGGTTCCATGGCGCCGATATTGACGCTGCACCATTTGACGCTCAGACCCAAATCGACGGCCTGGGCGTAGTCGCTATATTTCTTGGTCGTGAAATTCCGTACTTTTCCCTTGTAGATGACATCGTCAATCTTGGTCCAGGCCACGTAGTAGTATTTGGTGTCAGCCCCAAGGTCTTCTGTTTCCGCCTCGATGTCCACCCAGTCGGAGGTGCCGGCCGAGAGCTCATCCAGGCCTCCGCCGGAAATCAGTTCGTCGGCCGTGGGCTCAAATCCGTAGGTGATAAAGCATTCCACGGGCTGGAAACCTTCCGGTGCATTTTCAAGGGTCACCTTGGCATGGAACAGGGCATGGTACAGCGTCACATCCTCCACTTCGCCGGTCTCGACGGTCACCTTGATTTCGGGTGCCGGCTCCATGCTGGGGTCTTCAGACTTTTCATCCGAACTGGGGTCATCCGACTTGTCACCGGGATCGGCGGAAGGGGTCTCCACAGGCTCCTTGGAGGGATCGGGAGTAGGATTGTCTGCGGGTTTCTTGCAGCCTGCCGTCAGCGCGAGAAGCAGGGGTAGCAGATAAAATAACTTTTTCATATTCAAGTGCTTATTTTAGTCAAACATCCAGGGGTGGGCGTCGATATACGCATCCACATCGTACATCAGCGCATGGCTCGCCTCTTCGAGCTCTTCGTACAGCGAGGACAGGTCATCCGCGCGGGAATCGATATCATCATGCTGCCCGTCCCAGTCGTCGGACATCGCCTGGGTACGTTCGGACCAATCCTTCAGGTCGGCGTTGAGGGTCTCCAGATGGCGCAGCCAGTCGTTCACGTCGCTCTCCAAATCCGTCGCGTCGTCATAGCTGGATTCCAGGAAGTCGGCCAGGTAGTCCAACCTGTCGGACAAATCGGATGTGTAGGAATCGAGCTGGTTGTAATAATCGTCGGCCGTGCTTTCCCATTCCGACAGCATGCTGTCCATCTCATCCGCCATCGATTCGCTGTCGGAGACGAATCCCTCGACATCGCTGTACCAGCCTTCCATCTCGGACAACATATCCTTCACCTCCCGCATCTGGTCTTCCGTCAGGTCGTCCAGGACGATTTTGGAAAATTTCTCCAGGCGCCGTTCCATCTCGCTGACGGATTTCTGGATATTGAACTCTTTCAGCTTGTTGGCATCGGCTTCCAGCGCCGCAATCGCTTCGTACATACCTTCTTCCTGGATGTTGTCCAGCCGCTCCTGCCAGGCCTGGGCCTGCTGCTGGGCGTCGGTCACGATGCCGGACATCTTTTCAATCTTCGCGGCCATCTCGTGCATCAAGGCTTCCTGCGCTTTGTCGTTCTTGGCGATGGCCTCCAGCAAGAAGTCCTGTACCACATCCAGGGACTGGTCCAGCAGGGTGAAGGCATTGTCCGAATTTTTCGTAACCTCGGCGACATGCTCGTCAATCAGCTTTTTCTTGGCAGCCAGTTCCGTCTCCAGGTACTTCTGGGTGTCCTGCAACTTGTTGTTCATCAGGGACATCAGGTCGGCCACAGCCTCGTCGATGCTCTTGTTGAGCTTGTCTTTGGTGTCCTGGATGCGCCCAAGGAGTTCTTTCTCCAGGGCGTCGATGGCGGCTGACATTTCCGCCCACAGGGCGGCGTCGGCCTCTTTCAGGGATTTGACATCCCGCTTGAGGTCTTCAATCTGAGACCTGGGCCCGCAGCCGGCAAACAGCACGGCCGCAAGGGACAATATGCATAACAGTTTTTTCATAAGCTTTATTCCAGCGCTGAAATACAATCTTCTACATCGGTGAGCCTGTCTTCCATCAGGCTGATGGTCTCGTCCATCAGGTCCATCACATAGTTGGAATCCTCCAGGAAGTCATGCATGTTGCCCAGGACCTCATCGTAGGTACTCTCTACATCCGAGAAAGACACATCCCCCTCAGCGGCGGCGTCGATGGCATCCTGCAGGTAGGTCAGGATGTCTTCCACATAGCTTTCATCCATGTCGTCCAGGCTGCCTTCCAGGTCGGAACAGCGGTCGAGCAGGGCCTCCGCATCGGAGAGCATGGACTCGATGTCCGGGATGTCCGAATAGAAACTTTCGATGTCGGAAAGATAGGCATTGGATTCTTCGTACAGCGTGTTGGCCGTATCGTACAGTTCCAGCATGGCGTCCACGGCTTCGGCGAGGTTGCTGTTGGCTTCATTGTCCAGCTTAGCCTGGACGATGGCCTGAATCCGCTCCTCGTATTCATCCAGGGCGGCCAGCATGTCGTTCTTGCGAAGGGTCAGGTCCGACATGACCTTCTTCGTGTCGGCATAGACCTTCTCCATGTCTTTGAGGCTGTCCACCCGCTTCTGGATGCCTTGTACATAGGGAACGAAGGTCCTTTCCAGGTTGTCCAGCTGCCTGATGCCGGTGCGGATGCGGGAGACCATGGTGTAGTCGCTGGCGGCAATCGCTTTGTTCAGCTCGGCCTGCAGCGAGTTGCGGCTTGAGATGAAGGTCTCCTTGTTACGGGCGAGAAAATCGTCCAGGTTGTTTCTCCACGCGACAATATCGGCGCCCAGTTTGTCGGACTGGTTCTTGATGGTCAGGCTGAGCATGGAACTCTGGTCAAGTATCTGGGCTTCAACCTTTTTCACCATTTCCTCCAGGTAAGCCAGCACCCTTTCCTCCATGGCGGCGAGCATGTCGTCCACGTCGCCGGAGAGGCGGTTCATTTCATCGGTCAGCATCTTCCGGGTCTCGGCGTCAGCCTTGTGCAGGGCTGCGGAACGCTCCCGGAGGGCGGCGATTCTGTCGTCATATTGCTTGTTGCAGGATACCCCGGCCACCAGCAGGGCCATCAGGACGAGTATGATTCTTTTTTTCATGGTATATCCTCCTTTTATCAGCCCCTGACGGACTCGATTTCTCCATATTTGTCGATGGCTTCCTGCCCCAGGTCATAGGCGGACTGCAGGCAATCATGGCAATGGGCTTCCCAGTCCCATACGGTCGCGTAGAACGTCTCCACATGGGAATCGATCTCGTCCAGCATATCCAAGGTGCTGTCGTATAAATCGACGTTCTCCTCGGCCAGGGTCTCGATTTCACCAAGTTTGTCCTCGGCATCCGAGTTCTCGAAATAGGACCAGAACTCCAGGCAGTTGTCCAGGGCGCCTTCACAGTCGCCCAGCATGGAATCATAATCGTCCACGGCGCTGCCGAGCCAGTCGGACAGGTCTTCCATGCTGCCCAGCATATCTTCGGACTGGGCGGACAGGTCTTCCAACTCGTCCTTGTAGCTTTCCATCTGGTCGATGAGGTCTTCCGCTTCTGCCACGGCAGCCTTGACCTGGGCCAACTGTGCGGAGGTCAGTGAGTTAAGATATTCATCCGTAATCTCGTCTTCGACCAGTTGCATCAGCGCCAGCTGGTTCTGCTCCATTTCTCCGAAGGCTTCATCCAGGTCGTCCAGGGTGGTGGACACCTTGTTCAGGCGGCGGTTGAGCTCTTCGGCGGATGCGAGTTTCTCCTCCAAGCCGGCCAGCCCATTCTGTACGCGCTCAGCCCGCTCCAGCACGGCGTCCAGTTTCGACTCCAGCGCCATCAGCTTCTTGACCCGCTCCGTTTCCTGCTTGTCGAGGGCGTCCCGGATCAGGTCTTCCAGGGCATCCTTGCTCTTGTCCAGCTTGTCGAAAGAATCCGAGATATGCTTTTTGCAGGAAGAAAAACGCTGGTTCATATAGTCCCGGCTGTCGTTGAATCCATTGAGAATCTCGGTCTTCAGCGCGCTTACCCGGAGATTCAGGCTGTGAATCAGCGCATCGCCTTCTTTGTCGATTCTGGCCTTCAAATCGGCCTCGACCTGGGCAATCAAGGTGGTCAGGCGGCTGCGCAGGGAGTTGATCTTTTCCAGGAAATGCGCACGGATGCGCTGGTCTTCCTGTTCGAGGCGTGTCATCTCGTCTTCGAGGGCCTTGAGCTCGGCATCTGCGTCGTAGTGGCAGGAGACCAAAGGGGCCCCGCAGAGTATGACAAGCAGTAATGTCAGCAAGTTGCGTTTCATGTTATTTATTTGACTTTATAGTTGACAATCAGGTTCTTGATATCTCCGTACTGGCCCTGGTACAGGACGGTGCAGGAGGACGCCCCTTCGGATACGGTGGCGTAGAGGCTCAGGGTACGGGGGTCCCAACGCACGATGTCCAGGCCGGTGGTGATGAGCTTCACCCATTCCCTGTCGCCGTTCATCCGGTAGATGCCTTTCAGCTCCTTCCCGCTCTTACGGCCCAGGGTAACCTTGACGCTGCCCTTGGCGGAGATGGTCTGCTCCTTGTCGCACAGGTCTTTGCCGTAGTTGTCGCTGTTGGGGTTGTTCTCCACGATGGTCATGTCCCCGTGCATGCCGCAGGCGCCCCGGAATTCCGTCTCCAGATCGAGATCCGCGATGACCAGGTCGTTCTCATAGTGCAGGGATACGGTGCCCCAGCCTTCTTCGTCGGAGCTGCCGTCTCCGCGGGCGATTATGGAAATGCAATCTTCCCATACGGAGGTCCTCACCGTCTCCTTGCTGATGTCGGTGACGGTATATTTGCCGTTCAATCCATCGCTGAGGCGGGTCCCGGATACGGCATCATACACATAGACGTCTATCAGGGTCGGATAATAGACCGTGAGTTTCCACACACGGAACGCAGCCGGCCCCATATCGTTGTACGGGCTGTCGTAACGCCAGACATCGAAGTCGGAGTACTGTTTTTTGGTGATGGTGACGGGAATGTCCAGCTGCGCATCCCGCACATCCACGTGCAGCGTCCCGGTGCCGGGCTTGATGCCGTTGATTTTGCAGCCGAAGCCGTCGCTGTCGTTCTCCACCGTGAAGATATCCTCGTCGGAGGAAGAAAAGTCAAAGCGCGTATCGCCCACGGAAATGCCGGTGGGGGAGATGCGTTTCACCACGACGCGCTGCGAGGACGCCCACGGGATTTCGACTTTGCTGACATCCAGCTCAAAATCGGACACCACCGCTTCGTATTCCAGGACGGTCAGGTGGCATACGGCCTTGACCACGCCGTCGGCCAGCACCCTGATATCGGTCTTTCCTTCGCCGCGTCCGGTGATGGTGCCGTTGCGGCTCACGCGGGCGATGGTAATATCGTCGGTCTCGTAAGTGATTTTCGGGGTCGCGTCGGCGGGCGTGACTTCCACCTCGATGGAGGCGTATTCACGGACCCGGACGGAATGGCTGATTTCAGCGGCATACTGCGCGCCGGAGCCTTCGATGCGGATGCCTACCGTCACCGATTCTCCCGCAGGTGTGTTGCCGTCGCCGCCCGGCGTCTGCGACCCCTGGTCAGGATTCTTCGCGCAGGAAAAAATCAGCGAAAGCGCCGCCGTCATCGAAACAAGATAGTTGAATGCCTTCATAATCATCGCGTAGGGGGAAACTTTACAAAAAGCAAAAAAGGCTACCCCCGGAACACATTTTTGCTGCAGGTCGGAGGTTTTGTACAATCGTCTTGGAAGCCCTTTTCGCAAAGGTGGCGTTTTTTTTCTGCTCCGGCGTTGGATTAAATGGACCAAATGTTGGACTTTTGCGACTTTTGGCTTTGTCTGCGTCCGATAAGTGCAAGAAAATGTTAATTTTGCGAAGAAATAACCATATCCTATGCTGAAACTTCTAATCATTCTCGGACTTCTCACCGCCCATCCGGTGGACTCGCTGGTCAACCTGTTTGACCGCGCCGGCGGAAGGGAAAAGGCCGTTGCGGCCAACGCTGTTTTTGCGCGTCTGGACGAAGACGGCGTAACGGACAGTCTCATGGTCTTTGACAAGGGTACCCATCCGGACACCCTTTCCGTTCATGTCTGGTACTGGGTCGGAGAAGCGAAGATGGTGGAGAACGATTTCGGGGCCGCCATCCCGTATTTCGAGAAGGCAGGTGCGCTGGCCGAAAAAGGGAAGAATCTCTCCCTGACGAGCGATTGTTATGCGGAACTGGCCTATTGCCAGACCCGGGAAGGAAACCTGGTCCAAGCGGTCGATGCCTGCGAAAAGGCCATTGATGCCGACACCCGGCTCGGCGACAAAAGCCGGCTGGCCGTTTCCGTCAATACGATGGCGTATATTTACCACATGGCCCGGCGGAACGAGGATGCCGAGAAATACATCCGCGAAGCCCTGTCCCTGGCAAAGGAATTGAATGACACCTCCAAAATCGCCGTCCGGCACGGGACCCTGTCCGACATCCTGATGTCCATGGGCCGCTTCGATGAAGCGCTGGACAATGCCCGGGAAGCCTTCCGGCTGGATTCGGCCACCAACAACATCCCCAAGATGGCCGTACGCAAGGTGCAGATTGCGGCGGCGCTGTTCCCGTCCGGGCAGTATGACAAGGCGAAAAGCCTTCTGCTGGAAGCGCTTCCGGTCCTGGAGCAGACCGGCAATCTCGCCTCGCTGGGTATCTGCTGCAACCAGCTGGGCGACATCGCCTGCAAGCAGGAGGCGTGGGACGAGGCCGCCAAATGGTTCGGGACCGCGGTCAAGATTTATTCCTTCACGGGCGAAAAGATGAATGAGTCCCATGCCCATTACGGCATGTACCAGGCCCTGCGACATTCCGACCCGGCCGCCGCCGCGCTCCATTTGGAAAAATACGCCTATCTGAACGACGATATCTACAACGAGGACGTCAGCCGGATGACTTCGGAATACAACGCCCGGTATGAAAACACCCAGTTGCAGAACAAGAACAAACTCCTCAAAATGAGGAACTTGTATCTGGGACTGTCCTCCCTGCTGCTGATTGTGATTCTCGCCCTGGCCTTTGCCCTGTATGCCTGGCGGTCCAAGGCGAAACAGTCCGAACAGGAGCAGCGTTACGCCCTGCTGCGGGAGCGCTTCTCCCACCTGGAGAAAGAAATCGAGCGCGAATCCTCCGAACTGGGATACCGCGAAGACCAGCCCCTTTCCAAACCGGCAGGCGAATGGCTCGACAAGGTCCACGCAGCCATGCAGGAACTTCTTGCCGAAGGCAAACTGGACGTGACCAGCCTCGCCGACAAGTTGTGCGTCTCGTCCCGACAGCTCGCCCGTAAATTCAACCAGACGATGGGCTACAGCACCCAGGACTATATCCTTCGGTACCGCATTGACTATGCCTGCCGCCTGTTTGACGAGACGGATAAGAATATCACGGAAGTCGCCCGGGAGTGCGGCATCGACGATATCGCCTATTTCAGCCGTTTCTTCCGCAAGATGACGGGCGTTTCCCCTTCAGAATACCGCAAGCGCAAAGCGTAAACGGGCCCGCCGCCTAATCCACGAACACCATTTCGTCGAAGAGGTAGCCGGCGTGGCCGATTTTGTCGATGACAAACAGCAGGTAGCGCACATCCAGCGAGATGTTGCGGCAAATCGCCGGGTCGTAGGCGATGTCGCTCATGGTGCCTTCCCACACCCGGTCGAAATTAATCCCGATGAGGTGGCCGTCGGCGTTCAGGACGGGGCTGCCGGAATTGCCGCCGGTGGTGTGGTTGGTGGCGAGGAAGCACACCGGCTGGTCCTCCAGGCCGCCTTCCGCATAGAGGTCCCGCAGGGTCTGGGGAATGTTGTAATCGAAGATGTCCGGATTATCCTTCTCGATGATGCCTTTCAGCGTGGACACCGGCCGGTAGTACACCGCATCGACCGGCTCGTATCCTGCCACATGGCCATAGGCTACGCGCAGGGTGAGGTTGGCGTCGGGATAGAAAGCCTTGTCCTTTTCAAAGGCCATCTGGCCTTGCATATAGAGCCGGTTCGCCGGCCGGAGCGCTTCGTTGGTCTCGCGGATGACGGGCTGAATCTGCTCGCGGTGCCAGGCCAGGAACGCCTCGCTCATTTCGATGGCCGGGTCTTCGAGCAGGCGCCCGATGTCCGCTTTCGTAAGGGCTTCAACCTTGCTGCGGTCCGTAAAAACCGTTTCGGCGTAAAAGCTGTCCCGCCAGGCTTCCACGGAGCTGTAACGCCCCAGTTTTTCCAGCAGCCAGACGGGCTGGAAAGTGGCCGGAAGCTGTTCGTTGAAAGCGGCTACCATGGATGCAAACACTTCACGGTCAATGGGTTCGTAGTAGTCTTTATAGAAGGCTTCAATCAGCGAAGTCGTGGGGCTTCCGGATTTGAGCCGGGAAAGGATGCCCGCCGCGAACTGGACAATCTCGATGGACCGGACCGTCTCGTTGTAATACTCATAGGCGAGGTAACTGGGATTCCGCCGGGCATAGATGGCGCCGAGCCGGTCCACCACCCCTTCGTAGCGAGTGCCCTTGGCCCATTCCCGGAAACGCGCCTCATAGGCCTGCTTGGACGCCACGGTTTTCATCCGGGCGATACCGCGGGCCTCGCCCTGCCATTTCTTCCAGGCATTGGCCAGCGTGGCGTTTTTGGAGGCGTATTGAATCCGGACCGCCGGGTCCTGCGACATGTATTTTTTCTGAATCTCCAGGCGCCGGGTGCGGAGGTCGATTTTCCGCGGGTCGGAGACTTCGCCTACATAGCGGACCTGCTCCGACATGACATATTCCTGGGTACTGCCCGGGCAGCCGTAGACGAAGGTAAAATCCCCCTCCTTGACGCCCCTGCGGTCGATTTTAAAGAACATGCGCGGCTGATAGGGACGGTTTTCGGGGCTGTAGTCGGCCGGGGCGTTGTCCGCTCCGGCATAGACGCGGAACACGGAAAAGTCGCCGGTATGCCGGGGCCACATCCAGTTGTCCGTGTCCCCTCCGAATTTGCCGATGGAAGAAGGCGGTGCGCCCACGAGACGGACATCCCGGAAGACCCGGAACACGAAAAGGAAGTACTGGTTGCCGTAGAACAAGCTCTCGACGCTGGCTTTCAGCCCCTGTGACGGGTCCGTGTTGGCCTCGATGAGCTTGGCGCTGTTGCTGCGGACGACGGAATCTCGCTCGGCCTCCGACATCGAGGCGTCATAGCCCTGCAGAATAACCGCCGTGACATCGTCCATATGGTCGAGGAAACTGACGGTCAGACCCGGGTTGGGGAGTTCTTCGGCACGGCTCTGCGCCCAGAATCCGTCCTTGAGGTAGTCATGTTCTACGCTGCTGTGGCGCTGGATGTAGCTGTAGCCGCAGTGGTGGTTTGTAAACAGCAGACCGTCTCTGGAGACGAGTTCTCCGGTGCAGCCCGAGCCGAAGAGTACGACGGCATCCTTCAGGGACGCCTGGTTGACGCTGTAAATATCTTCCGCGCTGAGCCGGAAGCCTTTCGCCTGCATGTCGCCGATACGCTGCGCAATCAGCGAGGGCAGCCACATGCCTTCATCCGCCCGGAGGGAAGTCCCCGTCAGCAGGATGGCCAAAACCCATAATACCGTTTTTCGCATGGTCCGTCCGGCTTATTTGTCATGAACGGCGCGGATGGGTAATCCGGTCACACGGTTTTTGAATTCCATCTTCGCTCCATTGTCTGTCTGATCCAACAGTTCCACGGACAGGACGGTCGTCCCCTCGTTCTCGTTGATACTGGTGCAGGCCGGAAGAACAGCGGCCAGCAATGCGATAAAGAGCAGTCGCACAAAACGAAAATCTTTCATACTCCTGTAGTTTTATGGTCGAATAGGATAAAGGTACTTCTTTTGAATTGTTTTTCCAATTCTTATGGCCGTTTTACGTCATGCAGCCGGGCATCGGCGGCGCCCCTACCGGCTGCGCATCGCCTGTCCGGAGGTCTTCAAGGCCTCGGTGTCGAGGGTGTCGCCCGAAAGGACTTCTTTTCCATTGATGAAGACCCGCCGGATGCCGAAAGCCTTTTCCTGGTCCGGCGTGGCGGACGCCATCTCCTTCTCGTCAAACACGGTGAGGTCGGCGAAATAGCCGGGTTTCAGGTAACCGCGCAGGGGAATGCTGAAGCGGTCGGCCACACCGCCGGTCATCTTGCGGATGGTCCTCGGCAGGGTATCTCCTTCTCCGCGCAGGGACGCCCGGATGAACTTCGGGAACCCGTCGTAAATGGCCGGATTCTGCACGCCGTGCTCTTCCACCCATGCATCCGTCATATAGAGGACATCATCCCGCTTGGACTGCCAGGAAATAATATCCGGTGTGCTGTAAGGCCCCATGTTGACCCGGCCCTTGAAGTCGGACATTTCGCACAGGTCCAGATAGGTGTCAATGCAGGAGCGCCCGGTTTCCTTGGCGATTTGATAGACGGTCTTTCCTTCGTATTTCTCATTCCCTTCCCCGACATAGGCGATGACGATATCCTTCCAGCCGAAGCCCAGCAGCTGGATGGAGGCCCAGGCCAGCACGGCGAAACGCCATTTGTTCCAGGGTTTGCGCTTGTCCTCGGGGGAGAGCGCCTGATACCACGCCGGCAGAATGACGGTGATGACGGAGACCCCGACCAGTTCGTTGTAAATGTCGAACTGCGCGTCAATCCCCGCGGCTTTCATTTCATCCAGTATCCGGTGGACTTCATCCCTGTATTTGAAGGTGTTGCGGCCGACAAAGATAGCATGGGAATACTGGAGCTTCATGTGCGTGCCCCGGGACATCTCCTTCAGCTCGTCCAGGGCCCGCAGGATATGGGCCCGGCCCAGAAGCGGATAGTCCATGGAAACGGCCGATTCCGCCCGGGGATGGATGGTCAGCGGGCGGTCGTATTTTTCGGCCAGCAGCGCGACGTCGCGGGTCTCTGCCACACTGGTGAAGCGGCCCGGCTCATACATCATGCCCAGCGACAGGCCGCAGGCGCCTTCCTGCAGTCCTTTCTCCATCAGGGCGAGCATCCGGCGGCGTTCCGCTTCGGTCAGCGGACGGTGCTCCCACCCTGCTACGCTGGTCCTGGCGGTGCAGTGTCCGATGATGAGCGCCAGGTTGCAGGGCGTATTCCGGTCAATCGCCGCAAAGAAACTGCCGGCGTCGGGATAGATGCCCGTCGTGTCGCCGCGGTAGCCGAAAAGGCCTCCGCCCACTTTGTCCACATAGGGGCTGTCGGGCTCGAATCCGACGGCGGACAGACCGCAGTTGCCCGTGATGAACGATGTGATGCCCTGGCGGATAAAGGGTTCAAAATACTTCAGGGGCTCCTTTTTGATGCCGAACCAGTCATTGTGGGAATGGGCGTCAAAGAAGCCCGACGATATGCTCAGCCCGCCCAGGTCAATCACCCTGTCGGCTTCTTCTTCCAGATGAGGTGCGACGGCGACGATTTTTTCATCGTCGATGAGAATGTCCCCGATAAAGGCATCGGTCCCGGTGCCATCGTAAATTTTGCCTCCTGTCAATAATGTTTTCATAACCAAGGTTTGTTCGTCTTGTTGCTTCAAGGGGGCTTGCCTGCCCCGCGTGATGCGCTTCCAGCCGGAATCCCCCGGCCCGTTATCCTCCAAATTTAGCAAAAAAATCGCTTCATCCAGCGTTTCCGGCCATAAAACTGCCGTTTCGGCGGCTTCGGAAGGCCCCGGGCTTGGGTTTTTCTTCCGAAATCGCTATATTTGTTTTTGTAGGCAAATGAAAAACAGAATCCATATCCTGGCAGGGCTGGTCATGGCCCTTTTCGGCTGTAGCGGCGAGCCGGTTCTCCCCGCCGTCGAAGATGTCTTGAAGAGTATACAGACCTCCGTCAAAGAAATCGAGATGGAGGTCGGCGGCTCTTTCGATGTGGAATTCTCGGTCGTCCAGACCGGTTATGTCTTCGATTATAATGTGTTTTCACGCGACTGCCAGGTGCACCTGGAGTGCTACGACGGCACTGAGCCGACCGCTTTCAGCCTCACCGGCATTTCGAAATGCGCGCGCCCCGGCCTGTACAAGGCAACCCTCACGGACAACCAGACCGCCCGGGAATATGACGTCGCCTGCCGCCTCACACTCACTGCAGGCCAGGACAAGGTCGAGACGGCCATGTTCCGTGTCCGCAAAGTCGCCCGCGGCGGCGACAAGGAAAAGGCGGTGGCCACAGGCCTTCCGGTCATCACCCTGAATACCGCGGGTCCCATCCTCTCCAAAACGGAGTGGGTAAGCGGCCAAATATCCATTGACGGCATCGACGCCTATCCGGACCTGGCGGAAATGGCCTGCGAAGTGCGCGGCCGGGGCAATACCACCTGGATGTGGCCCAAGAAGCCCTATACCTTGCGCCTGGAGAGCAAGACCTCCGTCCTGGGCATGCCCCGCCACAAGCGTTGGGTGCTGCTGTCCAATTTCATAGACCGCACCCTCCAGCGCAATCTGCTCGCCTTTCATATCGGCGCCACCCTTTCTAACCTGGCCTGGACGCCTCGCTATGTCCCCGTGGAGCTTGTCCTGAACGACATCCATTACGGCCAATATCTGCTGACGGAGCAGATTCGAGTGGATGATAACCGGGTGAATATCACAGAGATGGAGGCTTCGGACAATGCCGGGGAAGCCGTCACGGGCGGATATCTCCTGGAGCTGGACTTCCACTTCGACAACGAAATCCAATGGAAGGACCACGGCATCCCCTTCGCGGTGAAATATCCCGACGAGGAGGACATCACCCCCGAGCAGATAGCCTATATCCAGAAATATGTCGCCCAGGCCGCCGAGGCATTATACGGCGACGATTTCTGCGACCCCGAAAAAGGATATGCCGCCTGGATAGACACGGACTCTTTCGTTGAATACTGGCTGGTCAACGAGGTCATGGGCAACCATGAACTGGGCAATCCGGGAAGCGTTTTCATGCACAAAGACCGCGGCGGAAAACTGGTTGCCGGGCCGATATGGGACTTTGATTTCGGCACGCTGTCATATAAAGTCCGGCCCGACATGCAGACTTCGCTGGTGAATATCAGCGCCTATTGGTACAATCGCCTGTTCCAGGACCCCGCCTTCCGCGCCAAGGTTCTGGCCCGCTTCGAGCAGATGCTCCCGGCGCTGGAGCAGATTCCGGATTTCATGGCCCGGACGGAGAAAGACCTCCAGAAATCGGCCATCGTCAACTTCTCCATCTGGAACCCGGCCGATGACGGCATCATCAACGACGATGAGACCCTCACCTATGGCGCCGCCTGCGAGCGCCTCCGTACCATCTTCCGAGAGCGGCTGAACATCATGTCCACCGCGCTTCGAGAGAATCTGTGACGGGGGCCTTGGTGTATTATCTCTACCTGTGCACTTCCATTCCCCAGGATCTGTATTGAAAACGAATATGGCACGGAGTATAGTCTAAAGAATGTCATGGTTTCCGGCGGTGCAGCCATCCCGCCTCATAACCAGCTGCCGGCGCAGAAAGCCGGCGTCATCGAAGCGTCAGCGCTGCACCTACCCGGAACTGGTCGAATGGCCAGTCGTGGAATCCGTGTTGATATTGGAAGAAGGGGCGCACAAGCCATTGCGAGGGCCCGACGTCGATGCGGGCCCGGATGGTGCGGGGGAAATCTCCGTCGCGCTCCCAGCCCCAGTAGCCTCCATATTGGGCCGAAAGAACGGCCCAGGGCAAGCGGCATGACGCCGCTGCTCCGAACATAATTGCGTCGTTTTGCCTTCCGTTATCCGTCTGCCAGCACAGAAAGCCGGTACTGACGGAGATCCGGAAGGGGCCGAAGTCCTTTCCGGCCGCTATGTCGAAAAAATACCCCGGTGCATCGTATGACCTGGCGGATGCAAAGGAGGCATCTTCCGTAGCCGTCCTTAATACGGAGCGCAATACGATTGACGGACGGTATTGCCCTTCGGTGAGCAGCAAGATATCCACGCTGATGTAGGCTGGCCCGGAATCGTGGCCGCGGCCGGCAAGGGATTTGTCGATCCGGCGGGCCGCCGCGACGGCATCATCGGCATCCCACCATTCGTGCACCGCCCACCAGGCGGAGAGGTTTACCCGCTCGGAAAAGAGCGGAATATGGCATTTCAGATAGATGTCTGCAGTCCTGTCCGTGGCTCCGGGCACCAGATGGCCGGAAAAATAATCCCCGGCTACCTCAAGGTGGAAACGCTTAAAGACGGTCCCGTCGTTCATCTCCGGCACCTGAAATGCGTTGGGCCCGAAATAGCCCGGGGCGATAAGCGTCTTCTCGCCCAAGTCCGGGCGGACGATAGGGACGCCTGCAAACATGGGGCTGCAGGCCAGCAATAGCTGGATTAGAAAACAGATGCGCTTCACGGGGGTACTTTATTCCTGGGCGGTTACGGATTATTTTTTGACTGCCGCAGTTGTAAAGCCCTGGATCTGCTCGAGGGACAGGCCGGTATAGAGAGCAATCTTCTCCGCCGGTTCGCCGGCCTCGCGCATGGCGAGAGCGACTTGCTCCGCCTTGGACGTCTCACCTTTCTCATACCCCTTTCCCAGCCAGTCCTTGACGAATGCCTTTGCCGCTTGACGCTGTTTTGTATCTGCTGCCATGTG
>CADBPR010000077.1 GCA_902796555.1 uncultured Bacteroidia bacterium
CTGGAATCCGCTGGCCCCACCATAGCTGGCGGCTGATGCACCAGTCGCGGACATTTTCCATCCAGTGACGGTAGGTGTTGCGGTATTTGTCCGGGATGAACTTGACGCGGCCTTCCTCTACGCTGGCGAGGGCTTCCCGTGCCAGGTCTTCCATCTTCAGGAACCACTGCGCGCTGAGACGGGGCTCAATGACGGCATGGGTCCTTTCGGAATAGCCGACCGGGGAGGTGTAGTCTTCCACTTTTTTTTGTTTTCCGGCTTCTTCCAGCATCTGGACGATTTTCTTACGGGCGACGAAACGGTCTTCCCCGACGAGGATGGTGGCGTTTTCATTCAGCCGTCCGCGGTCGTCGATAATATCCAGGATGGGCAGGTTGTGCCGCAGGCCGATTTCATAGTCGTGGGCATCGTGCGCCGGCGTCACCTTCAGACAGCCGGTTCCGAAATCCATCTCGACATAACTGTCTTCGATAACAGGTATCTCTTTGTTAATCAAAGGAATCAGCACATGCTTCCCCCGGAGCCAATGGTAGCGCTCGTCGGCCGGATTCACGCAGATCGCGGCATCCGCCATAATCGTTTCCGGGCGGGTTGTCGCAATGACCAGATACTGGTCGGTCGGCTGTCCGTTTCCGTCCGAGATATAATAGCGCAGGTGGTAGAAATGGCTCTTGGTATCCTGGTGGATGACTTCGTCGTCACTCACGGCGGTATGGCCTTCGGGGTCCCAGTTCACCATCCGCACACCGCGGTAAATCCAGCCTTTCTTATAGAAGTATACGAAAGTGTTGATAACGGCCTCGGAAAGGGCCGGCTCCATCGTGAAACGGGTGCGGTCCCAGTCGCAGGACGCCCCCAGTTTCCGCAGCTGCTGCAGGATAATGCCGCCGTGCTCTTCCTTCCATTCCCAGGCATACTTGAGGAACTCCTCGCGGGTAAGGTCCTCCTTGCTGATGCCCTGGGCTTTCAGTTTGGCCACCACCTTGTTCTCCGTTGCGATGGAAGCGTGGTCCGTTCCCGGTACCCAGCATGCATTCTTGCCGTCCATGCGGGCCTTGCGGATCAGCACGTCGTTCAGGGTATTGTTGAGCACGTGACCCATATGCAGGATGCCGGTTACATTCGGCGGCGGAATCACGATGGTATAAGGTTCCCTACTGTCCGGTTCGCTGTGGAAGCATTTGTTTTCCAGCCACCAGGCGTACCATTTCTCCTCAATCTGCGAGGGATCGTATTTTGCAGAAATCTCCATAAAACGTAATTTTCGGTGTTCTCTATCGCGTATAATATGCAAATATACGTATTTTTTCACTAAATTTGCATACAGGATACCCACAAAGGGGTACATATTATTATGGAAAACGAAAAGAAACAGATTAGTCTGGAAATCAAACCGGAAATAGCCAAAGGTACATATTCCAATCTCGCGATCATCACCCACTCCCGCAGTGAATTCATCATCGATTTCGCGACGATGCTGCCCGGTCTGGCCAAGCCCGAGATCGGGAACCGCCTGGTGATGACCCCGGAACACGCCAAACGGCTGCTGATGGCCCTCCAGGACAATATCATCAAATACGAGAATCAGTTCGGTCTGATTGACCTGGACAACCAGAAGAAGGGCGGCACCTTCAATCTGAACGATTTCGGCCCCTTCGGCGGCGGAGCGAAATCATAGCGATGGATTTTGCAGCCATCAAGGCTTTTGCCTTCGACGTTGACGGCGTTTTTACGGACGGCGGCATCTTGTGCGATACGGCCGGAGAACTGTACAGGACCTTTGACGCCAAGGACGGGTTTGCCATCCGCATGGCGCGGATGAAGCAGTAT
Organism: uncultured Bacteroidia bacterium; assembly: GCA_902796555.1. GTDB lineage: Bacteria > Bacteroidota > Bacteroidia > Bacteroidales > UBA932 > Cryptobacteroides. Next base: position 1,831 of record CADBPR010000077.1, read on the forward strand.
CCGGTCGCCATCATTACCGGCGGCCGTTCCGTCTCCATCCGGGAACGCTTCCTGACCAGCGGCGTGGACCCCGACGACATCTATCTCGGGGCCCGCGACAAGACCGAGCAGATGGCCCGTTTCTGTGCCCGGCACGGCCTGACTCCGCAGGATGTCCTCTATGTCGGAGACGACCTTCCGGACATTGCCCTGCTGGCCGGCTGCGGCCTTCCCGTCTGCCCCTCCGATGCCGTGCCCGAAGTAAAGGCCGTCTGCCGCTACGTTTCGCCCTGTCCCGGCGGAAAAGGTTGCGTGCGGGATATTGTCGAGCGCGTCATGAAGGCGCGCGGGGATTGGACCTTTGATACGCAACTTTACAAGAAACTTTTTTAAGTCATTCAATCATGCGCTGCTTCATTTTGGGATTTGAAGCAACGCATTCATTTATCATGCAAGAAAGATGGAACTGAAGGGAAAGAAACTGATACTGGCCAGTAACTCCCCGCGCAGAAAAGAATTGCTGCAGGGGCTGGGAATTCCGTTTACCGTAGATGCCCACTCCCGTTTCCGGGAGGCCTTTGCGCCCGATACGCCGCATGAAATCGTGCCGCAGCTGATGTCGGAAGGAAAATCCGAGGGCTTCCACCGGCCGCTTCAAAACAATGAGATTCTGCTTACGGCAGATACGATGGTGCTCTGCGGCGATGAGATTCTGGGTAAACCCAAGAGTCATGCCGATGAGGTCCGGATGCTGAAACTGCTGTCCGGCCGGGAGCATCATGTCATAACGGCGGTCACCCTGCGGGACAACCGCCGCATGGTAACGGAATCCGACACGGCGGCAGTATGGTTCAAAGCCTTGACGGACGAGGAAATCGACTACTATCTCCGCCACTACCATCCCCATGACAAAGCCGGCTCATACGGTATCCAGGAATGGATTGGGTATATCGGCATCACGCGCATCGAAGGCTCGTACTTCAACATCATGGGACTTCCCGTCCACTTGGTCTATCGCATGCTGCAAGACTTCATCGGCTGAGCGAACGGACGGAAATAAAAGAAGCGGGGCTTTACAGAAAAGCTCCGCTTTACTTTCAATGAGCACTGGCGCATCCCGCGTGAGGCTCATTCTAACCACATAATTAATAACACTAAAACTAATAACCAATAAGTCGGATGGGGAGAACCCCGCATCTCAACCTGATGCAAAGGTACGAACTTTATCTGGAATTGCAAATTATTTTTGGAAAAAATTTTGAAAATTTTTTAAAGAAATTATTTGTGTCTTTATAATTTTCTATAATTCAAGTAGTTATAAAAATTATAGATTTGACTTAAAATTTTAATTCGGTGGTGTTTGGTGCCATAAATCGGTTTATACGCAGGGTCTCTTTTTGTTAAACCGTTTGATTTAAACATTTTAATATATAATTGTAAGTAATAAGGGTTATAATCATACGATATATAATAAAAACAGCCGGAACGTTTGACGTCCGACTGTTCTGAAGAGGTGCCTAGCGGAATCGAACCGCTGTCCCAGGTTTTGCAGACCTGTGCCTAACCGCTCGGCCAAAGCACCGTTTGGGAATGCAAAGATAAAGAAAAATCTCCGTTCTGCAAATTTTTTCTGATTATTCTACATACAGAAGCAGTCCTTTGAGGTACTCCCCTTCCGGATGGTAGATATTGACGGAATGGTCGGCCGGCTGGTTCAGGCGGTCCAGGATGCGGACGCTGCGCCCGGCCTGGGCGGCGGCCGAGAAAACAGCCAGGGCGAAAGCCTCCTTGTCCACCACCTGCGAGCAGCTGAACGTGAACACGAAGCCGCCCGGTGCCACCTTGGCGATGGCCGCGGCATTCAGCCGCTGATAGGCCCGCAGCGCATTGTTGAGCGCACCCCGGTGCTTGGCGAAAGCCGGCGGATCCACAATCATCAGGTCGTATTTGTCGGCCGGTGCATTCTTCAGGAAGTCAATGGCATCCGTGCAGATGCTGCTGTGGCGGGACGGTTCGAACCCGTTGAGTTCCACATTCTTATCGACCATGTCCATGGCCCGGCGGGAACTGTCGACCGAGTCTACGTGGACTGCGCCGGCGCCCAGGGCATAAATGGAGAAACCGCCGGTATAACAGAAGAGGTTCAGCACGTTCCGGCCGGCGGCATAACGCTCCACGAGGGCGCGGTTTTCCCGCTGGTCCAGGAAAAAGCCGGTTTTCTGCCCGTCGGTCCAGTTGACCAGGAATCGATGTCCGTTTTCCAGGACCGGCAGTTCTTCGGCGTGGAAATCCTCACGGCGGTAGATATAGCCGTCAATCAGTTCCAATCCTGCCTTGAACGGAGCCGTTCCGGAGCTCTTGTCATAGACGGCTTTCAAAGAAGGGCCGTAGAGTTTGACCAGGGCGTCCGAAATCTGCCGGCGGGAACGGAACATGCCGGCAGAATGGGCCTGCATCACGCAGACACCGTCATAATAATCGACAATCAACCCGGGCAGGTTGTCTCCCTCGCCATGCACCAGGCGGTAGCAGTTGGTCTTTTCCGAGGATGCCAGACCGCAGGCCCGACGTACGGCCAGGGCCCGGCCCAGCTGAATCTCCCAGAAATCCGGGGCCAGTACCGGGGCGTCAAAGCTCAGGATACGGACCGCGATGGAACCGATTTGATAATGCCCCGCTGCCAGGAAACTCCCGTCAGCGGCATAAACCCCGACGATATCCCCTTCTGCCGGATTGCCGACAATTTGGGCGACTGCACCTGAGAAAACCCAGGGATGGAAGCGTTTGAGGGACTCTTCACGTCCCTTTTTCAGGATAACTTTAACCATGGCTTTCGTTTTTGAGGGGCTCTTGCGTGCTTTTGAGCAGTTTTTTGTACATTTCCCGGCAAATCCAGGCGTCGGTGGCGGCATAGCGCTGCTGGGGCTCGGAGAGATGCTCCGCCTCCCAGTTGGAAAGCTGCTGCGTCTTGGAGATCCGGACGCCGAGGATAATCGCGGCCATTTTTTTGACGCTCTTGTCGTTGATGCCGTAATCCCCTACCATGCGCTGCAGGTCCACAAAGCCGGCCGGCTTGAAGTCCTGGAGCTTCTGCAGCCCGTGCAGGTCGTCATGGACGGCGGCACCGACCTTGATGATTTTGGGATTGGCCAGCAGGGATGCCAGCCGCCGGTGCAGCCCGGTTTCCTTGACGCGGAAAAGGAAGGCTTTCTCCGCACCGCTCAGTTGCAGGAGCGATACGCCGTAGGGCTTCTGGTCCGCCGAAAAAGTGGGGCGGGATTCCGTGTCGAATCCGATTACCTTCTTGGAAGAAAGATAACGAATCGCGTCATGAAAGGTGCTGTCCACTTTGTCGACAACGACAATCTCTCCTTCAAAAGCGGCCAGCGGAAGTTGATAAATATCTTCTGTAGAAACGGATTTAGCGAACATAGCGTGCAAAGGTCGTCGGCGTGGTTTCCGCCATATATTCCATCAGGACTTCGGGGATGTAGCGGTCCCGCATTTCAATAAAATCATACGTCTTCTGTCGGGCATCGCTTTCCCGGAAATACTTAAAGGAATAGGTCAGGCTGCCGTCTACACCGCAGACGGTTTCCGGCAGCGTAGCCGCCGGCGCCGTGACATAGAAACGGACGGCGGGATAAGCAATCCGGTGCGTGAAGCTGTTGTCCCGGC
>CADBPR010000078.1 GCA_902796555.1 uncultured Bacteroidia bacterium
CCCGTGATGATGGGCATAAGGGTGTCGAGGTAGATGCATCCGCCGATGATGGCGGCACCGAGCACCGCCGCAGCGATGCGTATGATTCTCTTAGCTTTCATACTCACAAAGATAAGAAATATATTTTGCTGTTTTGCAAAACTGTTGAACCTTTGCAGTCCATCCACTTGCCCTATTGGGCCGCATGACGCGGCCCGGGCCCCTCCCATTCAATGAGGGGGCGTACCCCCTCAAACTCCCCTGCGTCGCCTGCAGCTCCGAGTCGACAAATACCGCTGGCAACAATGTAGCACAGTCTGCAAGTTGCTAGCGGTATCTCGTTTGGACCGTCGGTTCTGTCCGTTACAGGGGGCGCTCGAAGTGATTGTACAGGTCGTCCACAAGGGCGAACGCTCCGCTCCAGGTAAATTCGAATTCCCCGAACTTCGGGCTGGTGCCGCTGACGCTTATGGCCTTCCCTTCGGGAACGTTTTCCACCTTGACGGAACAATCGGTGACTTCTTCATTTTCAGAACCGCGCCATGCGATGATGCCGGCAACGTTCGAGATTCCGGGGCCATACTTTTTGAAATCTTTCACCGCGCCTCCGTAAACGTACTCACCCTCGGGCAAATCCAACAGTAAATCTTCCGATGTTTCATCTGAATACAGACCTTCGTCCGGGACCCACAGGTACACTTCATATCCTTCAAAATTATCCGCCGCGCGGTAATCCTCGGAATAAGCGTATGCATTGGCGAATTCCAGATAAACGCCCCTTCCGCCCATCACGGCCGTGCCGTATGATCCCAGGAGCAGGTTAATCTGGGCGGAGATGTCACCCTCGAAAGGAGGAAGCGGCACCACTTCGGGAACATTGTTCATATCGCCTTCATATGTTATTTTAGCTGTCATGACACGCTCTCCCGAGGCCATCTTGATGACGCAAGGGAAGCCGCCCTTGTAGTCGGAATAGGTGAACGTGTTGGTCCAGGAAGCCACCTCGTCGCCGTTGGAATCATAGCCGATGATATTGCATTCTTTGGGCATTCGCACGGTGGTGTTGCCGGCCAATCCGATTGCGATTTGACCAAAGGAGGGATAATCCACATCCATTGTCAGCAAGACAAACAGCGGGTCCACGCCGATAAGCGCAAAGGGATTGGTATTCCCGTCTTTTGCATACGAGAAGACCAACTCGTCCCGTCCTTCCGGATACACATTGGTGTAGGATGCAACAGAGCCTTCCGGATTCCAGGAAAGGAATTCGGAAACGCCCTCCGATACCGTCTCGGTCAGCCTGTCGCCTTCAAGATACGTGTATTGGGTCATTCCGCTATGGTCTATCATATATCTGCCGCCGGCACCTTTTCTGAGTGTGTATGGAACGTCATCCACGGTGACAGTGGAACCTGCCCATTGCAAAGAGAGCGACTGCCCACCCTCTTCTCCGTCCACAAAGGATTCTGTCGATACCATGGAAATACGGCCGGCAGCATCGTATGAGAAGGAAAGAATACGGTAATCTTTGGGGGAATCGGAGTCCGTTACCTTGATGCTTTTTACCCTGAAGAACGCATCATTGTCATGGGGAAGACTGTCATCAACTCCTTGCTTTCCTTCCTTTTTGCATGAGAAAGCCACAATGGCCACTGCAAGGATTAAAAGATAAATAAGTTTTTTCATATCCGGGGTTGTTTCTTTTGTTTGCCAATATGCAAAAATGAACGATTCCAGAACCGGGCAGAAGGGCTATTCCGCCGGAATGTAGTTTATGTTATCGGTCATGATGACGGTGGAGCATCTGGCCTTGTAGGAGCTGTTCGGATCCGGATACTCCAGTTCGAGCTGGAGCCAGTCTCCGCTGTCTGACGCACTGATTCTGGCCTGCGCAGAAGTGGGGATACACAATTGGCTGAGAACGTCGATGAAACCGGATGTATCCCACATCGGGGCTGACGTCCTGATCCAGTATGTATAGGACGGTGCTCCGAGCAGAGTAAATATCGGGTCGGTATAAATACTGAAGGCCTCGGTCAATTTACCGATTGTGTACGTTCCGTCAAGTTCGGACCAGTCTGATATTCCCGGAACGAAGTCGTTAGGGATGACAAGCATGACGGCCATGAACTCATAGAAGCCGTTTTTGAGACCGCTTTCAGCTCCCCATGAAAGGGCCTGGAACGACATCCCATATTGTGTCGTGGTGAAGATGGAACTCCTGACAGTGGAAGCAGCCGGGGTGAAATCGACGTTTGAATTCATGGCGAAAGCGGACGTCTGCACTTCATTCTCCACCACCGGCATCTGCCCGTCCGTGAACGTGAATGTCAGGTTCTGCCCGGAGATGACCTTCATCTCGTTCCAGTCTTCATATTGGAACGCTCCGAAGTCCAGATAAACGGCTATGGTCCAGGCCTGGCGATAGCTGCTGTATGCTACTTCTACGTTGGTCTTCAATGAGCATTTGAGCGGACCTACGCCGGGGATGATGGTCTGGAAAATGGTAGTCCCGCTTGTGTAGGTACCGTCGGGAATGACATACTTTCCGTTCTTGCGATTGCCGGAGGCATCGGCCTGAACCTGGAGCGAATAACCGCCGGTCCCGGCATCGAAGGCTTCCTTGTCCTTGTAGAGTTGTATCGTGAATGAACCCGGGCCGGCGACGGCGCTTGCCTGGTCAGCCTCAATATATGTCTCCCGGGCATAGACATTGGAATTCCAGGTATCAAAAGTTCTATCCTTGGATATAGTCTTGTCGCCGTTGGCCGCCACGACCTTCAGCGGATAGGTTCTGAAACATATGAGCCGCTGGGGAATCGTCAGCATTTTGGCGGTCTCGTTAATGGATTCGACAGCCATCGGTTTGTATTTTGCGATGATTTCCCCGTCGGAAAGGAGATTTGCGTCATCGTTCCAAACGACATAGATATCCTCCGCATCCGTCTCGATTTGGAAAGAAACGTTGGCATACTTGATTCCATCATCGCCGAGTTCATAGCTGAGCATCGCGTGTGATATGACAAGTACCTGCGGCTGCGCATAATCCTTCGAAGGGTCCTGGCTCTCGTCCCTGGAGGGGTCCTCACTTGTGTCAGGAATGATATCTTTGCTCACATCCTGCGTCTGAGGTGTTGTGTTATCGCCATTTCCTTTGCTGCAGGAAAAGGCTGTTGAAAGTATCAGGACGGATACCGCCAGGCAGACAATATTTTTCATCTTTACATCGTTTTAGGAATAATGAAATAGTTACTTGACGATGTAAAAATAAGGTTATTTTTGCGAATCAGCGAATGATTCCGCATTGCGATGGTAAAAATGATGAAAAATAACCAGACCCCATGAGCCCGGCGGGTCCAATGCCTGGCCCTCACGCCGCCATACCGAAGGCATCTCCGCCATCAACGCTTACCTCGAAAGCCTGATTGCCGCGCGGGATCGCTGACCTGCCGCATCAGTTTTTTTGTATCTTTCTGCCGTTTTACGGAAAAAATGAATTGAATGAAAAGGCTTTTCTATATTCTTGTGACGTTCTCGACCGTTTTGCTCGGCTGCTCAAAACAACCTGTCGAACCATCCGTGAAGGAGTATTTCGCCCTGTGGAACCAGTGTGAATCCCTCATCGCCTTGAAAGGGTATGTGGAAGATGTGACGAATCCTTCATCCGCGAATTTCATCCCCGAGGATGACAGGATAGTCACTTTTGACATGGACGGGACAGGCTGGCGGCAAAACGCCCCGTCATGGCTTTTATCATTATTGATGATGGAAGCAGGGATGAGGTGTATCTTAATTTCCACCCCTTACCCAGACATAACTGGTAGTGAAAGTTGGGGTGGAGAAGCGGTAGAGGCAGTTTCCGCACGGACTGGTGGAGATGCCTTGCAGCAGCAGGCCTGAGGAGGAGGGATATGCAGCCGGGACGGAAGATATGTGCTCAACGGCGCCGTCCTTGATACCGACTATGTCCAGGCCATCCGATTCCGAGAACTGGAGCTTGTAGAACAGGGGCCTGCCGCTGCCTGTGGACATCTGGTACAGGTCGTTGCCGGAGAAGAGGACCTTGTCTTGTTCAAGGTCGATTATCACGCGTGTCATGCTGAAGTTTTCGTAGAAAAGATACCTGTCGTCCACCACGCGAAAGCCGGCCACATGCATCCCGACCTGGGCGATGGCATCTTCTCCAGTGAGACCGTTGTTCAGGGCAGCGCTTGTGATATGGCTGCTTAAAGACTTGGAAGAGAGGATGTTGCAGTCGGAGTCGTATCTGTCGGCGAACAACTCGGTGGAGGAACCGTCTATATGGAGGCGGAGCAGGTAGAAGCCGTCTTCCGTGCCGTAGATGCTGCGGAGGGATTCGGATTTGTCGCCTTCGGGGAAAGACAGTATTTCCTTCAGCTGCTTCTGGTCGTAAGAATAGACCTTGTCGCACTGTGGTCTGCTCATTTCATGGTTCATTATCAGCAACTTGTCTCCGGACCGTGTCATCGCGGCATATGGGAAGCCGCAGGAAGATACGCGTGTCTCCGTTACGGCATCCGATGAAAAACCATACAACATGAGGTCGTCCCGGGCATTGTCCATCGGGTTACCGATGAGGTTGAGGGTGTAGGCATTGCTTCCAAGTTCTGTGCGGGCGAAGACCGGTTCATAACCCTGATTGTCGATGTCCGTTCCTGCCATGGACTCATTTGTTTCAGGAGAAAGCAGGCGATAGGCGGCAGGGGCGGTAGACTGGTTTTCACCGGGGGTGAATATGCCATATAATATACCGGCATCGGTGGCGGTGCATGATGCACCAGCATCCACCTTGCATAATGTATTCCCCTTAGAATCAAGTATTTGTACCAAATCGCCCCGGGACTTGTCATCATTGCCCGGATCTGCACTTTCTATATTCTCCTCCGACGGGCCGGGGACGGTCTGCTGCGAAGGCGTGCAGCAGACAAGCAGGCCTGCCGCCAGAAAACCGAAGGAAATCTTCATAAAAATGCCATGTTTTGAACGCAAATATAGTCAATCAAGGCAAGAAACGGAACTAAAATTGGGATTCATTGGGAGAAGCATCCCAGGCGCCGCGGCATGTGAGCAGCGCACGCTCCATCCAAATATGTTTGGCGAAGAGCCCGAAGCAGAGAACTTTGTAATCTGCAAAAAATTGGTTACTTTTGTCATGGACAATCGTTTACGTCCTCGCCTATGAACAAACCTTTATTGATTCTCGTCATGCTGCTGTCCCTCTCCTGCTGCGCCGCGAAAAAGCCCGGCGGGCCCATCCGCTCGTATGAATATTCCTACAACAATTGCATGGCTTATCCCGTTGTCAGCTACGAGGTTGTACAAGGCGCTTCTGGCGCGCAGACCCTCAACTGGTCCAAAAACGATGGTCAGATACACGCCATCGCCTTGGAGGAAGACGTGCTGGGCAAGATAGACGGCATCGTCAAGAAGTACCGTCTCTACCGCCTGCGTGACCATTACGACCCGCCTTTCGATATTCTCGACGGCTATTCCTGGCACATCGGCATCAGCTATTCCACGGACAGCATCTACTCCGGCGGGTCCAATGCCTGGTCCTCACGCCGCCATACCGAAGGCATCTCCGCCATCAACGCTTACCTCGAAAGCCTGATTGCCGCGCACTGAGGACTGCAGACGGGCTCCTCTTCAGGGAAGTTTGTCTGCCGTCCGGAGGGGTGTGTCTTGCATAACAGAGCGTATCGCCGGCCCCTTTTGAAACTGAGAGCCCCGGTGCCGAATCAGCCAAGAATCCGGTCCAGGTCTGCTTTCAGGGCGTCATAGCCGCTGAAGCGGACGGCGTTCATGCCGGTTTTGACGGCGCCTGCAACATTGGCGGCATTGTCGTCGATGAAAAGGCATTCTCCGGCGGTCAGCGCATACTTTTCAAGCAGGCGGCGGAAGATGGCCTCGTCCGGTTTGAGCAGGTGCTCTTCGCCGGAAACAATCACGCCTTCCATCAGGTCGAATACCCCGTATCTGTGCCTTACCTGGCAGAACGTCTCTGCGGACCAGTTGGTCAGGCCGAAGATGTGGTAGCCGCGGCGCTTCAGGTCCTGGATAAGTTCGCGCATGTGGGGAATTTCCTCCCCCATCATGTCTATCCATTTGTCGAAATACAGCTGAATTTCCTTGCGCCACGCAGGATGGACCGCCGCGAGCTCCGCGATTCCTTCGGCAAAAGGCTTTCCGCCGTCCATCTGCGTGTTCCATTGCAGGGTACAGATGTTGTCCAGGAACCAGTCGGCCTGCTCCCGGCTGCCGAAATAGCGGTCATACAGATGGTGGGGATTCCAGTCGACCAGCACGCCGCCGTAGTCGAATACGATATTCTTGATTGTAGACATGCTGCAAAATTACGCATTATTCTGTTATCTGCCAAAGCATCATGCGGGAGGATGGAACGCCGGCTGCAGAAAAATTGCTATATTTGTTTTCATGAAACGTCGAGATTTTTTGAAAACGGCTGCGGTGGTGATCGCAGGTGCGGCGGTCGGGCTGTCCGGCTGCAAAGGAAGGGGAGGCGCTTCGGCCTCTGAAACAGCCGGAGGCGTTGCCGCTTCTGGCAAAACCACAGGCGCCATCCCTGGAAAGGCCCGGATGAAACTGTCCTTCCGGCCCTATGAACTGCAGCTGCGGCATACCTTCACCGTGGCCTCATACTCGCGGAAGACCACCCCGGGCGTACTGGTCGAAATCGACTACGACGGTCTGAAAGGGTATGGGGAAGCCTCCATGCCCCCGTATCTGGGCCAGAGCGTGGCCAGCGTCACCTCCTTCCTGTCCAAGGTGGACCTCGGGCGCTTCTCCGATCCCTTTATGCTGGAAGACATCCTCGCATGGGTGGATTCCCTGTCCGTCGGAGATACCGCCGCCAAAGCGGCCGTAGACATCGCCCTGCATGACCTGGTGGGCAAACTGCTCGGTGCACCGTGGTACCGCATCTGGGGACTGGACCCGGCGAAATGCCCGGCGACCAGTTTCACAATCGGCATCGACACGCCGCCCGTCGTCCGGGAGAAGACCCGCGAATGTGAGGGCCTGTATAAAGTCCTGAAAGTCAAGGTGGGGCTCGATAACGACAAAGAGATGATCAATACCATCCGGGAAATCACCGACCTCCCCCTGGTGGTGGACGCCAACCAAGGGTGGAAGGACCGGCAGAAGGCCCTGGATGAGATATTTTGGCTGCATGAGCAGGGCGTCCGGATGGTGGAACAGCCCATGGCCAAGGAACGGGTGGACGACAATGCCTGGATTACCGAGCGCTCGCCGATTCCGGTCTTCGCGGACGAGGCGCTCCAACGGCTCGCCGACCTGCCGGCGCTCAAAGGCGTCTATCACGGCGCGAATATCAAGCTGATGAAATGTACCGGCATGCGGGAAGCCTGGAAAATGGCCTCCTATGCCCGTGCGTCGGGCATGAAAGTGATGCTCGGATGCATGACGGAAACGTCCTGCGCCGTGTCGGCCGCTGCGCAGCTCTCGCCGCTGGCCGATTTCGCCGACCTGGACGGCAACCTGCTGATTTCCAATGACCCCTTCGAGGGAATGAAGGTGGTGGAGGGCATGATTACCCTCCCCGACCGGCCTGGCATCGGCATCCTCTGCAAGAAATAACAGCTGCCGTTATTTTGAAAGCTTCGTCTGCCGCCAGGGCTTGCGGACAGCGGCGTGGGCGGCCTTCCGGCAAATCAGGGCCGTTTCCGGAGAGATGGAGGAGGGATGGTAGGGATTGGCGGTGACATCCAGTCCCGAGATGGCTTCAAACCAGGTGCAGGCCGCCGTATAACGGCCATACGTCCGTTCCAGATGATAGCCGTCCGCATTGAAGGTGTCGCCCAGCCGGCTGGTCCGGCCGTTCTGGATGGCGGTACCGGCGGGGATGAGGACCGGGAACTTGTGGTTTTTCATCACGGCGCGCGAGGCGGCTACGATGGCTTCATACATCCGGCGCTGGTCACGCCCGTAGCGGGGGAAATCGTGGTGGTCGGCATCGGCTGAATAGGCCCAGGTCTGGTGCCACATAAAGCGGGCGTCGGCCGGGACGCGGCGCCGGACATAGGCCCGGAGCGCAAGCAGATACGGCTCAAAGGTCTCGTATTCTCCCGAAAAACCGCTTGCCTGCTGGAAACTGACATAATCCCACGGTTCGTCTGCCAGGCCTGCGGCCAGCGTGACCGGTTCACGGGTGGTCTTCACACCGTTCTTCACCTTTCGGTAGGAATAGATGCTCTTGTCCGTAACGGAGTTCTGGAAATGCCGTTCCAGGGTGCAGCCGCCGATATACAGGTTTCCGATGATGACGGGAATGCCGGCCGCGTCGAAAAGCTCCCAGAGATACTGCTCGACGGCGTCCTGGGAAAAGCTGTTGCCGACCGCGAGGATGCGGAGCGTATCTTTCTGTTGTGCGAAGGCCGTCAGCGACAGCGCGGCGGCGAGCAAAAGGGTCATCAGACGTTTCATGGTTGTTTGGGCGTTGTGTTGTTTGTATTGTCGTGTGTGCCAGGCTGTTTCTCAGGCGAGGTCGGCCGGGAAAACGATACCGCCCTGCCGGCGGATTTCATCCATGATTTCCAGCACGTCCACGCTCCGGTCCGGGGTATTGATGCGGCTCTCCCGCCCTTCCTGGACGCAGGTGATAAATTCCTGAAACTCATAGAAATACTCATCCGCATCGTCGGGGATGGTGATATCGGTGGGAGCGGGGTCCTTGCCCCGGCCGGAAGCCGGTGCGCCATGCGGAATGAAACCGACATGCCGGCAGATGTGAAGTTTATCCAGCAGCAGGTTGCCTCCCTCTCCGCTCAGTTCGGTCGGAGCGAAGGCGTCGGCAATCTTGGACCAGGCCGCCGTGGCGTTGAGCCCGGGATAGACACATTCCACCGAGCCCTGCAAATCCGTCAGGGCGAACTGCTCCCGCCCGGGAATCCGGCAGGTGACCAGGTGGGCGTGCACCTCCAGGGGCTTGCCCAGCAGCGTCACCATGGGCCAGAGGGTGTAGATGCCGATATCCATCAGCGCGCCGCCTCCGCACAGCGGGTCGAACGAGGCGGCGACCGTACCCTGTTTCAGGGCTTCGTATTTGGACGAATATTGGCAGAAAGAGGCGGCGTAGCGGCGCAGAGGCGCAATCTTGTTTACGCGGGCGCAGACGTTCCGCCAGTTGGGGTTGAGGGTCGATATCATCGCTTCCATCAGCACTTTACCGGCCTTCCGTGACGCTGCTACCATCCGCTTGCCTTGGGCGGCGTTCAGGGCCAGGGGCTTTTCGCACAGGACATGTTTTCCCGCGGCGAGGCACTGCAGGGTGATGGGCTCGTGCGTGTGGTTCGGCGTCCCGATATAGACGGCGTCGATGTCAGGGTCGGCGAGCAGGTCTTCCAGCTGGTCATAGGCCTTCGGAATACCGTGGCAGGCGGCGAAGGCTTCCGCTTTTTCCCAGCTGCGCGAACAAATCGCGGCGGCTTCGAAGCGCGGATCCTGCCGGGCGCCGTTCAGCACCCAGTCGGTGATGCGTCCGGTGCCGACCAGACCGAAGCGGACCGTATTCCCTTTCATATACGAATCATTTTGTAAGTCATTCAAATAAACAGCTTCTAACGGAAGCAACGCATTTTTTATCATTCCAAATATAGTCAAATCATGTTGATTTTCCGTTTTTGTATCTGTATTTTTGCAAAAAATAGCATCGGATGAAACCGCGATTTACCCTTTTGCTGCTTCTCCTGTCCCTGCTGTCCTGTACGGACGAGCGGCTGCGTACGGGCGACCTTGTTTTTGTCTTCCCCGGTGAGCCGGCCCGGACTTCGTCCATGTCGGAGGCTATCTCGCGGGCGACCGGGGCGGCGATTCATGTCGGTATCCTGGAAGTCGACAAAGACGGCGTCTGGGTGATTGACGCCACGGATGAGCGCGGTGTGGACCGCCATCCGCTGGATACGCTGATAGCGGATTTTACTTCTCCGGAAGGCTGCCGTCCTGTATTGGAATTCAAGCGTTTACGGGATAACCGGAAAGTCGGTGAATATGTCCGGCACGCCAAATCCCGGCTCGGTCGTCCGTATGACTGGCATTTCGCCGCCGGTGAGGAGGCTTTCTATTGCAGCGAACTGGTCTGGGCCTGCTATGAGGGCGTTTTCCCGCTCAAGCCGATGAATTTTGCGGCGCCGGACGGAAGCTATCCCGCATTCTGGAAGGAATTGTTCGAACGCCTGGGCGAGCCCATCCCGCAAGGGGCGCCCGGCACTTCTCCGCAAGGCCTCTATGACGACCCGGCGCTGCTTCCGCTGCGGTAACGGGTCCCGTCCGCTTTTTACGCCCGCCCCGGGGCGACTTGGCACAAAGGTTGCGCAAAAAAAGCCTGTCTATTTTTGAATGATATGAAGAAACAAAAAGTTGCGCTGGCGCTCTCCAGCGGAGGCCCGAGGGGCTTTGCCTATATCGGAGCCATCGAAGAACTCGAATCTCGCGGGTATGAAATTACATCCGTATCCGGCGCGTCTGCCGGCTCGCTGGTCGGCGGCATCTATGCGGCCGGCGGACTCCCGGCATTCCGTGACTGGCTGTACGGGCTGGACCCCGTCAAAGTAATGACCCTGATGGACTTCACCCCCAGCAAAAGTTTCCTGGTCAAGGGTGAAAAGGTCATCCGGGCGATTCGGGAACGGGTCCCGGACGTCAATATCGAAGATATGCCGATTCCCTTTACGGCCATTGCCACCGACCTGTTCACCGGGGAGGAAGTCGTTTTTCGGGAGGGACCGCTGTTCAAGGCCATCCGGGCGTCGATTTCCATTCCTTCCATGTTCCGGCCGGTGAAATGGAAAGGCCGCACCCTGGTGGATGGCGGCATGGTCAATACGATTCCCCTGAACCGGATTCACCGTACCGAAGGGGATATTCTGGTCGGGTTCAATGTCAATGAAATCGATGCGGAACAGATACAGGAATACCTGGACCGGAGAAAGCTTATCAACGACAGCGAAACGGTGCTCCGGGAAGAGGCCATCGCGCTGTTGAAGGATACCCTTTCGGCGAAAAGCGGCGAGCGTATCGCGAAACTGCGGCAGGCCCGCAACCGCAGCGAACAACTGCTCAAAGAACGGGTCGTGGTGGAGCGGCAGAGCCGGCTGCTCACCTCCCAGGGCAAGGAACTGAAAGTTCCCATGGACGCGGACGACAACTACTACACCATCGTGCGCCGGAGTTTCGGCATCATGAACGGTACGATTGCCCGCCAAAGCCTGCAGATGTTCCCGCCGGATATTCTGGTCAGCATGCCGTATGACTCTTACGGGGGCGTGTACGGATACTCGCATGCCCGGGAAATCGCGGAGGAAGGCCGCCGTCTGATGGCGGAGGCCCTGGACCGTTACGAGCAGGCACATGCGTCAGAAAGCCGTTAGCACCCGCTTCTATGCGCAAAAAAATGCGGCAGTATGCCGTTAATCCATATTATTTTTGTAGCTTTGTAACGAAAACTAAGCTATAACATTCATCGCCACAAATTCAACAAACCCATATTATTATGAAAAAATTTTTCGTTTATCTGATGATTGCGGCCATGCTCGCATTCGTCGCATGTTCCCCGAAAGAACAGCCGACGCCCCAACAGCAGGAGCAGAAAGACAAATCGGCCGACCCTTCTCAGGAACCGTCTCAAGAACCTTCCCAGGAACCTTCGCAGGAGCCCTCTCCGGACCCTTCCCAGGAGCCTGAACCGTCCCCGGACCCTTCCCAGGAACCTGTTGAACCCGGTGCCGTTTCTATCGGCGACCAGCAGTTCGACACGATTCAGGAGGCCGTTGATGCCGCACAGGATGGAGATGAGCTGATTCTGAACGAAGCGGCTTACCGCGAAAATATCAAAATCGGTGCGAAACGCATCACGATGGACGGCCAAAGCAAGGTGGTCCTGACCGGTTCGATTGAACTGACCGCTTCGCCTGCCACCATCAAGAACCTGGTCATCGAGCCGGACGGCAGCGTCGTTGCCGAAGGCGCGACAGGCTGGGATTCCTATCCGTACGGTATCCGCGTCAATGACGGCGGCCAGGGCTTCGATATCGAGAACGTCGTAATTGATATGGCCGGCATCAAGGCGCGCGGCAACGGTTCCGGCGTCCTCTATCTCAACGCGACCGGTACCACGCTCGACAAACTGGCCGGCTGTACGATTCTGGGCGAGGGCCAGCGTGCCATGCAGGCTTATGGCGCCAAACTTGCGCTGACCGGCAACAAGATTATCAATCCTTACAAGAGCTACGGTATCCGTATCGGCGGCGCCGATGCCAATGTGGAAATTGCCGGCAATACTTTCGAGTCTGAGAGCGAAGTGGCGACGGCCATTCACCTGAACGGTCTGGAGGGCGGCACCGTCGTCTTCGGCAACGGCGAAGAAGATGACAACAGCTACGCCAAGTCTTACAAGAACCGGGTGGACGGCACCGCCACCGGTACGACCTTCCGTCCTGCCATCACCATCCCGGTCTCCAACCAGGCAGGTGCTGTGACCATCACAAATATCTGGCGCAAAGCCAATTTCGATTCCTGGTTCGGAACGGGCGGCGTGCCGGACGTGGTCGCCAGCGACGTGGATGAATTCGTGGCCGACTGGTACCGCAACGTAGCCATGGATGACCAGTATCTGTACGTTTCCGAGTCTTCCAAGACGACTTCCGGTATTCTGGCCATCGACATCAAGGATCCTTCCAAGGTCCAGGCCCTGGATGTCACGGGCGTATCCGACGGTACCTTCTTCACCAACTGCGTGCGTACCATCCAGAATGGCGACAAGACCATCATCCTCGCCAGCAACCTGAGCTTCGAAGGCCAGTGGGCCGGTCCTGGTGACACCCAGACCCTGAAACTCTATGCCTGGCAGAGCAAGGACAGCGCCCCGACGCAGATCCTGAACTTCCCGCTGGACGATGCGGTCCGCCTGGGCGACAAGTTCCAGGTCTATGGCGACTGGAACGACGGTCTGCTTTTCTTCAAGAACTACTTGAACGGTGAGAAGGAAGACATGGTCTATATCTTCTCCATCAAGAACGGTGTCGTCAACAGCACCCCTGTGAAGAAGCGCCTCAACGGTATCCCGGAAGGCTGGGCTGTATCCGCCGTTTCCGCATACTATCCTTACACGGCTGACAGCGGCATCATGGCCGGCTGGAATGCCATTATCCCTTACGAGGCTGACGGTGACAACTTCAAGTGCCAGTACTGGACGGGTGATTTCCAGGGTACCGACTATACTATGTACAACCACGGTGTCAACTTCTTCACCCTGGGCGGTCAGGAGTATATCTTCTGGGTCCACATCAACATCCTGGACAAGAACTCCGAGCTCCGTCTGTACGCCAAGGACGGCGATTTCGTGGAAACCTGCAGCACTTCCGCCAATCTGACTACGGCCCTGCTGCTGGGTGACGAATCCGGCGAGGATGTCGGTTCCGCCAACGGCGCCGGCGATGCCTGTGTCCGCGTTATTAACGGTGTGGCCTATGCCGCCGTTGCGATTCCGGGCCACGGTCTCGGTATGTTCGAAATCAAGTAGGACATCCCCGTGCTGAAAGCCATCCGGGGCGGCCAGTTCTTGCTGGTCGCCCCGGATTGGTTTTGTGCCCCGTCGGGTTACTCCCCGATGAGTTCGTCCATTCGTTTCAGACGGGCCGTGATATAGGTTTGCACGGCCTCCACTTCGGCACTGTAGGAGCCGGTAGCCCGGATGTTCTGGTGTACC
This sequence comes from uncultured Bacteroidia bacterium, assembly GCA_902796555.1. Lineage (GTDB taxonomy): Bacteria > Bacteroidota > Bacteroidia > Bacteroidales > UBA932 > Cryptobacteroides. The sequence continues at coordinate 13,742 of CADBPR010000078.1, forward strand.
AGGGTGCCGAGGATGGGCCACCGTTTGAAGTTCAGGTCCTGGGATTCGTCCAGCAGCGCCGCCGTTTCTTCCACGAAGTCGTTGAGGTCCTGCAGCTTTTCCCTGTCCTCCTTCCACATTTCCCGGAGCCGCGCCCTGCCGCCCGTGTCGTTCTTGACGATGCGTGTCACCATTTCCCGGACGGCATTCGAGGCGACGGAACCGGCGCCGGCATAGATGAAGTCGTTCAGGGCGTTGACCGGATAGGTGCGGATATCGTTCTCGAAAGCCAGGTCATAGTCCCAGACCGGCCCGGTATAAAGTTTCCCGTCGGCCGCGTCCTTGTACAGGTAGACGCTCCAGTAGGTGTCCGTGTTGCCGCAGAATGCCCCGACGATGAAGTCCTGCAGGAAACTGTCCACATCCAGGAACTGCCGGTAGCCTTTCTGGGCATCGAAATACAGGGAGGAAAAGA
>CADBPR010000079.1 GCA_902796555.1 uncultured Bacteroidia bacterium
GAATAAAGCAACCTGACTCTCAGGAGAGCCGGTGTCCGTATTGGACTTCCCGTACTTCGCGAAAATCTCTTGCTTCTTTTCAGGCATCAAATATTCAGCCATCTTGCAAAAGTTTTTGGTTAATAAATAGGCAATTCCGCACCCCTGCGGATTTTTGCGGTGCAAAGGTAGAGAAAAATCTCCGGAATACCAAATAACTCCGTCATTTTTCTGACCTAGAACAACTTCTTGTCCACCGGGACGTCACCGGTCTTGACCAGGGGAACCAGGGCGGGATACTTCTTGCCTGACTTGGTCAAAGCCTTGTCATAGAGTGCCTTCCAGTCATTCGCAGGGTCCTTTTCTGCGAGTTTGTCCAGATATTCGGAAGCCTTTGCCTTATCGCCCAGGCGGGCATACAGGACGGCGTCGAGCCAGTCCTCCGTCCGTTCGTCCACGAGGTTGTCATAGGGCTTGCCCACCCCGAGGGATGTGGGCCATACCCGGGCCTGGGCGACCTTTTCCAGGGCGGCCTTTGTCTTGCCCTTGTCGGCGAGTGCTGCCGCCTGGTGCAGCTTCACGTTGCGATATAGCACACGGCTGCCGCTCTGGCCCTCGAAAGGAAGGATCCGGATGCCGTCGAGCACCTTTTCCGCCTTGTCATACTGACCGGCCGCAATGAGGCTCTTGGCGTAGGTGTCGCCCACATGGAAATTCTCCTTGTTCTTGTTATAGAACTTTTCTGTCAGCTCGATGGCCTTCTGATAGTTACCCTCATCGTAATATTTCTTCGCCAGGTTGTTGCGGTACCGCCACTGGCTTTGGTCGAGGGAAAAGGCTTTTTCGAGGTCGGACCGGCTGCCGCTGAGGGTAGCACGGTAGGCATAATACGGGGCATAGCCGGTGTTCTCGTCGTCCAGCAGAACGCGGGCGCCGGCCTTGTCTCCGAGCGCATCCTTCAGCATGGCCAGCAGGTATTTGCTCTTCCAGCCCCCGCCGTTTTCAACAGCCCAGGACAGCACCTCGGCGGAAAGTTCGCGGGAAGGGAACACGAAATCGAGTCTTGCGTTTTCCGCAGGACCGATCAGGGAGACGTCGTCCTTGAACCAGGCCTTCCAGAGCTCAAGCAGGATATCGCTCTCCTTGGCGGCCTCCAGCACGCCCAGGGCCTTTTCGTCCAGGCCCAGGTTATGGTAAAAGACGGCATATTCGTAATAATTCTGCAACTTCAGCTCCTCTGCAATCGAAGCGTCGAGCGCACCGGAAGAGAGTTTCCCGGCTAGCATTTTTTCGATATCGGGGAAATGGCACAGCGGATCCAGGACGGCAATCCTGTCCAGAATCTTGGGATCCTGGACAACCTGATAGAGTATTTGCAGGGCGGAGATGTTGTTGGCATTGCCCACCAGGCTCTTGCGGGCGTAGTCGGCGGCCAGTTCCTTTTCCCCTTCCTTGAAATAGACTTCGGCAAGACGGGTGTACGCCGCGCTGCGGAGCTCCGTGGTCAGGGCGGCCAGTTCGAAACGGTCCAGCGCGTCATAGACCTTTCCCAGACGCAGGGCTACGATACCGCTGTTGTAATTGGCCGCAGGATTGTATTCATCTATCGCGAGAATCTTGTTGTAGCATGTATATGCGCCTTCGTAGTCCAGCCGGCGGGAGAGCAGCATGCCCTTGATGAACAGCGCCTCCACGAGGGTGGGGTCGAGGGACAGGGCCCTGTCCGCCTTTTCCTCTGCACGGGGGTATTCCCGCATGCCGAAAAGATAGGAGGCCCATGCCGCCTGTCCGCGTGCGCTCTCCAGGCTGAAGCCGGGATTGATGGTATGCGGACGGTCGGTGGCCTGGGTGTCTGCAGAATAAATCTTCTTGCCATCCACTGTGATGACGGCCGGGGCGGAGGAGAAGCTGTAGGTCTTGGAGAATGTCTCGGAAGGATGCAGCGTGCAGGCCTCCGAAGCGAGGACTTTTCCGGCGGCGTTCTCGATGACCAGCTGCCCCATGAGCTTCTGCAGGGGATAGATGGCCACCGTCGTCTTGCCGGCGGACTCGGTCACATTGACCACGGCCCGCAGCGTCATGTCAGCCACGCCGCCGATGCCGGCAAACGGAAGCCAGTACTCGTTCCACTCGTCCGTGCCGAAGGGCGTGAAGAGGAACTGCTTGTAGGGCGTTTCGACGCTGGAAAGGTCATTCTGGTTGAAAAGCCTTCCGCTCTGGAGCTCGACATATTGCGGCCTTCCGTCCGTCAGCAGGTCTACCCAGATGCTTCCCTGCTCGGACTGGGCCCAGGAGAAATACTTTCGGCCCAGCTTCTCGTCGCGAAGGGCGAAATGGAGCATGCCGAAATCGTCAGAAGGCCAATAGACGCCGAAGTACCCCTTGTGCGAACCTCCGGGATGGAAGGATTTGTCCATGCCGAAACGCTGGTCGCTGTACAGGCGCAGGTCGCGGCCTTCGTCGAAGGGGAAGGGCGTGGTCTTGCCGTTGTGCCCGATGGTGTACTCCGCCGGGTAGATGATCTGCATGTCATCCGTGGCGGTGACACCGGAATTCGCCCATGTGTAATAAGGCTGATACTCACCGGAATAGTTGTGCCAGAACGAGCGCGTCCTCACCCAGACGGCATCTTTCGGGAGGTTGATTTCCACCGCCCAGCGGCTGCCCGAGAGCAGTTCCGTGACGCCGATGTAGCAGCTGACGCTCCCGTCCAGGTTGTTGACCGTCTTCCAGTCCACAGGGTGGGCGCAGGAAGGGGCATGGCCGATGACGCCGTAGTTGAATTCAATGCCGCCGCTGGTCCAGGGACCGCGCAGGGAAATCTCCCGGAATTTCACCACGTCGTTGTCATAAAACATCTCCTTGCCCTGCTTCTTGTCATAGATGGACCAGATCTTGCCGCCGATTTCGGGGAAAATCTTCACCCGGAGATAGTCGTTCTCCAGGACGACCATCTTCCACGTGCGGTCCACTCCCTGGAAATCGAAATGGTTGAAACGGGTGTACGGATAGACCCTGTCGGTCCGTGCGACGGGATCGGGGTCGGAGAAATTATAGGTCCTGATGACCGTGTCTTTCACCGACACCGTCTGGGCAGCTGCCATGGTGCATGACAGCAGAAACAGCAATACCAAACTCTTTTTCATAGTGTACTTGAACGTCTTTTCCCAAAGATACTACTTTTTTACGTAATCGCGCAAATACGTGGCATATTTGTCGATGCAGTCGGGATAGCCGAACTTCTCCACGTATTTGGCGCTGATGTAGGACGTGTATGTGGTGATGTTGCGGATGCCGTAGGAGGCATAGGTATCCACATCGTCCTCGAACAGTTTCTGGTTCCAGGCCACTTCCTTCAGGTTGCTTTCGTCCCAGCTGCTGAAGAGCGAGCAGTCCAGCCAGTACTCCAGCACCTGGGCCGTTTCTTTCGGGAACACCTTGAGGTTGTCCCCCAGGGCCTTGAGATACTGCCCGTGGGTGCGTCCGTCCTTGCCGGAAGCGAAGGTGTCCGACATGGGGTGGTAGTGGTCCCGGTCAATCGGGGCGAACTCCAGGAAAATCCCTTCGGCCGGCTTTACCTTGGTCGGGGCCTCAACGGTGTTGTAATAGGCCAGATGGGCCAGCATGGCATCCGGATTGACTTCCCGCAGGCCCTCAATGATTACGTTTTCGAAGGTCAGCGCCTGGTCGGCAGGGCTGAGGTCCTTGCACAGGGGGCAATGGCAGATATCGCCGGTATCGTCCATCCAGCAGTAGTATTTGTTGTTGGTGGAACGGTATCTTTCTGCGATAATCTTGGCCCTTTCGCGGATAATGTCCAGGGCTTCCGGGCTGGACGGGCAGCCGTTCACATCGTTGTTGCGGTTGCCGTTCTTGTCCATCCGGTAGTACTCGGGATGCTCCCCGAAGAGGTCACGCGGCAGCAGCCAGCCCAGCATATGCTCCTCGAACTCGATGTCGATGCCCTTCCTGGCACATTCGCCGCTGTAGGCCGTCCATGTGTCCGAGTCCATGGGGAAATTGTAGATGCTGAAGGTATTGATGCCGGTGCGTTCGGCGATTTCAATATAATCCAGCTTGCTGCGCCGGGCCACATCCGTCCAGCAGCAGATGATGCCGATCATCTTGAACCATTTCTCGCCGCTGGCGGGATCATAACTGTCGTCGGGATCCTCGCTCTCGTCCGGCACCGCCGGTTTGAACATGTCTTCCCATCCGCTCCTGGCGTCGGCATAATCCTCCTTCCCGGAACAGGAAAGGAGGACGGCCGCAGCCAGAACTGCCAAAAAGAATTGCTTCATTATTTCTTGGGTCTATAGTCTCTCAGCGATTCTCCGTAGTACTTGACGAAGGAGATGTCGCCATATGTCTTTACATAGTAGTCGTCTATCCACGCGCCGTAGCTGGTGATATTGCGTATGCCCAGCGAGGCGTAGAGTTCCAGGTCGGCATCGAAAACCTCCTTGCTCCAGCGAACGGGCTGCTGCGGCCTGGTCCACATGCTGAACAGGGAGTCGTCCAGCCAGTATTCCAGCACCTGGGCGTTTTCCGCGCCGAACCAGGCCAGGTTGTCCTTCAGCATCTGGAGGTACTCGCCGTTGCACCACCGGGGACGGTCGGCCCAGCGCGCGGTGCTGTCGGTCAGCGGCGCTTCGTGGCAGCGGTCGATGGGCGCATATTCCAGGAAGATGCCTTCTGCGGGCTTGACGCAGGTCGGAGCGGGCGTCGTCTTGTCATAGGCCAGATGGGCCAGCATCGCCTCGGGATCGATTTCGCGCAGGCCCCGGATCATGGCATTCTCGAAGAGCAGACCCTGGTCGGCCAGGTTCAGGTGCTCGCAGTCCGGGCAGTGGCACTTGCCTCCGCCGTCATTCAGCCAGAAGTAGTACTTGTGGTTGCTGGGACGGTACTGCGCCTCCATCTTCTTGACGTTCTCATAGACGACCTGCAGGGCGCCCTGGGAGGAGGGACAGCCGTTGTAGTCGGGGGTACGGTTGCCGTTTTCATCCATGCGGAAGTATTCCGGATGCTCGGCGAACAGCTCGCGGGGCAGCATCCAGGTCATGCCGTGCTCTTCGTACTCGAAGTCGATGCCCATGTCGATAATCTTCTGCTTAAGCTCATAATATTCAGGGCTTTGATAATCCTTTCCGAAGATGCTGATGGTGTTCATCCCGGTCTCCTTCATCATGCCGAGCCAGTCGATGATGGAAGGATCTGCGGTCACGTCTGTCCAGGCGACGCAGATTCCGCGCAGCTGGAAGAAAGGTTCCTCGGATGTTTTGGATTTGCATCCGCCCGCCAAAAGGGCGATGGCCGCGATGGCGGCAAACAGGTTAATTCGCTTCATATGCAGGGAGATTGATAAGTGCCATATCCACCTTGTTGCTTCCCGAGCCTACCGGGGTAAGGCCATAGCAGGACCAGTGGTTGTTTCCGTTCATGAGTTTAATCCCGACGCGGGCCTGTTCTCCGACGATTTCGAAGTAGGTCCTGTCGAGCTGGACCTCGATCCGGCCGATGCCGTCTTCACCCAGCGTGCCCGTACCGAAAATCTCATTGGACGTGTACTGGCCGGTTTGGTTTTCCAGTTTGCTGAAAATGCCGTCCTTGTCCTTCCCGCTATACTTGTAGGCGCCGGAAGTGAAGTCGATGTAATCGTCTTTGCCCAGGTGGACATTGGCCACCTCGATGTACCAGCTCAGGCCGGAATCCACATACGGAGGCACCTGGTGGTCGTCATCAATCGACCCGAGCTTGCCGCCGGTGTCGTAGTTACCGTCGCTGTCCAGGAAAATATCGATAGGCATCGGGAACATGTCAAAATCCTCCGGTGAGGGCTCAACGATTTCGAAGTAAATATACAACTTTTTAGGCGTACCTGCAAGTTTAAGCGTCCGGATTCCCTGATAATCGGCGCCGCTGGGGGTAGCCCACTCCAGGGCGTCCTGCCAGTCGTCGAATTCTCCGTCTATCGTCACCAGGGCGCTGAACGGATAATTGAGGTTGATGGTGGCCTTGGGGCTGACGCCCGCACGGCCGTTCTCTACGGAAGCGATGCCGATGATTACGGGATAGGTGCCGGCTGCAAGACCGGCAGGGACGGTGACGGTGACCTCCGTATCAGCGCTGGTCTCTCCGGCCGGGATGGTCACTTCCTTGGCGAAGGAGACCTGGGCCTGGGAAGCGGGGTCCAGTTCGAGCCGCACGATGATATCCTTGTCGTGGGCCTTGGCGATGGCCGCCGTAAGGGTGGCCTTGCAGGTGGAGGCGAACTGGGAGTCGCTGTAGAGATTGACTTCCGGGAGGAAGACATAGCTGAGGTTGATATACGCAACGGCAGGTTCTCCCACCGTAGCGCCCTCGGCTGAATTGATCTTCAAGGCGAACTGATAATCGCCTTCCTTGAGACCCATGACGTCGGCCTCCAAATCGATCTGCAGGCTCTTTTCCCCGGCGGGGATGGTCACAGATTTCAAGTAGTCGGCAGGGACCCTGGATTTTCCGTCCTGGACGGTCGCATTGCCGAGCTTGACACTGATATCAGAAGCGGAAGCTTCCGACAGGGTAAGGGTCGCCTTCGCCATGAAGGCTGCATCGAAGGAAGCGTCGGCCGTGAGGGTCACCGTAGGAACGTTGCCCGAGGGCTGTTCTTTCTGCCCTTCTTGACCTGGTTTCTCGGACGGTTCGCCGGTCTTTCCACAGGAGGCGAGAAGCGCCAGGACGGCGATACCCGACAGAATCAGATTCTTTTTCATAACGGTTATCTGTTTTATTGTTATTGATTCCAGCCCGGATTCTGTTCCAGCAGGCGATTCTTGTCTATCTCACCCTGGGGAATCGGGAAGAGATAACTCTTCGCGGGGTCGAACACGCGGTTCTGGAACACAGGATAGGAAATATTGCCGTCGGCGTCGATATGGACCTTATGGACCTTGCCCACATCCACCTTTTCGGCGATTTTCCAGCGCCTGACATCCCAGAAACGGTGGTTCTCGAAGCAAAGCTCGATCTTGCGCTCATGGCGTATCCGCTCGCGCATCTGGTCCTGGTCCAGCCCGGCGGGCAGTTCCTTGACCTTCGCCCTGCGGCGGATGGTGTTGACCAGCTCATAGACACGCTCCGTGGGACCCTCCGTTTCGTTGAGCGCCTCAGCATAATTGAGATACAGTTCAGCCGTCCGCATGATGGCAAAGCGCCGGTAGGTCTCGCCCGCATCGGTGTAGAGGTTATGGTTGAGCTCCACATATTTCTTGTTGAAATAGTTGGTGCGCGTGACGGGGCCGTAATTGAGGTTGTCCTTGCCGTTTTCGGAAATGTCTATCGCCCTTCCCTGCAACTCCATCCCGTGGGTGAGGATGACGCAGTAGAACCGCTCTTCGCGGCCGTCCCAGGGCTTGAGGGGATTGTAGTCCGTCGCCAAGGGGTTGATAATCTGTTTGTTGTCGGCCGTATAACCCAGGACGGGAATTTCGCCGGAGGCCTGCATCTCGAAGCTGTCCACGAATTCCTGCAGCGGGCCGTCCACATTGAAGGCGCCGTATCCCAGCGGCAGGGCATAGACATCCCACCAGTGGCATTCCATGTGCTCGGAGTTCTTCACCCAGATCACCTCGGGCTCCTGGGCGGAAGTGACCTTGTTGAACAGGTCGCCATACGCCAGGGCCAGGGTATGGCCTTCTTCGAGGGCCTGCTTGTAGGCAATCCGGCAATAATCGGCAGCGTCTTCCCAGCGGTCCATGTCATTCTCCGGGTTCCAGAAAGGACTGGCCCAGTAGAGTTTGACCTGGGACTGGACGATGGTACAGACGAGCCGGGTAAAGCGGCCGAACTCGCCGTCGGTGAGCTTTTCCGGAAGATGCCGCTTGGCTTCTTCCATGTCGTCAAGTACCTGATTCAGCGTTTCTTCGGCCGTAGCCCTGCGGATGCCCTGGGTGGACTCCACATTGCCCGGGTCGAGCACCGACTTGATGATGGGAACGCCGCCCCACTGCTTGAAGAGCAGCCAGTAATAGTAGCCTCTCAAGGCATACGCCTCGCCTAGCATCCGTTCCCTTCTGTGCGTGGGGGCACCGTTGGAAATCTCTTCGGGGACCAGGTCGAAGTTCTCGATGAATTTGTTGCAGCGGCGGATGCATCCGTAATAGTCGCGCCAATTGCGCTCCATGGGCATCCGGTTGGGGCTCCAGCTGCCGATGTTGATGTCAAAGGGACAGGCCTGGTAGTCATACCCCTGCTGGAACCCGCCTTCATCGGTGCAGTCGCCCAGCTTGTATCGTCCAGAAAGGTCTTCCGTCGGGTACTGGTAGTCGGGCAGGTAGATGTAGGCGTTGTTGAGGTACTTCTCTGCGGTCTCGATGTTCGAGAAGAGCTCCTCCTTGGTGAGGTTGTCGCCGGGGGCCCTGTCCAGATAGTCCTTGCAGGAGACCAGCCCCGCCGCAAGGGTTATGATAGCAATTGCTGTGTATATTCTTTTCATGGTCGTCATCTGTTTAAAGGTCAACGCGTACACCCATGTTGATTACCCGCTGGAGCGGATACGGGAGGGTTCCCGTTCCCGCGGCCTCGGGGTCTCTGTCCTTCAGCCACATGGTATCCCAAATCGCGACGTTCTGGGCATTGACGTAGATACGCAGGGCATCGATGTGAATCTTGCGCAGCCACTTGGCGGGCACCCGGTAACCGAGTTCCACGTTGCGGAGCTTCAGATAATCCGTCTTCATCAGGTTGAAGTCGTTGAGCATGTTGTTGTTCGACGAATTGTGGGCCACGGGCAGGATGGCGCCCGTGTTGGAAGGCGTCCATCGTTTGAGATTGATGATGCTGGACTCATACACCCACAGACGGGCGGTGCTGCCAAGCGCTCCGCTGAGCATCATGCTGAAGTCGAAATTCTTCCAGTTGAATCCCAGGGAAAGACCGCCGGTGAAGACAGGCACGGAGAAGCACTTGATGGGGATGCGGTCGTTGGAATCGATGTTGCCGTCGCCGTTGGCGTCCCAGTATTTGATATCGCCGGGGATGAGGGCGGTACCCAGGTTCTGGGTAGGGCTGTTGTCGATTTCTTCCTGGCTCTGGAAGAGGCCCAGGGCGTGGTATCCCAGTTCATAGCCAATCTCATAGCCGCGAAGGTCCTGATAATCGAACTTCGGGGTGGGCTGGTCATTCTCCAGGACCTTGTTCTTGGCCCAGGTGCCCTGGAGGTTGGCGAACATGGAGAAATCCCGGCCGAGCTGCTTCTGGAAGCGGAGCTCGAACTCGAAGCCATGGTTGAACACCTTTCCGGAGTTACGCGGGGCGATGTTTTCGATACCCACATACAGGGGCACGCTGGCCGCTTCGGTGAGGATGTTGTTGCGCATCTCCCGGAAATAGTCCACGGTGAAGTTGAGCATGTTGCCCTTGAACAGGGACAGGTCGAAACCGATATTCATCTTGTGCGCCACTTCCCAGGTCACGAATTCATTGCCGACGCGGGTTTCATTGTATCCGCCCGCGGAATTGGTGCCGCTTGTCGTCTTGCCGAAATAATAGCCGGCACTGTACATGTATCCCATGCCTCCGCCGGGGCCGTAGTCGGAGATATACAGGAACCGGGCACCGCCAATCTGGTCGTTGCCGACCGTTCCGTAGGAACCGCGCAGCTTCAGGATTTTCACCCAGTCGGGCATATGCAGCCAGGGTTCGTCGCTGATGACCCATCCCGCCGAGAAGGAGGGGAAGAGACCGTAGCGCCTTCCGGGAGGGAAGTTCTCGGAACCGTTGTAACCGAGATTGAACTCGGCGAAATAGCGTTTGGCGTAATTGTAGGTGGCCCGGGCGCTGATGCCTTGATAGGCATACATGTACTCCGAGTTCTGGATGTTCTTCAGGGTGCGGTTGCCGAGCGCCTGGGCATAGACCTGATGCTCGCCGAAAGTCCTGTCGTAGTTGAGCCGGACATCAAAGTAGGAATACCGCTCGACATAGGTTCCCGTGCTGGCCGCCAGACGGCCCTCGGTGGTATAGTCCTGATAGACGGGCTCCCCTTTCTCGTCGAGGCCGCGGTACCATTTCTGCTCGAATTCCTGGGACCAGTAGCGGTTGAGGTTCGCCGTATTCTCAAAGCTGTAGAAGCCCTGGATATACAGGCCCTTGGTGATGAAGTCGAGGTCGTATTTGGCCGAGACCGTACCGTAGAGGACATTGGAGCCGTTGTTATAGTAACCGCTGTGCGTCAGGACGCCGTAGGGGTTGCCCGGGTGGGACGGGTTCACCAGACCGGAGCCGGCCGCCAGGGAGCCGTCCGGGTTGAAGACGGCCTGCGAGGCCGGAAGGCGGTTGGTGATCTGCCCGAAGATATAGGAGAAGCTCTGGCTGGGGCCTACCCGGGTTTCCAGGCGGGCCGCCAGGTCGATCCGGACGTTCATCCGCTTGGTAATCTGGACGTCCAGGTTGGAGCGGAAGTTGACGCGGTCGTATTTGGCCTTCACCCCATAGTTGGATTCAAAGACGTCTTCATGATTGAGCAGCGTGCCCTGGCGGACGTAACTTCCCGATATGAAGTAATTGACCTTGAACCGTTTACCGGTAGAGCCGGACACGTTTACATTGTATTGCTGCTGCCAGGAATGCTTCTTCAGCACCACGTCGAACCAGTTCGTGCTCGGATACATATACGGGTCGGAGCCGGTGCGCAGGGCCTCGATTACTTCGTCGCTGTAGGTCAGCGGCTGGCCGTTGTTGAAGTCCAGCGCCCGGTTATAGAGGGCCTGGTCGTAGGAAGACATGATCTGCGGAAGCCGGATTGGCTGCTGAAGCGCCTGCTGGATGTTCACGGAGATGCGGGGCTGCTCGTCTCCGCCACCGCGGCGGGTGGACACGACCACGACGCCGTTGGCCCCCTGGATACCGTACAGGGAGGATGACGCGGCATCTTTCAGGATTGTAATGGACTCGACCTCATTGGGGTCTATCATGTCCAGGTCGGCCTTGTTTCGGGGCAGACCGTCGATAACGACCAGCGGGGCGCTGCTGCCATAGGTGCCCAGGCCCCGGATGTACAAGGTCGCGGCGTCGGCGCCCGGCTCGCCCGAATACTGCACCGTCATCAGGCCGGGCAGCTTGCCGGCGAGGGCGTTGGAGATATTCGCTACAGGGCTCTGTACCAGTTCCTTCGTCTGGATGGTGGAGATGGCGCCGGTGATGGCCCGCTTGGTCTGGCGGTTGTTCATACCCACGACGACCACTTCGTCCAGCACATTGACGTCGTCTTCGAGGACGATATCGATGTGCTGCCTGCCTTTCTGCACCTCGAAGGAATAGGGCTGGTATCCCATCGCGGAGACGGACACCGTGCTGTAGTCTTCTGTGAAGGACAGGGAATACGCACCGCCCACGTCGGTAATGGAGGAAATCTGCGTCCCCCGAATCCACACGACCGCGCCGATGACGGGCTCGCCGCCTTTATCCGTCACCGTGCCGCTGACCTCTGTCTTTTGGGGCTTGGGCGCCGGCTGCGGGGACGTTTTCTGGGGTGCTTTGCGGGTAACGGCCACAATCTTGCCCTTCATCTCATAGCTGAAAGGCGGTTTGATTACCGTGGACAACACCTGTTGGAGCGGGGTGTCGTTGAACGTGGCGCTTACGGCGGGAGCGCTGCGGAGGTCGCCGGAATCGAACAGGAAAGAATATCCGGTCTGACTCTCGATTTCCTTGAGCACATCGACGAGCGAAGCGTTCCTGAACGTCTGGGTTACCGTCTGGGCACCCAGGCTCAGGCCCGCAAGGAGCAAGACTGCACTCAGGAAGACACGTAAGGTTCTTAGTCGGGTCATACTTGGTTATGTTTAGTTAATATTCTGTGACACAATAGGTTCCATCCGGGCTTACCGTCCACTTCACCGGACGGATCAGGGTCAGGCCGTCCAGGATGCCGCTCAGGCTTTCCTCCAGGTTGAGGATGACGCCGAAGGTGGCGCCCGGATGCTTGCCGGGGGTATAATCTATCTGGACGCCATACAGGGAAGACAGCCGGCGGAGGAGCCTGTCCAGGGTGATCCTGTCGTAGTCCAGCTTGTTGTCCATCCAGCTGATGTCTTTGGAAGCGTTCCCTTTGATTTTCTCCATTTCTCCCTGGGCCGTATCCATCCGGAGGATTTCCCCGGGAATCATTTCCACCCGGGTACCCGGCGTGGTGAATTCCACGCTGCCCTCCAGCAGGGCCACTTCGCAAAGATTCTCGCCCCGGTAGGCGGAGACATTGAATTTGGTGCCCAGGACGTTGACGTGGCTCCCGTCCAGGTTGACGGTGAATTTCCGGCCGGGGAGCTTCTTGACGTCGAAATAGGCTTCCCCTTCCAGGCTGACAATCCTGTCGCCGGAGAGGAAATCCTTGTTGTAGGATATTCTGGAGAAGGCGTTGAGCCATACCTGGGTGCTGTCCGGGAGGACGACCTTGGTCTTTTCCCGGCAGCCGGTCTCCACGATGCACAGCATTTCCTCCACCTTTGGGGAAGGTTTGCGTCCGGGGACGAGCAGGACCGTGGAGATGACCACAATCGCCGCGCATGCGGCCACCGCCGCCCATCGCCAGGCACGGGCGACTTTGCGGGAACGGATATCCGCTTTGATCCGGGCAAAAGAATTGACTTGGGAGAACGACGGTACTTCACGGGCATACCATTCGTTCTCCCAGGTTTCATAGAGGGCCCGGTGGGAAGGGCTCTCGGACAGGAATTCCTGTATTTCTGCCGCCCGGCGCTCGTCGGTATCTCCGGCGAAGAATTCCAGGCATATTTTCTTGATATGGTCCATCATCATACGCTTTGAACTGACAGTATAACGGATGAACCGGTATTTTCCCTACCCTTTTTCCAATAGTTTTTCCCGGAAAACGCGCAGCGCGGTGGTGATGTTTTTTTCCACGGCTTTTTCGGAGATGCCCAGCCGCGCGGCGATTTCGCTGTTCTTCAGCCCCTCGACGCGGCTCATGTCGAAAATCTGCCGGCACCGCGGCGTGAGCGAATCCGCCACGGCTTTGATCCGGCGGTCCATTTCGTCGAGCAGCAGGGAGTCGTCGGCGGCGCCGCAGGACAGGGTCTGGTTGAACAGGATTTCCTCATTCCTGCCCATGGAGACGCCGGGGACGGTCAGCGAGCGTTTCAGGGCGAGGTGACGCAGTGAATCGATGCAGCGGTTGCGGACCATGGAAAAGAGCACCGGCACCCACGATTCGGACGTCTTGCCCTGGTATTTTTCCCAGAAGCGGACGAACACGTCATGGATGGCGTCTTCGGCGCTGCGGCCGTCACCCAGAAATTTACGGGCATAGGCTGAAAGCCGCTGCCCGTAACGATAATAGAGTGATTCAAACGTATTTCTGTCCAGCCGGACCATTACTCCTTGACAAAGTCGTACAACCCGTCGGCATAGTCAATCAGGAACTGCGGGAATCCGAACTTCTTGTTGTAGTCCGGACCGACATAGGCGCAGTAGCAGGTAATATGCCGGATGCCGTATTTGGCGTAGGTCTTCAGGTCATCCAGGAATATTTTCTGGTTCCAGGGAACCGCCTTCAGGTTGGAGGGGTTCCATCCGCTGAACAGGGAGTCGTCCATCCAGTATTCCAGCACCTGGGCGGTTTCCACAGGGAATACTTTCAGGTTTTCCTGCAAGGCCCTGAGATATTTGGCGTGCGTCCAGCCGCTGTTGCCTTCCGCCCACGTTTCGGACAGGGCGTTCGCCCAAGTCCGGTGGAACGGAGCGAACTCCAGGAAGATACCCTCCGCCGGCTTCACGTTTTTCGGGGCGTTCGTGGTATTGTTGTAGGCCAGATGCGCCAGCATGGCGTCGGGGTCCAGCTCCTTGAGCGCCTCGATAACCTTGTTTTCGAACATCAGGGCCTGGTCGGAAGCCGAAAGGCCCTTACATTTGTCGCAATAGCATACGTCTCCGCCGTCGTCCAGCCAGAAATAGAACCGGTGGTTCGTAGGCATATAGCTGGCGCCCAGGCGTTTGGCGTTATTGTAAACTTCCTTCAGCGCCCCCTCGGAGGAAGGACAGCCGTTGGCGTCCTTGACCCGCTTGCCGCTCTTGTCCATCCGGAAGTACTCCGGATGCGTGTCATACAGGCTGCGGGGCAGCAGGAAAGACATCATATGCTCCTGAAACTCGAATCGCACACCGATCAGCGAGGCCTCTGTCATATAGTCTTTCCAGGCTTTGGAGTTCCTGTCGGCATTGTACACGCTGAAAGTGTTGAGGTGGTGATCCTTAGCTATTTTGAGATAATCAATGGCATATTCATTACCGGGGGCATAGATGTCGCTCCAGCCGCATACGATGCCGCGGGTCTTGAACCAGCGGTCTTCGTCAGGATCTTTGGAATTGTCATCTGCAGACGGGTCTGAAGAGCTGTCGTCCGACGGGTCTTCAGATGCGGGTTCGGCGGAAGGTTCGTCGAACATCTTTTCCCAGGCATCCAGTGCGGATGTCTCATTTCTTTTCTCACAGGAAACCGCCCCGGTGCCGCCAAGCAGCAGCACCAGGAGGGTCACCGATATGAATCTTTTGCTCATTATTCGTTTTTGAAATCTCTCAGGCCGCGGCCGTAGTCATAGACCCACTCGGGGAAGCCGAAGGTCTTGGTGTAGTAGTCGTCTATCCACACGCCGTAGCCGGTAATGTTCCTGATGCCCAGAGAGGCATACGTCTTGAGGTCGTCCTCGAAAACGTCCTTGTGGAAAGTAAGCTCCTTCTGGGGCTTTTTCCAGTCGCTCACCAGAGAAACGTCCATCCAGTATTCCAGCACCTGGGAATCCTCGGTGCCGAACCATTCCAAATTGGCCTTCAGCATATCCAGATAGTCGCCGTGCGTCCATCCGAAGGGCAGTCCGGGGCGTATCGCATCCCGCTTGGAAAGCGGTTCGGACCAGCTGCGGTAGAAGGGGGCGAACTCCAGGAAGATGCCTTCCTCGGGCTTGACTTTCGTCGGGGCCGGCGTCGTGGTGTGATAGGCCAGGTGCGCGAGTTTCGCCTCGGGGTCGAAAGCGCGAAGGGCTTTGATGATATGGTTCTCGAAAATCAGACCCTGGTCGGAAGCGGAAAGGTCCTTGCACGCGGGGCAATGGCAGATGTCGCCGCCGTCGAAAAGCCAGGTGTAATAGCGATGGTTGGAAGGCATGTGCGTCTTGGCGAAGCCTTCCACGTTGCTCATCATCACAGCAAGGCCTTCCTGGCAGGAAGGACATCCGTTGCCGTCGGCCTTCCGTTCGCCGTTCTCATCCATACGGAAGTATTCCGGATGGGTAGCGAACAGCTCGCGGGGGAGCAGGAAGGACATGGCGTGCTCCTCATATTCAAAGTCAAAGCCCGCGTCAATCCATTTCTGCTTCATCTGCGCATATTCTTCGTCATCGTAGCGGTGACCGCAGATGCTGATGGTGTTCATGCCTGTCTCCTTCATAATCTTCATCCAGTCAATGGTTTCAGGATGAATCACGTCGTCCCAGGCCAGCACTACACCTCTCATCTGGAAGAACGGAGTCTCCTCCTTGGGAGCGCAGCCGCAAAGCAGCGCTCCCAGGAGCAGACAACAGGTCGCGAATCGTTTAATTTGCATACGGAGGGAGATAAATGTACAGAAGCTCTTCCGCGGCTGTGTAAGTAGGAGCATTGGGCTGTTCTGCCTGAGGAGCCAGACCGAGCGCTGTCCAGCCATTGAAGCCGTCCATGAGTTTCACACCAAAGGCAGCCTTGGTACCCTTGATGTTAAACGCCTCTCTGCTGAAGACAATTTCAACCTTGCCCACAGTGCCTTCAATGACACCCTGCGCAAATATTTTTTCAGGATGAGCTTTGAAAGCATCATTGAGGTTTTCAAAGCCCGACCAGAACGAAGCACCGTCGGCGCCATTGTACCTCAGATACCACTGCAATTCCGTGAGATCGGCAAATCCCGGGACCACCGACTCATCTTCAAGCGTCACGTTCTTGTTCAGAAGTCCTTCCAGATAATACTCGATACCCGGGTTCACCCATTGCTGGATATTGACATACGGATCTCCATTATTATTGTCAATACTGGCGATGATACATCCCGTGGCATTGTTACCGTCTGCATTGATGTAGATGTCGAAAGGCGTCAGGTCACCTTCAACGTTATTGACTTCGTAAGTCTCAAGATACATATAGACACACTTCGGGTCGGCAGCAAGTTTCATGCACTTGAGCTGCGTGAAGATAGCCTTTTCCGGTAGCGTCCAGGTCACGATGCTGGGATCATTCCAGTCGTCGAAAGCACCGTCAATGGTAATCGGGACCTGGAAAGGATACGAGAGGTTGATGGTAGCGCTGGACGCGGAACCCACCGTGGCGTTATTGGCTTCGGCAATCTTGATGATAGCCGGATAGACACCGGCTTCAAGGCCGTCAGGAATCGTCACCGTCACGACAACATCCTTTTCGGTTTCGCCGGCAGGAATCGTGACAGTAGCCTCGTAGCTGACAGTCGCCGTGGACGCGGCATCGGTTTCGAGCTTAATCGTTACATCAGCCGTGGTGGCCTTGGCCAGGACGAGCTTGAGCACCGCGGTCTTGTCGCTCTTGAACTGACCGTCAGCATAGAGGTTGACTTCCGGCTTGAAGGCGAAGGACAGGTTGATGTACACCGTGGCGTTGTCGGCCACTTTGGCGCCTTCGGCGGAATCAATCTTGATGGCCGCCTGGAAGTCACCGCTTTCCAGACCGAGCGCGTCGGCGGTCACTTCTACGGTAGCGGAAGTTTCGCCGGCCTTGATGGTGACATTCTTGGAGAAGTCGGCAGGGACTTCCTTCTTGCCGGACTGGATGTCAGCCTTGGCGAGTTTCACCTTCACGTCCGTGCTGGCAGCAGCGGAGAGGGTGAGCGTTACATTGGCCTTGAGGGCGTCTGAGAAGGAAGCGTCCGCAGAAATGGAGACGGTAGGAGTCTCCCCCTGGGGACCTACGGGGTCCTTGCTGGTGTCGGGGGTAACGGGGGTTTTCGAGCAGGATGCGAAGATACCTGCAGCGAGGAGCATAACGCTCGCAATTAAAATTGATCTTTTCATAATGTTAATATTGTGGTTGATATTTGATTATTCCCATCCGGGATTTTGGGTAAGCAGCCTGTTCTTGTCGATCTCCCGCTGGGGGATAGGGAAGAGATAGTGCTTGCTGGGGTCGAACACCCGGGTCTGGAAGACAGGGTAGGTGATGGTTCCGTCCGCTGCCACCCGGACCATGTGGACCTTCTTGTTGTCCACTTTCTCGGCAATCTTCCAGCGACGGACATCCCAGAAGCGGTGGTTCTCGAAGCACAACTCGATGCGCCGCTCATGACGGATCCTTTCCCGCATCTCTTCCTTGCTCAAACCGGTCGGGAGTTCGATGACATTGGCGCGGCGGCGGATTACGTTGACCAGCTCCCGGACACGCGGGGTGGCGCCTTCCACTTCGTTCAGCGCTTCGGCGTAGTTCAGGTAGAGCTCGGCCGTACGCATGATGGCGAAGCGGCGATAGGTCCATTGGACATTGGTCACCAGGTTGTGATTCTGGTCCAAGTACTTGTTGTTGAAGTAGTTGGTCCTGATGATGGAGCCGATGTTGATATTGTCCGTACCGGTCTCGGAGATGTCAATCGCGCGGCCCTGCAGGGTAGCTCCATTGTACAGGATGCAGGAGTAGAACCTGTCTTCCCTGCCTTCCCAGGGCTTGAGCGGATTGTAGTCCGTGGCCTTCGGGTTGATAATCTGGGTGTTGTCCTCGTTGTATCCGAGCACGGGAATTTCGCCGGTGGCCTTCATTTCGAAGTCGTCCACCATCTCCTGGATAGGGCCGTCCACGTTGAAGGCGCCATATCCCAGCGGCATGGAGTAGAAATCCCACCAGTAGCACTCGTAGTGTTCCGAGTTCTTGGTCCAGATGACCTCGTTTTCAATGCCTTCCTTGTTGAAAAGGTCGCTGTATTTGAGGGCGAGGGTGTGTCCGGCTTCCTTCTCTGCCATCTGGAGCGCTTCGCGGCATTCGTCCGCGGCTGCCTCCCAGCGGTCCGGGTCGTTGTCCGGGTTCCAATAAGGACTGGCCCAATAGAGTTTCACCTGGGACTTGACAATCTTGGCCACGACTTTGGTGAAGCGGCCGAAGTTGGCGGCATCGTGCTTGAGCGGCAGGATTTCCTCCGCCTTGTCCATGTCGTCGAGTACCTGCTTGAGGGTCTCTTCAGCCGTTGCCCGCTTGATGCCCTTGATGGATTCTACCTGGCCGGGATCGAGCACTTCGTTGATGATCGGCACGCCGCCCCACTGCTTGAAGAGCAGCCAGTAGAAATAGCCCCGCAGCCCGTAAGCTTCGCCCAGGAGGCGTTTCTTACGGTCGGAACCGCCGCCGGCGCTCATATCCTCGGGGATGAGGTCGTAGTCCTTGATGAACATGTTGCATCTGCGGATGCACTCATAGTAGTCCTTCCAGTTGCGTTCCATCGGCATCCGGTTGGGGTTCCAGTTGCCGAGGTTGATGTCGAAAGGACTGGCAGGATAGCCGGAGCCCTGCTGGAAACCGCTCTCGTCGGTGGCATCACCGAGCTTGTAACGGCCAGTGAGGTCTTCGGTATTGTATTGATAGTCGGGCAGATAGATATAAGCATTGTCCAGATACCGCTCGGCCGTCTCTATCTTGGAAAACATTTCCTCTTCGGTGAGGTTGTCTCCCGGTGCACGGTCGAGGAAATCTGTGCAGGAAACAGTCACTGCAAATGCGCCCAGAAGCGCTGCCGTATATTTCAGAAAACTCTTCATAGTCGTAAACATTTACAGGTCGAAACGAATTCCCATGTTGATGATACGCTGCAGCGGGTAGGGCAGGGTGCCGCTGCCGGCTGCTTCAGGGTCGCGGTCTTTGAGCCACAGGGTGTCCCATACGGCCACGTTCTGCGCGTTGATATAGACACGGGCGCTGGCTATCCTGATCTTCTGGAGGAAGGTGCGGGGAAGGGTGTACCCTATCTCTATATTCCTGAGTTTCAGGTAGTCCGTGCGCATGATGTTGTAGTCGCTGGCCTCCGTGTTGTTGGCCGTCGTATGGGCCACGGGCAGGAGCGCGTCGGGCGTGGCGGGCGTCCATCGCTGGAGGTTGATGATGCTGGAAGGATAGACGAAGAATCGGGCCCTTCCGCCCAGTGCTCCGCTGAACATGATGGAGAAGTCGAATCCTTTGAAGTTGACGCCCATCGAAAGGCCGCCGGTAAATCTCGGGACGGAGGATATCGTCAGCGGCACCCGGTCGTCCGGATCGATTTTTCCATCCTTGTTGACGTCTTCGTATTTGATGTCGCCGGGGATGACGGGACCGAAGACCTGGGAAGGACTGTTGTCAATCTCGTCCTGGCTCTGGAACAGGCCGAGGGAATGGTAACCGAGGGCGGTGCCGATTTCATATCCGCGAAGGTCCTGATAATCGAACTTCGGCGTAGGCTGGTCATTCTCCAGAACGGTGTTCTTGGCCCAGGTGCCCTGGAGGTTGGCGAACATCGACAGGTCGGAAGTGAGCCGCTTGTTGAAGCGGATCTCCGCCTCTACACCGTGGTTGAACACCTTACCGGAGTTACGGGGGGCGACGACCGCGATACCCACATAGTCGGGCACGCTGCCGGCCTCGGTGAGGATATTGTCACGCATCTCGCGGAAGTAGTCCACCGTGAAGTTGAAGGAATTGTCCTTGAAGAGGGAGAGGTCGAAGCCGATATTCATCTTCCTGGCCTTTTCCCATGTCACATAGGCATTTCCGAAACGGGTCTGGTTGTGTCCGCCGGCAGCCATCGTACCGCCGTTGGTGGTACCGAAGTAGTAACCGCTGGGGAAGATGGAGCCCAGACCGCCGCCGGGGCCGAATTCGGTGATGAACAGGAAGCGGGAACCGCCAATCTTGTCGTTACCGACCACGCCGTAGGAGCCCCTGATCTTCAATATCTTCAGCCAGGAAGGGGCATGCAGCCAAGGTTCTTCGCTGACCACCCAGCCTGCGGAGAACGCCGGGAACACACCGTAGCGTCTTCCGGGAGGGAAGTTTTCGGAACCGTTGTAACCGATGTTGCCTTCGAGGAAGTACCGGCGGGCCCAGTTGTAGGTGACACGGCCGGAAAGACCCTGATATGCATAGCTGTATTCCGAGCTCTGGAGGTCCTTGACGGTCCGGTTCGCCAGGATCTGGGCATTCAGCTGGTGCTTGCCGAAATCCCTGTCATAGTTCAGCCGGACGTCGATATAGGTGTACCGCTCGGCATATCCGCCGGTGCTGGCGGTCAGACGGCCGTTGGTGGTGTAGTCCTGATAGACGTCTTCCCCGTCAATATTCTTGCCCCTGTACCAGTAGGACTCGAAATCCTGGCTCCACTGGCGGTTGAGGTTGGAGGTGTTCTCGAAGCTGAAATAGGCCTGGATGCTCAGACCCTTGGTGATGAAGTCCAGCTGGTGGCGGGCGGAAATCGTACCGTTCATCACGTTGGAACCGTTGTTATAGTAACCGCTGCGGGTGATGAGGCCGTACGGGTTGCCTGGCTTGAACGGGATTTCCAGGGCGGATCCTGCGGCGAGGGTGCCGTTGGGGTTGAAGATGGCCTGGGTGCCCGGGAGACGGCTGGTGATCTGGCCGAAAATGTAAGGGAAGCTGTAGCTCGGTCCTACCCGTGTCTCCAGACGACCGGCCAGGTCGATGCGGATGTTGAGCATCTTGGTGGCCTGGAAGTCGATGTTGGAACGGAAGTTATAACGGTCGTACTTGGACTTGACGCCGTAGTTGGCCTCGAATTCGTCCTCGTGGTTGAGCAGCGTTCCCTGGCGGATATAACTACCTGACACGAAGTAGTTGATCTTGTGATTCTTGCCGGCGGTACCGGAGATGTTCACATTGTATTGCTGCTGCCAGGAGTGGTTTTTCAGCACGACGTCGAACCAGTCGGTGTTCGGATAGAGGTAGGGGTCGGAACCGTCCTTGATAATCTGGAGGACTTCCTCGGTGTAGCGGAGGGGCTGCCCGTCGTTGGCGTCCTGGGCGCGGTTGTAGAGGGCCTGCTCATAGGAGCTCATGGTCTGGGGCAGCCGGATCGGCTGCTGAAGGGCCTGCTGGACCGTGAAGGAAATCTTCGGCCGCTCGTCGCCGCCGCCTCTCCTGGTCGTGACGACCACGACGCCGTTGGCGCCCTGGATGCCGTACAGGGAGGATGAGGAGGCATCCTTCAGGATGGTGATGGACTCGATTTCATTGGCATCGAGCATATCGAAATCGGCCTTGTTGCGGGGCAGACCGTCGATAACCACGAGCGGGGCACTGGAGCCATAGGTACCGAGGCCTCTGACGTACAGCGAAGAGGCATCCGCGCCCGGTTCACCGGAGTATTGGACGGTGAACAGGCCGGGAAGCTTGCCGGCCAGGGCGTTGGAGATGTTGGCCACCGGGCTCTGGACCAGTTCCCTGGTCTGGATGGTGGAAATGGCGCCGGTGATGGACCTTCTGGTCTGCCGGTTGTTCATACCCACGACGACAACCTCTTCCAGGACATTGGCCTCGTCACGCAGGACGATGTTCAGGGTCTGGGAGCCCGGCGTGATCTGGAGTTCCCAGGGCTGATAGCTCAGCGCGGAAACACACAGGGTGCCTTCTTCCACCGAAGGGGTGAAGGAGAACTTACCGTCGAGGTCTGTGGTCGTGGCGGAGCGGGTGCCCTTAATCCAGACGGCCGCCCCGATGACGGGTTCACCCCGCATGTCGAACACGGTACCCGAGACGACGTTTTTCTTGGTCTTCTCCTTGCCGGGACCGCCTTTGTCGTCTTTCGGAAGGTTCTCTTTGGTAATCACCACGATAGTACCTTTGACTTCGAACTTGAAAGGAGGACGTAGCACTTTGCCAAGTACCGATTCCAGAGGTTCGCTGTCAAAAGAAGCGCTTACAGCCGGGGCGTCCCGAAGGTCGCCCGGCTCGTAGATGAACGAGCAGCCGGTCTGACCGCCTATTTCCTTGAGGACCTTCTCAAGGGGCTCGTTCACAAACGTCTTGGTTACGGTCTGGGCCATGACGGCAGGGATGGCTGCCGCCGCGAGCAAGACCGTGACAAGAACTTTCTTGAATAGAGTTTTGAACATATTGAACGGTTAATTATATGGTTTCAACGATATATCCGCCGTTTTCGTCCCGGTGCCATTTCACAGGGCATATATACGAGATGGCGTCGAGGATATTGGGAATGGATTCCTTGATATTGAGGATGATGGCGAAGGGCTTGACGCCCTTGCCGCCGCCGATGTAGGTGATTTTGTTCCCCGAGAGGGCGGATATCCGGCCGAGCAGGTCGGGCAGGGCGATGGAGGAATACACGAGGGTACCTCCGAGCCAGCTCGTGCGGCTGCTGACGTCGCCGGCGTATTTTTCCAGTTTATCCTCCACGGTGTTGTAGGAGAGGATTTCGCCGGGCTGCATCCTGACCGAGGCGGAAGCATTCGAAAAGGCGATGCTGCCTTCGAGCAGCGCCGCTTCTATCCGTCCTTCGGAAGGATAGGCGCTGGCGTTGAAACGGGTGCCGAAAACGGTGATCTCGCTACCTTCCATTTTCACGATGAAAGGCCGTTCTGGATTGTGGCGGACATCGAAAAAGCCTTCGCCCAGGAGGCTGACCGTGCGGTTGCCTTTCATGTAATCGTCGCTGTAGCTCAGCCGGGAGGCGGCGTTGAGCCAGACAACCGTGCTGTCCGGGAGAATGACTTTCGTCTGCTCGCAGAAGCGGGTTTCGACGGTGAAGATGTTGGATTCCGGCTCCGGGGCCGGTGCTATGTCCTTGCGGCTGAAGGGAATGCATATCAGCAGCAGGATGGCTGCGGCCGCGGCCGCCCATGCGAAGGCGCGACGAAGTGCGCGCGTGCGGATGCGAGAGCGCAGGGCCTTGAACGCGCGGACCTGCGCAAGGGTGGGAATGCTATTCTGTTTCCACTCCTGTTCCCAGCTTCTGAAGGCCGCCGCATTTTCCGCGGATTCCTGGAGGAAAGCACGAATCAAGGCGGCGTCAGCGTCTGATGCCTTACCGGAGAAATACTTGAAACAGAGGCTTTTAATGTTTTTGTTCATGTACGCAGATAGGTGAGTCTCTATATTAAAACGATTTTAATCGTTTCTACCCTACCTCTGCGTACAGAAAAAAATCAGTCGATGGCCTGGTGAAGAATTTTCAGTGCCTTGGTGATGTGCTTTTCAACGCTCTTGAGCGAGATGCCCAGACGCTGTGCAATCTCCTTGTTGCTCAGACCTTCCCTGCGGCTGAGGGAGAAAACCTCCCGGCATTTGGGCGGCAGGGAGGCGATTGCCTGGTTCAAGGTTTTGTCCAATTCGTCCTGGATGAGCAGGGCGTCGCTGGTAGAGAAATCGCCGGAGAAATCTTCCAGGGCGAGTTTTTCCAAATCCTCGCCGGGGAACTTCTGGCCCAGGATACGGTGCTTGACGCTCAGGTGTTTCAGCTGGTCGAGGCAACGGTTGCGGGTCATCGTAAAGAGGATGCCCGACCACAGCGGCGCATCCTGGCCCTTGTACTTTTCCCAAAAGCGGACAAAGATGTCTTGGACAAGGTCGGCCGCCATATCCACATCCTGCAATACCCGCCCCGCATAAGCGACGAGACGGGGAGAGCAGGAATAATAGAGCTTCTCGAATGTGTCCTTGTCCAATACCATGGCTTACCTGAGGGCAGCGCTGAAAAGGAGATCCGGCTTGTGGAAGTCGGGGGATTTGTCGGCGGTGGGGACGGCGGAATACCAGTTGACGCTCCCGTCCGGCCTGAAATCGGCTCTGAAAACGCCCATTCGGAAGCCTTTTTCCAGGTCTATGCCCAGGTCGCCGAGTTCCTTCCTGGAGACCCGGCCGGCAACGATGTAGCGGTCGCCTTCTATTTTAGTTAGGACCTCCATCGTGTCAAAGTCCCAGTCATAGTCAAATTCCCGGTAATACTTGGCCTTATAGTCCATGATGTTTCCTGCCGGATCGATTTCGGCGCAGTAGTATATGTCCATTTCCTCCCTGGGGCTGAAAAAGACTTCCACCCGGTCTTCCGGATCGACGTCCCTTTCTCCGGTGAACGGCAGGGTCAACGTCAGGGTGGGTTCATTTACCTCGAAGAAGAAGTAGAAACAATCCTGGTCCGTAAAACAGCGGAAACGGGTGTCGTCGTCCAGTCCGTCCCAAGGGGCATGCAGGCCGTCGATTGCGGCGCCATCCGTAATCAGGAATACATTACGCTGCCCTTTGCAGCACATAGAAACGGCCAGCGCCGTCAGAAAGATAAGCATCAATCGTTTCATCGCTACAAGTATTTAGTGCAAATATGTGATTTTTTTTCAAAAAGCAAAAGTGTAATTTTGATTTTTTTAAAAGAAAAAGCGGGGCCCGCAGGCCCCGCCATTCATCAAATGCGTAAAATTATTTCACGGCTTTGAAGGTCTTCTTGGCAACCTCGAAGTTGACGTCGAAGTCATAGTCGCCAGCATAGTACTTGGTCTCGTGGGTGATACCGTTCGTGGCCTTGTCGAACTCATATTCGTAGGTAGCCTTGGAATCGCGGTCCTGCCACTTGGCCTCGGTGCAGACCTTGACGGAGCTGCGGCCGAACAGACCGGTCTCATAGAACAGACGGGAAAGGCCGGCATCCTCGGAATAGGAGGTGTGCAGGTCAGCGACATTGTCCGTGCTGTTGTATTTGTGCTCTTTCAGACGGCTTCCGTCACGGCTCCAGGTGAAGATGTTGCCGTTCTGGATGACATATTCGGTCTTCACTTCACCGTTCTTGCTGGCCTTGATCTGATAGCCATCGGCATCATACTCATAGGTCCAGGTCTCGGCCGGGTCGGCGGTGTTGTCCACCATCTTGGTGCAGAGGAGCTTATCGTTGAGTGTCAGCTGATACTTCACGATGTCTTCGTTCTCCTCGACCAGCACGTCGCAGGATTTGAAATCTTCGGTGTAATCGAAGATATAGCTCGCGGCCTTATCGCTGTTCTTCAGGGCAAGGACACGGCCATAATCGTCATACTCGAATTCCCACTTGGTCTCACCGACGCGGGTCGCCTTCCAGTCATTCTCCTCGGGCCACTCGCAGACAGCCTCGATATACGCTGTCTTGACAATCTTCTCGACCGTAGTCTCCACCGGAGCCGGGTCTTCAGATACAGTAGGGGTCGCGGAAGGATCGGCAGACTTGTCCTTGTTGGGATCGACAACCTCTTGGTTGGTCGGCTTGCAGCTCACCATCATGATGGCTGCAACTGCAAAAATAGAAAATACTTTTTTCATAATGTGTTGATTAAAAAGTGAATAATGATTTATAATTGTCCAAACATCTGAGTAAATCCGCCGCCTTGTCCCCTGTGCCCTTGGCTACCCGATACTGAAAATCGGCGCCGGAGCGTTTGCAGGAGGCATACAGGGCTCCGGAGCAGCGGTAGAATGTGCCGTCATCCGTATTGAGAATCACATAGTCCTCGCCGGAGGCCGTCTGAGGGGCTTCCGGGGTCGAGGCATCGAAGAAATACAGCTTGGCGAAGGCCTCTTTGCACGCAAAGACCTCGTCGCCGGCCGTTCCTATGGCCAGCGCCTGCCTGGAAGTCGCCGGATAGGCGGCCTCGGCAAAGCGGTTGGCCTGATGGAGGGAAATATCCCAGGGCACGATGGCGCAGGCGGCGTACTCGGCTCTGAGGCTCAGGACGGCAACGACATCCGAGATACCCGGATAGGCTTCATGGAACACATACAGCACGGTGCCGGTGCCGTCGGCCGCGTAGCGTTCCGACTTCCAGGCGCCGGCGGGGTCCCTTTCCACATCCGGGACCTCGGGCACGGTCAGGGATTTCCCCGGCCATGAGGTGCCGCCGTTCATATAGAAGGAAAACATCGGCAGAACCTCGTCCAGGGAATTCATCCAGTAGGTCGAAGTATGGCCTCCGTTGTTGACCCTGTACTCGTGGGCAAACCCTCGGTCGCGCAGCAGGACATGCAGGGAATCGTTGGCAATCAGGAGCTGCTCTTCGTCATCCCCGCAGGTAAAGAACCATTTCACGCTCTCCAGCCCCGGCCTGTTCTCCTCCGCGAAGACATAATAGGGGCAATGCGCCTTGTAATAGTCGGTCAGCCGGGCCGGACCGGTCTCCCCTTTCCCGCCGAAAATGCCGCCCCACTGGCTGTTCCAGCCCTTGGAGGATTCCGTCATGTATTGGGCGTCTGTGCGGAAAGACATCGACAGCGGCGCGCTGGCACAAAACAGGTCGGGGTTCTTGCCGGCCAGCACCCAGGCGCCAAAACCGCCCATCGAATAACCGGTGATGCAGCGATGCTGCTTGTCCGCCACGGTCCTCCAGGTCGCATCGATATGGGGCACCAACTCCTGGACAAACATGTCCATGTAGGGGAAGGAGCCGTCGAATTTATTGACATAATAGCACTGATAGCCCATCGGATAGACATAAATCATGTCTTCCAGGCCCTGCCCTTCCAGCAGCTTGATGCGCTCGGCTGCGTGCAGCCAGTCCCCGTTCCAGGAATTCTGATCATCGCCCAGACCGTGCAACATATAGACCACCGGATAGCGGCGGTCCGGGCTCTCTTCATAGTCCCGGGGCAGCAGGACGGAATAGCGGATATCCGTATCCAGCACCTGGCTGTGCAGAATCTGGTCGCGCTGATACCGCGTGAAAACGGGTTCCGCAGAGGGCTCTTCCGAAGGCTCGGGTGAAGGATCTTCCGAGGGTTCCAGGGAAGGCTCGGCGGAGGGGTCCGTCCGCTGCGCCGCCTTACCGCAGCCACAGGAAACCAGCAGGGCCCATGCACAGAGCGAAGTCAGTGATATGAATTTGATTCGGTTCATTGTTTGTCGTAAACCACGATTTCGGAAGCGTACAATTCATAATCCGGATGAGGATTTTCAACCTTGAGCGTCAGGGTGTGGGCGCCGCTTTCGAAACAATAGGCAAAAAAGATTTCGTATTTGCGGGTGATATAATCGACCGGCATCCGGAAGCGCTCCACTTCCTTGCCGTCCAGCAAGGCGGTCACCTGCGCGACGTACGAGTCATCGGCATGTCCGGTCTTGCGGACACTGCCCTCGACGACGATGCTGTTGCCGTTGAATGCGATTTCTGCGCTGTCTGTGAATGCCAGTTTCAACACGCGTTTCTCCACAGGACGGATGCCCTCGAAGCTCTGTTCATAGCGAACGGAGCGAGGCTCCTGTACAGAAAAGATGCATTTTCCTTCGGAAATGTTGCTTTCCGGCAAAGCCTTGAATATAAGGTCATAATTGGACTGACACACCTGCTCCAGGCTGAGCGAGGTGTAAGGGAAAGGGATATCCTTGATGCGCTGTGCCCCTTTCTTCCAGACCTCGGGGATGGCGTTGTAGCCGTACATCACGCCCAGGATACCGGCAGCGGAAGCCGGATTGCAGTCGGAGTCCTCTCCGCAGCGGGTGGCGATGTCCATGGTGAGGGCGAAGTCGCCGCCGCCATACAGCAGGCCGATGACGACATAGGCGGCATTGATGGTGGCATCGATGTCAAAGCCGTTCCAGACCCCTTCCGGGCAGCCCACATCGTTGGCATGGTGCTCCATCACTTCGAACCAGCAGCGTTTCCAATCCTTCGGATATTTCCGGTGGAAGGCGATGACATCCGAGATGGTGTTGTGAAACTTGGTCCCTTCGGGAATGGTCCGCAGGGCCTCATCGACCAGCAGGGGGATATCCGTGCAGACATAGGCCAGGCTGTAAAGCGCACTGATAAAGACCCCGCCGTACCAGCCGTCGCCGTAATTCATGATATGCCCGATGCGGTCGCAGGCCCGGACGGCGTCTTCGACCCGGCCGGGATAGAGCATGCCGATGAAGTCCGCCTCAATCTGGAAATCTATGTCGTCGGCGTGCGGGTTGTATTTCCAATGCCCGGACTCGGGCGCGCCCCGGCCATTCAGGATATTGTACCTGGCGGCCTGGTTGGCATGCCAAAGTTTGTAATCGGCATGGGCGAAGGCGTCGGCGAACAGCTCCGCAGGGGCGTCAATGCCATGACGGACCATGATTTCCAGGAAGGTCAGGTCCATATAGACATCGTCATACAGCCCCGGGTCCCCGATAAAGGTATCGTAGATATAATCGTCATACCAGGGAATGGGAATATCGTCGGCAATCAGCCCGCCCTTGTATTTGAACTCGGTCGGACCGCCGTAGGTGCAGCCGATGGTCTGGCCGTACCAGCCGCCCTTGATTTTGTCCGCAAGCGTCGCCGCGTCCAGCGTGACGGTCTCCCCGTAAGGGATGGCCGCGCGCTGCGAACAGCCCGCAAGCAGCACCAGGAAGGCGGCGTATAGGAAGATTCTTCGCATATCAGTTGTGGTAATAAGGGTCCGTATTGCAGGTAGCGCTATAATATTGGATGGCATTGATGCGCAGCAGGTAGGTGGACGGGTCGGGGTTCCGCCAGACCATCTTTACGGTATGCCGGCCTTCCGGCAGGCCGTATTTCCAGGCCGGTTCCAGCTTGCGGGACGTGCCGCGCATGGGCAGGAGCGCGACCTGGTCGAGCTCGCCGTCTATCCAGACTTCCACTTCGGCCACATAGTCATCATCCTCCTCGGCCAGTGCGAACACTTCCGAGCCGACATGCTTTTTGGACACCCGGGCCGCATAGTCTGGGGTAATGCCGCGCAGGCAGACCAGGTTGCCCCAGATGACAAAGCCGTTGCCGCTGAAGTCGAAGCTGTATTCCTTTTCCATCCAATCGTCCTTCTGGTCGCGGTACAGGGGCCAGGTGTCGATGAAATTCTGTTCCAGGGGAAGCACCTGGGGGCGGGAAACCGGGATATCCACGCTGTTTTCGCGGACCACCCCGCCGTTCTTTTCAATCAGTTCCAGGGCATGGCGGAAGGAATATTCCGAGCCCTTGGCCAGCGAGACGTCGGTTCCCTCGAAATCGGCCTCCCAGATATCCATGACCGGATTTTTCCAGAAGTCCGGTATCCCTTCCAGGCCCAGGACGACGCCCAGCACGCCGCCCACCGTGGCGGGGTTGCAGTCGGAATCCTGGCCGCAACGGGTGGCGATTTCCAGGGATTTCCCGAAATCTCCGCCGCCGTACAGCAGGCCCATGGCGACATAGGCCGAATTCAGTTTGGCGTCGATGTCAAAACTCAGATAGACGCCTTTCGGGCAGCCCGTGTCGTTGCCCCATTTTTTTAGGAGCTCAAACCAGCTCTGCTTCCAGTCCGCCGGATAGCGCTTGTGGAGCAGGCGGACGTCGTTGACGCACTGCCAAAAGGTACTCTCTTTGGGAATCCCTTCCAGGGCCATGTCCAGAATCCGGGCCGGGTCGCTCTCCACGAAGGCGGCACTGTACAGGCCCGCCACGAAGGCGCCGCCGTAGAATCCGTCTCCGCTGTTCATGATATGCCCCACACGCTGGGCAATCTCCAGGGCCTGAGGGACCATACCCGGGGCCATAAGCCCGATAAAGTCGGCCTCAATCTGGAAGTCCAGGTCATCCGCATGGGGATTGTTCAGCCAACTGCCGGAGGCCGGCGGCATGATGCCCTGGCGGATATTGTAGCGGCCGGCCTGGTTGGCATGGGCCAGGTGATAGGGCGCGTAGGCGAAACGAATGGCCAGGGAATCGGTGCTGACATCGAGCCCCATCTGCTCGAAGGCTTCCGCAAAGGTGAGGTCGTTGTAGATATCGTCGAACAAGCCGGGCTTGCGGTCCCACCAGTGCTTGACGTAGCCTTCTCCCCAGGAGACGGGCTGCTGGTCGGGAATCAGCGTACCGCAGTATTTGAACTCGGTCGGAGCCCCATAAACCACACCGATGGTCTGCCCGGCCCAGCCGCCCATAATCTTGTCCATCAGGACCTCGCGGTCCAGGGTGACGACCTTGGACTGCGGCGCGGGAGCGCAGGCTGCGGCAAGCAGCAAAAGGGCAATCAAGCTATTGTGCTTCATAGAATTGCAGTTCAGTTATGGAGATAAAGGAGGATACGTCCTTGGTGTATTTGTTCCAGTGCTGCTCCACCTTGTCATGACCGATAATCCGCAGGGCGGTGGTGGTCACGGGCGCGAAACGGAAGAGGAACTCGCCGTTGTGCGGCTGGATAAACACGGCGTCGCTCTCGGGCAGGGCCGGCGAGATGGAGGCCTCTATGGGCTGCCAGTCGCCGGCCGCATCCATGTATTCCAGATGCATGTCGCTGTACCAGCCGCCGAATTCCTCCAGCGTACCATAGTGGAATGCAGCCATATCTACGGTCACCGGACTGTCCCAGCGGTAGCCGAACCAGTCCTGTTTGGGGACGTTGCTCTTTTCGGAAAGCGAATAGAAGGATGCGCCGGGGCCCTCCAGCACGCCGTCATTGATGACCTCAACGCCGGGTGCGCGGTAGGACTTCCCAATGGTGGTCCAGCAGGAGTCCAGCGTCGCATTGTCCGTCGTCCGGGAGAGCGCCAGGATTTCCGCCGCCTGCGGGGCCAGGTTGCGGCCGCGCACGACCAGGTCGAAATCCTTCGTGAGCGTGGCCTTGCCGTCGCTCAGGCTGAGGGTAATCCGATAGTCGCCGGGCTTGTCCGTACAGCCGGTCAGCCGGCTGCCTTCCAGGCGAAGGCCTTCGGGCAGGGTGCCGCCGGTCAGCGCCCATTTGTATTGGCGATTGGTCACGCAGGCGAAATCATACTCCACAGGCTCGCCCGCGACAATGCGCGGAGCAGGGCCGACGCAGAATTCGAGCGGGGCCTGGAAGCTTGCCCGCGTATTGATACGGTAAATCACTTCCCCGTTCTCCTCCCGGACGGAGCCGCCACGGGCCAGGATGACCTTCTCGGCCAGCACGACGGTCCGCTCGATTAAATCTTCGATGGAGGCGTCGGGCATATCGTAGCGGGTGACATTGATATAGCGGTCATTGAAGGGCTTGGTCCAATGATCGAAGGGCATGCTGCGGTCCGTCGGCACGGAACCGACGCCGTTGATGACGCCCAGCAGGCCGCAGATGGTTGCGGTCTGGTTGTCGCAGTCGAAGCCCAGGGCGCAGCCGATATTGAGGGTCTTCTCGATATCTCCGCCGCCATACAGCAGGGACAGAATGCCCATGGCGCCGTTCAGGTCGGCATTCCAGATGGACTTCGTGGCGTCCGGTTCCTGGAAATACAGTTCGTCGGCAATGACCTTGCGCGCCGCCTTCCAGTCTTCGGGATATTGCTTGTACAGGGCGATGCACTCCTCCATAATGGCCCGGAAACGGTCCTGCGCGGGCAGGTATTCCTTGGCATGGGCGATGAGGGTGGGGATGTCGGACTCGAAGAAAGCCTCCGAATACATGACCCCATAGACGACCGTCGGCGACGTGGCCCAGTCGTCGGAGGTGATGCGGGCCGCCCAGTCGGAAATCCCGGCCGCATAGGCAGGCATGCCCGGAGCCGTATAGGCCCAGATTTCGTTAATCAACTGAGGGTCAATCTGGAACCAATGCGGATTGTAGCGTTTGTCTCCGGTGAACGGCGGGGTCAGCCCGTGATGCATCAGGCCCAGGGCGGCCCGGTTGGCCAGCCATACGCGGTCGCGGATGTGGTACATCCAGCCTTCCTTCACCTGCGCATAGGTCGGGTCGGTGCCATATTTCTCCATCATCATCAGATAGAGATATTCCACATCGGTGTCGTCGTCAGAGAAGGCGCCATCGACGGCCGTCATCTTGCGCATGGCCTTGTTCCAGACGAAGGGTCCTTCGCCCGGTTCTTCCACGAACTTGTTTTCGTATTCCAGGCCGTATATATTGCCGACCATCTGGCCAATCCAGGCTCCGGCAATCTTGTCTTTGAGCTGTGTGCGGGTAATCTCCTGATACCGGCTGCCGCACGAGACGGCGAGCAGCAGGAGCATTCCCTGTAAAATGAGCTTTTTCATCATTGTTATTCGCTGTCAGTCGGTGAACTGTATCCGGGGTTCTGGGTCAGATTGGGGTTGGCCCCGCGGATTTCTTCGGGAATCGGAAGGAGCAGTTCCCGCTCCTCGCCGGCGTCTTTCGCCCACCATTTATCCAGGTATTTTCCGAAACGAATCAGGTCCTGACGGGCCCAGCCTTCCATGCAGAGCTCATGCTGGCGCTCCCACAGGAAGTTGTCCGGCGTCAGCTCCGCCGCAGTCATGGGAGCCAGACCGGCACGGGTGCGGATTTGCTGGAATTCCGGCACGGCGGCGGCTTCCGCCGTCTTGCCCTGACGCATCAACGCCTCCACATACATCAGCACCACGTCGGCATAGCGCATGGTAATGAAGTCATTTTCCATGCTGACGCTGTAGCCTGTCAGGCTGCCGTCATCCTGGTAATCCCATTTGACAATCCGGGCGCCGTCACGACGGGACAAGCCCTTGATGTACTTGTCTTCCGGAATGTCGATATCTTCCAGGACATAGTCCTCATAGACCGGTTCGCCCTTGCGGTTTACGCCGATGGCGATGCGCCAGGGGGCTCCGCTCTTGTCATAGACCTGTCCATAGAGCCAGGTGTCGGATTTGCGCTTGTCGGCCGCGTCATACGAGGCCATGAAATCCGGCTGGCCGATGAAGGAGCCGTTCCACGTGCCGCTGACATTGAAGAGTTTCTCCATGTCGGCGTTCAGGGTCATACACCAGATATAGAAGGCATTCCGGTCGGAAGTGGTGATGCCGGTGCTGTACGGAATGGCGAAAATAGACTCGGAGGAATTCTCGTTGTGGACCGTGAAATTCTCCTTGTAGGTCTTGGTCAGCTGATAGTTTCCGCTTTCCATGATTTCCTTGCAGACGGCCTCCGTCTCGCTCCACATTTCCCGGTCTATCCAGACTTTGGCATTCAGGTACATCTTGGCCAGCAGGAAGCGGGCCATGCCCTGGGTTGCGCGGCCGTATGTCGCGGCGGAAGGCTTCTCGGGAAGCAGCGGCAGGCTCTCGGTGAGTTCCTTGACGATGAAATCGAACATGAAGGCGCGGTCCTTCACCTCCGGCAGGCCGGTCTGGGCCTTGTCCACGGAATACGCCGCCTTGCCCCAGCAGTCGATGGCCATCATGTAGCAATAGGCCCGCAGGGTCCGCATTTCGGCCACGATGCCTTCCTTCGCCTCGTTCATCTCGCCGGCATGCTGCACTTCGTAGATGACGTCGTTGCAAGCGGCTATCGTGTTGTAGCAGAACTCCCATGACGTGCGGAGCAGCTTGTTGTTGGTCTGCATGCGATGGGTATGGAGCTCCCGATAGCGGGGTTCCGTCCAGGATCCGTTATAGGACCGGGGGACGGCAATCTCGTTGCCCAGCTGCATGACCATGGTCCACATGCTTTGTTCGACACCCCAGTTCTGCAGCAAGGTATAGGGACGGGCGCTGTAGATTTTCAGCTGGTCTTCGTTGGCAAAGAATTCCTCTTTGGGCAATTGGGAGAAAATCGTCTCGTCCAGGTTGGTGCAGGCCGGCATGGCCAGCATCGTCATCACGATGAGAATGAGTATTTTTTTCATATCGCCGCAGAATTAGAAGGTTAATGAGGCACCCAGGGTGAACACCCTCGTCCGGGGATAATAGGTCAGCGGGGCAATGCCCGGAGCCAGGCCACCCAGCGAGACTTCGGGATCGACACCGCTGTAGCCCGTCAGAATGAACACGTTCTGGGCCGTCGCATAGACCCGCAGCCCTTTCAGGTAAGGGTTGTTCATCGGGATATCGTAAGCGACGGAGACATTGTCCAGCTTGAGGTACGTCGCGCTTTCGAGATATTTCGAGGAATAGACCACGCTGCCGGTGAACTGCTGCTCGTTCAGCCAGGTGTTCTGGATATTCTGAAGGCCCAGGTTGGTGATGTTCTCATAGACACCGCGCATCTGGTTCAGCACCTTGCCGCCGATGGCGGCACGCAGGGTGGCGCTCAGGCTGAAATGGCCGTAACGCAGGCTGTTGCTCCAGCCCAGGTTGAAATCCGGGAAGGCGCTGCCGAGCCGGACCCATTCGTTCTCGTCTTCGGTGGAGACGACGGCATTGCCGACCTCGTCCACGCCCTGATACAGCGGGCCGTAGAAGCTGCCCAGGCTCTCGCCTTCCTTCAGGCGCTGGGTATAGGCGCCGAGCGGGGTGTTCACCCAACCGATGCGATAGTCCTGGTCTTTGAATTCTTCGTTGGTGAATTTCACCAGTTTGTTGTTGTTGCGGGAGAAAATCAAGGTCGTATTCCATTCGAACTGCTCCGTCTTGACGGGGACGCCGCCCAGGGTCACCTCGATACCGCTGTTGCTGATGGAGCCGACGTTGGTGAACAATGTCTTGTAGTCATACGGAGGCACCGGCACGGCATAGTGGTAGAGCAGGTCCGTGGTCAGGCGATAATAATAGTCGATGGTGGCGGTAAGGCGGCCATTGAAAACGGAGGCGTCGATACCGACGTTGAACTCGGCCTTCTTCTCCCAGCCCAGGTTCGGGTTGGCATTGTTGGCCGGCACATAAGTGTTGTACCATTTTCCGCCCGAATAATATTTGCCGTTGGTGGCCATCAGCAGCAGAGACTGATAGTTGCTGAAATCCTGGTTGCCGGTGACACCGTAACCGGCGCGCAGCTTCAGCTCGTCCAGCCAGCCCACATCTTTCAGGAAAGGCTCCTGGCTGATGCGCCATCCCAGGCTGACGGCCGGGAACCAGCCCCATTTGTGGTCCTTGCCGAAACGGGAAGAGCCGTCCCGGCGCAGGGATACGGACAGCAGGTAGCGGTCTGCATAATTGTACATGGCCCTGCCGAAGAAGGCGATGTACCGGCTGCGGCTGCGTTCGGAATCCATGCCGGCCATGCCGTCCTGGAGCGCGTAGCCGGACCCGATGTTGTCCGTCTTGAAAAGGTCCGTATCGAAGCTGTAGTTGTCCATATAGGAGGAGCGGTCGTTGCGTTCCTGCCAGGTATAGCCAAGGACGGCCTGCACATGGTGGTCGCCGAAGTTGCCGGAATACTGCAAGGTGCTCTCATACTGGAGGTTGCTGCCGACGGCGTTGCTGATTTCAGCCGTGCCCTTCTTGCCGGTTTCCCCGGGATAGTAGCGGGTCTTGTAATCGCGGCTTTCGTAGCGTTCGCTGTTGAAGCTGATGAAGTTGTCCCACTTGAGGCCCTTGACCGGCTTGATGTTCAGGGTCGCACGGCCGTTGACGCCCATCAGGTCGATGTCCGTCTCGCCCGTCCGCTCGTTGAGCATGGCCACGGGATTGTAGTAGTCCATGGCGGAGATGGTGAAATAGCCTCCGTTGTCCTTGTCGTTAGGGTCGTACACCGGTTCCGTCGGGTTGTGGAAGAAGGCCTGGCGGAAAATGCCGGAGCGGGTGCCGTTGTACTGGCGTTTGCCGTAGGTCAGGTTGTAATCCAGCGTCAGCCAGCCCTGGAGGGTCTCCTGGTGGATATTGGTCTTGAACAGATACTTGTTCGCATCGTTGTTCTTGAGCAGGCCCTGGTTCCTTTCGATGTTGACGACGGTCCGGTGCGAGAATTTGTCGCTGCCGCCGGCAATGGCGAGGCTGTGCCGATGGCTGAACGGGGTGCGGGTCACCTCCTTGAACCAGTCGGTTTCCGCTCCGTACAGGTAGGATTCCGGGCTGCTGACATGGACGCTCACCGCGTCGCTGAACTGTTTGGCCGTCAGCGGAACGGCGCGCGAGAGAACGGTCTGCACGGAGACCTGGCCGTCATACTCGACGCTGGTCCGGCCGGCGCGGGCCCGTTTGGTGGTGATGATGATGACACCGTTCGTACCGCGCGTACCGTAAATGGCTGCGGCGGAACCGTCCTTGAGCACATCCATGCTCTCGACTTCCTGGAAGTTGATGCTGCTCAAATCGGCATCTACCACGCCGTCGATGATGATGAGCGGTCCCTGACCGGCGCTGAGCGTGTTGGTACCGCGCAACAGGATCTCGAAGGAGCCATTCGGGTCGGCGCCATTGGGGTTGGTAATGGTCAGACCGGCCACCTTGCCCTGCAACATGCCGGCGGGGCTGAGGAAGGCGCCCTTGTCGAAGTCTTCGCTGCGCAGGCTGGAGACGGACCCCGTCACCTCTTTCTTGGTGGTCGTACCGTAACCGATGGCGACCGCCTCGTTCAGCACGGTCGCGGCGGCCGGGGTCATGCGGACGGGATATACGGCGGCATCCCCGACGGTGAACACGAAGTCATCGTATCCCAGGAAAGAGACCGTAACCTCTTCGCCCTTGGCGGCTTTCAGGCTGTAGTTGCCGTTGTTCTCAGTCAGGGCATAGGCCCCGCTGCCCGTTACGAGGGAGGCCCCGGCCAGGGCTTCTCCCTTTTCATCGACAACCTTGCCGCTGATGCGGCCCTGCCCCCAGGCGGACAGACTGCCGACCAGGAGGAGTGTCGTCAATATTGTTCGGAAAGTTCTCATAATCAGCTTATTATTGATTTCCAGCCACCACGATGCAAGCCAAGCCTGCCACAAAGAGGGCGAACATCAGCGCCAGCAAGCCATAGACTTTCTTGTCCGATCCCTTGAACTCTTTCCAGACGAAGACGCCCCAGATGGCGGCAATCATCGGCGCACCCTGGCCCAGGGCATAGGAGACGGCCGCACCGGCCTTGCCGGAAGCGATATAGCTGAAAGCCGTACCCAGGCACCAGATGGCACCGCCGAGCATGCCGACGAGGTGGGTCTTGGCATTGCCGGCGAAATATTGCTTGTAGGTAACAGGCTCACCGACAAAGGGTTTGCGCATCACCAGTGTGTTGAAGCAGAAATTGCTCAGCAGGACGCCCAGGGAGAAGATGAAGATGGCGGTATAAGGCGTCACCTTTCCTGCGGCGGGATTGGCGAAGTTCTCTCCGTCCATGCCTTTCTGCACGAGGAAGAAGAACAGCGACATCAGCACGCCGGCGCAGGCGGCCAGAATCAGGCCTTTCTTGGAGGAGGTACTGTCCTCACCGTCAGCAGAAGCGGCTTTCTTGCCCGAGGCGATGCCGTTGCAGATAATCGCGAGCACGACCAGGGCCACGCCCAGGAACAGGAGGAAGGGGTCTCCCTTGGACACGCCGCCGAAATAGTTGAAAAAGACGCCCAGCACCAGCGCGAGGCCCACGCCCAGCGGGAAGGCTACGGACATGCCGGCCAGGGATGTGGATGCGGACAGGAGAATGTTCGAAGCATTGAAGATGATGCCGCCCAGGGCAACCCATCCGATGCTGGCCAGGCTGGCCTGAGAGAGGTCCTGGAGGAAGGGACGGCCTTCGCTGCCGATACTGCCCATCGTAAAGCAGAGTATCAGGGCGAACAGCACCATACCGATGACATAGTCCCAATAGAAAAGTTCATAACGCCAACTCTTGGCGGCTAGTTTCTGAGTATTTCCCCATGACCCCCAACAGAGCATGGTAATCAGGCAGAATACAACTGCAAGCGAATAACTGTTAACGATGAACATAAGGCTTGGATTTTATTGATTATCAATTTCTTTTCTGTATGGGACAGAGGCCTGCGCCCCCATTCGCTGTACGGTCAGGGAAGCCGCCTTCGTCGCGAAACGGGCCGCGTCTTCCAAGGTTTTCCCTTCGGACAGGGCTACGCAGAGGGCGCCGCAGTAGGTATCCCCCGCCGCCGTGGTATCGACGGCCTTCACCTTGCAGGCCGGCACGAGTGCCGTGCCCTGCTCCGTGCAGATGAGGGAGCCTTTTCCGCCCATGGTGACGATGATGCGTCCGACGCCTTTTTCGCGCAGGACGCCGGCCGCCTTTTCCGCCGAGGCGGCATCGGTGACTTCGACTCCGGTATAGCGCGAAAGCTCCGTCTCATTGGGAATGAACAGCGACACATAGCGGAAAAGCTCTTCGGGCAGGTCGCAGGCCGGAGCCGGGTTAAGGACCACGGTGGCGCCGGCTTTGGCGGCGATTTCCGCAGCCCGGCACACGGAAGGAACCGGGATTTCCAGCTGCATCAGCAGAATCCCGCAATGCTCCAGCGCGCCACGGGCGGACTCGATGTCGTTCACCGTGACATCTGCATTGGCACCGGATGCGACGACGATGCAGTTTTCGGCATGTTCGTCCACCGAAATCAGGGCGACGCCGGAAGGCTGCTCCGAACGGCGGACCAGGCTGATGTCTATGCCTTCCGAAGCGTAGCTCCGAAGGCTGTTCTCACCAAAAATATCATTTCCGACTTTGCAGAGGAAGGAAACGTCTCCGCCCAGACGGCGGGCTGCCACCGCCTGATTGGCTCCCTTGCCACCGCCACCCATGGTAAAGGCGCCGCCGAGGACGGTTTCACCGGGTTTCGGAAGGGATTTCGTCTTGACGGTCATGTCAGTATTGCTGCTGCCCACAACCAGTATTTTGCTGCTCATAAAAGGATTAGATGTTAGATATCACCTCTAATTTACGCACTTTCAGCCCCTTGACGATGCAAATAATTGCATTTTTTCGGTCTTTATAAATCGTTTTTCTGCGCAAATTATTATATTTGTTGTCGCAAAATACTTTGGCAGATGAAAACGGAAACATTGGCTACCCTATCCGCCCGACTGGGCGTATCCATCACGTCTATATCACGCATTATCAATGGGAAAGCGGAAAAATACCGCATCAGTCCCGCCACGGAGGAACGGGTGATGCGGGAGGTACAAAGATGTGGCTATATGCCCGCCGGATTTGCGCAAAATTTGCGCAACCCGAGAAGCGGATTGGTCGGCCTGATTCTCCCCTCCGTATCCAATCCTTTTTTCGCCGATATGGCCGCCGTGATTATCTCCGAATTGTACCGAAGGCACTACACCACCATCGTGCTGGACTCGATGGAAGACGAGTCCGTGTTCCTGGACAGCGTCAAGACCCTGCTGAGCCGGCAGGTGGAGGGAATGATTGCCGTACCCTGTGGCGAGGACGGGACGCTGATGGAGGCGGTAGGGAAACACACGCCGCTGGTCCTGGTGGACCGCTTCTACAAGGATACGCAACTGTCCTATGTGACGACGAACAACTACCAGGGCAGCCTCGAAGCCACCCGCTATCTGCTCGACTGCGGCCACACGCGCATCGCCTGCATCCAGGGGGCGACGGCTTCCATGCCGAACCAGGAAAGGGTCAGCGGCTATCGCGACGCCATGCGCGGCGGGGACAAGGAGGCGTGGATCAAGATTGTCGGCAACGAATTTTCCGTCCAGAACGGATATCTAGAAACCAAGCTGCTGCTGGCCGCCCAGGAAAGGCCCACCGCCCTGTTTGCGTTGAGCAACACGATTCTGCTGGGCGCCGTCAAGGCCATCCGCGAGGCCGGGCTCCGCATCCCGAACGACATCTCGCTGATAGCCTTCGACGACAATCTGTACATGGATTATATGACGCCGGTGATTACCCGGGTCAGCCAGCCGGTCACGGACATGGCCTTTCTCGCGACGAAGCTGCTGGTGGATTCGCTGGGCAACGACGCCCACGGCGGGTCGCAGCTGCGCCTGTCCCCTACCTTGATTCACGGAGGGTCCGTGTCCATTCTCAGTGCCGGCCCCGAGATAGGCTCCACGGAGATATAAAAGAGACTGGCCGAGCATCTTATCGATGCAGGGCCAGCCCCTGAAATCATGCGGAAGCGCTCCGCTACAGATCGTTCATCTGGGCTTCGAAGTCTTCCTTGCTGCTCACCACAATGTCCTGGAAGTCCTTCTGGCCGGTACCGGCCGGAATCAGGTGACCGCTGATGACGTTCTCCTTCAGGCCTTCCAAGGTGTCGACGCGGGCGCGGATAGCGGCCTCGCTGAGGACCTTGGTCGTCTCCTGGAAGGAAGCGGCGGAGATGAAGCTGTCGGTCTTGAGGGCTGCACGGGTAATACCCTGGAGCACCTGGATGGCCGTAGCCGGCTTGGCATCACGGGCGACCATCATCTTCTTGCCCTGACGCTCCA
The DNA here is from genome assembly GCA_902796555.1 of uncultured Bacteroidia bacterium. Lineage (GTDB taxonomy): Bacteria > Bacteroidota > Bacteroidia > Bacteroidales > UBA932 > Cryptobacteroides. The sequence continues at coordinate 39,936 of CADBPR010000079.1, forward strand.
GCGAGTCGTTCTCATTCTTGAGATCGCGCGCGGAGATAATCTGGCCGATGGTGTAACGCTCGGAGTCGCCGCTGTCCATGAGGTAGTACTTCCCATAGATATCGTCGTTGGTATCCATGAATACCCACTTGTCCACCAGTTCCTCCGGGAGGAATTCGGTGTCGCCCGGATCCTGAATCTGGACCTTGCGCATCATCTGGCGGACGATGATTTCGAAGTGCTTGTCGTTAATCTTCACGCCCTGCAGGCGGTACACGGCCTGGACCTCGTTCACAATATACTCCTGCGCCTTGACGGGGCCGAGCACATTGAGGATGTCGGAAGGAGAGGTGCCGCCGTCGGACAGACGGGTACCGGCCTTGACATAGTCGTTCTCCTGTACCAGAATCTGCTTGGTCAGCGGGACCAGGTAGTGCTTCTCGACACCGGACTTGTTCTTCACCGTGATTTCGCGGTTACCGCGTTTCACCTTGCCCAGAATCACCTCACCGTTGATTTCGGAGATGATGGCCGGGTTGGACGGGTTGCGGGCTTCGAACAGCTCGGTCACACGCGGCAGACCGCCCGTGATATCGCTGGACTTACCGATGGCGCGCGGAATCTTGATGATGATGTCGCCCACGTTGGCCTGCTGGCCGTCCGTAGCGGTGACATGGGCACCTACCGGCAGGTTGTACTGCTTGAGGACCGTGCCTTCTTCGTTCACAATCAGGATGGACGGGTTCTTCGTCTTGTCGCGGGACTCGATGATGACCTTGTCGCGGTTGACGGAGTATTCGTCGGCTACTTCCTCATGGAAGGTGCTGCCTTCAATCATGTTGTCGAAGCGAATCGTACCGGCGGTTTCCACGATGGTGATGGCGTTGTACGGATCCCATTCGCAGATGAGGTCGCCGTTCGACACAATCTCGCCGTCTTTCTTGTGCAGGACGGCGCCGTAGGGCACGTCGTACTGGGAGTAGGTGATACCGGTGTTCTCATCGATGATGCGGAGTTCGGTCATACGGCTGACGACCACGTCTTCGACGCTGCCGTCTTCCTTCACCCGTTCAATCGTCCTCAGTTCGTCGAACTGCAGGCGGCCCTTGTACTTGGACTCGATGGAGGAGTCGGCAGCCGTGCTGGATGCCGTACCACCGACGTGGAACGTACGCAGGGTCAGCTGAGTACCCGGCTCACCGATGGACTGGGCGGCAATCACGCCGACCACTTCGCCCTTCTCGACCATGCGGCTGGTCGCCAGGTTGCGGCCGTAGCACTTGGCACATACGCCCTTGCGGGATTCGCAGGTGAGCACGGAACGGATTTCGACCTGCTCGATCGGGAGGGTGTCAATCAGGTTGGCCACATCCTCGCGGATTTCCTCGCCGGCCTTGATAATCAGCTCGCCGGTCAGCGGGTTGAAGATATCGTGGACGGAAGTACGGCCGAGGATGCGTTCGCCCAGGGACTCGACCACCTCATCCTTGTTCTTGATGGCGGTGGCGATGAGGCCGCGGAGCGTGCCGCAGTCCTCCTCGGTGATGATCACGTCGTGGGA
>CADBPR010000080.1 GCA_902796555.1 uncultured Bacteroidia bacterium
CCGTTGGGATTCGAACCCAAGACCCACAGCTTAGAAGGCTGTTGCTCTATCCAACTGAGCTACGGAACCCTACCGCCCGCAAAAAGCGGGTCTGCAAAGGTAGCAATATTTTTTGGGATTCACCCGTTAAAAGCTGATTTTTATTCAGCGATACGGTTTACAACCCCAATTTCTTGAAGAAATCGTTGCCTTTGTCATCCACCAGGATGAATGCCGGGAAGTCTTCTACGCGAATCTTCCAGATGGCCTCCATACCCAGTTCCGGATATTCCACACACTCGATGCTGCGGATGCAGCTCTGGGAGAGGACGGCCGCCACGCCGCCGATGGTTCCGAGATAGAAGCCGCCATGTTTCTGGCAAGCATCGGTAACCACCTTCGAACGGTTGCCCTTGGCAATCATCACCAAAGAGGCGCCATGGTCCTGGAACTCATCCACATACGGGTCCATACGGTTGGCCGTGGTCGGTCCCATCGAGCCGCAGGGATAGCCTTCCGGGGTCTTGGCGGGACCGGCATACAGGATGGGATGGTCCTTGAAGTAGGCCGGCATCTCTTCTCCGGCATCCAGACGGGCCTTGAGCTTGGCATGGGCGATGTCACGGGCCACTATGATGGTACCGGTCAGGTTGACACGGGTCCCGACTGCATATTGGGTCAGCTCGGCACGTACAGCGTCAATCCCCTTGTCCAGGTCTATCACAATACCCTTGGGACCTTCGCCGGGACGACGATACTCCTCGGGAATCAGTTCGGAAGGATTGCTGTCCATCTTCTCAATCCACACGCCGTCGGCGTTGATTTTGGACTTGATGTTGCGGTCCGCACTGCAGCTCACGCCCATGCCGATAGGGCAGCTGGCGCCGTGGCGGGGCAACCGAATCACGCGAATATCATGGGCCATGTATTTACCGCCGAACTGGGCGCCCAGCCCAATCTTCTGAGCTTCTTTCAAAAGTTTCTCCTCCAGGTCGATATCCCGGAAAGCCCGGCCAGTCTCATCACCGGTCGTCGGCAGGCTGTCATAGAACTTGATGCTCGCGAGCTTGACGGTCAACAGGTTCTTTTCGGCCGACGTTCCGCCAATCACAAAGGCGATATGGTAGGGCGGACAGGCCGCCGTCCCAAGGGAACGCATCTTCTCCACCAGGAAGGGAATCAGGGTGCCCTCATTCTGGATGGTCGCCTTGGTCATGGGATAGAAATAAGTCTTGTTGGCACTGCCGCCGCCCTTGGCCACCATGACAAAACGATATTCATCGCCGCGGACCGCCTCGATGTCAATCTGGGCCGGGAGGTTACACTTGGTGTTGACTTCATTGTACATATCCAGCGGTGCATTCTGGCTGTAACGCAGGTTTTCCTGGGTATAGGTATTGAATACGCCGCGGCTCAGGGCCTCCTCGTCCTCGAAGTCGGTCCATACCTGCTGGCCCTTCTCGCCATGGATGATGGCTGTACCGGTGTCCTGGCAGAAAGGCAGGACGCCCTTGACGGATGTTTCGGCATTGCGCAGGAACTGCAGGGCCACATATTTGTCATTGTCAGAGGCCTCGGGGTCGCTGAGGATGGCCGCCACCTGCTCATTGTGGGCGCGGCGCAACATGAACTGACAGTCGTGGAAGGACTGCTGCGCCACCAGCGTGAGGGCTTCCGGAGACACCTCCAGGATGGTTTTTCCGCCGCAGCCGCAGTGGCCGCCGAATTTGGATGTTTTTACCAATTTTTCAGAACCGGGAATCTTGTAGTACTCGGTCGTATCCGGTCCCAGCTGGAACATCGGAGCATATTTGAATTCTGCCATAGATATATTTTTGTTTCAGACTTGTAAAGGTACGAATTATTATGAAAAAAAGCGAAGAATCAGGTCGGATTCTTCGCTGAAAGGGGTCTTGCATGCAATTGCACTCAGATAATTTCCAGGACCTGGAGGCACATCCGGGTATTGTGATACGGGCATTTCCAGAAGCCGGCCCGGTCGTTGTCGCGGTCCGGTTCTCCCTGGGCATCACAGGCCCACCACCACTCTCCTTCGGGATGAAGCAGGTACTGCTGGATATAGCCCCATGTACGCAGGGCCGTATCGGCGCCGGTTTCGATGCCGTGGTACTTCCACAGCCAGAGGCAGCCGACCACCGTCTCCGCCTGGACCCACCATTGGCGGGAATCATCCAGGCTGCCGTCAGCATGTTTCTCGTAAATCAGACTGCCGTCGGGTTGCAGACCTTCCAGACCGGCTTCTCCGATGCGGCGGGCCAGCGGGCGAATCCGGTTCATGATATCGATGTCGCGCAAACTGGCGGCCGCTTCCAGCATCAGCCAGGAAGCCTCGATGTCATGCCCGTAGGAACAACCGGCGGGAATCACGCTCCAGTCGGCGGCAAAATACAGCTGCAGGTGACCGGATTCCCGGTCCAGGATGCGGTCGGTCAGGAGGGTCAGCAAATCGGCCGTCTTCCTGCCCAGCTGGACATCGGGCCAGACCTTGTACAGATTGGCATAGGCCTCGAGCAGATGCAGATGGGAATTCATGGTCTTGTCCGCATTGCGGTCATGCACGCTGAGGGACATGTCTTCCAGCGGAGAGAAATCCCGGGCCAGCGCCTCTACATAACCGCCATACCCCGGATCGGCGAAGAAGCGCTCGACCACATGGTAGAGATTGACCGCCTCTTTGAGCGCCTGGTCGTCTCCGGTAGCGGCATAATACTCGCTGAGGGCATAGATAGCGAAAGCCTGGGCATAGAGCTGTTTCTTGGCATCCTTCCGGTCACCGTCGGCCTTGACGGACCAATAAACGCCGCCAAATTTATGGTCGGTGAAATACTTCAGGAACCAGTCTTTGGCATCCATGGCGGCAATCAGGCACTGTTTGTCGCCCAACTGCCGATAGGCCGCCGAGAAAGCCCAAATCAGCCGGGCATTCAGCACGACGCCCCGGTCGGCCTCGCGCTCGATTTCCCCGTCGCCGGTCATCCGGCCGTAGAACCCGCCGCGCGGGTCCTGCATATGGGAAATCCACCAAGTCAGAATGTTATTTTGCAGGGTGTCAAGAATTTCTTGACGGAAGAGTTCGGAACGTGTCATATGGTTCAGGTTTACCCTTCTTTTCCTTTCAAAAATCGGGCGAGAACGACCGCCGGGCCTCCAATCCGGTCTGAATCTCCTGCATTTTTGCTGAATTCAGGGGGTAGAACGAGACGACAACGGCCGCAACGACGGCAACAAGGGCCGGAATCCAGCTCATCAGGAGACGGAGGCCGGTCAGGGCCGTCTCCGTCTGCACGGCATCCGCGGCGGTATTATAACCGAAACTCGAAAGCAGCCACATGACCGCTGCGCCGCCAAAGGCGGAACCGAACTTCTGGGCCATGGACGACGAACTGAATATCAGGCCGGTGGACGCCGTACCATGACGCAGTTCCGCATAGTCGGACACATCGGCATACATGCTCCATACCAGCGGGGAAATAATACCCGTACAGATGGAGATGAGAACCTGGAGCACCAGCATGAGCCAGAAGCCGCCCGGGGTGCAGGGAACGAAGAAAAAGGCGATGCTCAGGACTGCCAGCACGGCCATCGTGGCAATGTAGGTGGTCTTTTTGCCCAGGGCACGGGCAATCGCCACCGTCATCGAGACCCCGACCATGTTGCTGACTTCCCCTACGCTCAGGAACAGCCCGGCATAGAAGAGGAAGGAGAAGGAACCCAGCGACAGGACGGCATCCGGCCCCACGACATCCTTGAAGAAATACGCCGCGGCGGAGCCCCGCACCGTGTTGAACAGGTTGGAGCACAGGGCCGCCCCGATCAGCAGCCACCAGGGCACGTTCGCCAGCAGGTAGCGCAGGTCTGTTCCGACGGATACGGTGGACGGGCTTTCCACATGTTCCCGGGTCAGCCAGAAACAGAGCAGGAAAATCACCAGGCAGGCCGTCGCAATCACCATCATCGCATGCTGCCAGCCGCCGGCAGGGCTGTCCCCCGCCCCGATGAACAGGTTGCACAGGGGCTCCCAGGCAAAGAGGGCGATAAAACTGCCGCCATAGGCAAAGAACATGCGGAAGGAGGAAAAGACCGTTTTTTCATCGGAGTTGTCCGTCATCACGCCCAGCATGGCCCCGTAGGGCACATTGATGCCGGTATAAACCGTCATCATCAGGATATAGGTGACATAGGCCCAGACGAGTTTGGCCGTCGGCCCCCAGGCCGGGGTCGTAAACAGCAGGATGCCGCAGATTGAAAACGGCAGGGCAAACCAGAAAAGATACGGACGGTATTTTCCCCAACGGGTATGGGTCCGGTCGGCAAGGATGCCCATCACCGGGTCGGAGACGGCATCCCAGATACGGGTCACCAGCAGAAGCAGGGCGGTATCCTCCAGCCGCAGGCCATAGATATTGGAATAGAAAATGGGCAGGTAATAGGAGAAAATCTTCCAGAACATCGAGGAAGACATATCCCCCAGACCATATCCAATCTTTTCGCGCAGATTTGTCATTGTAAATTCCTGTCTATCAGTTCATTGATTCTTCTTACGGTATCCCCCGTCCGCAGTCCGTCCGGCGCGGTGTGGAAACAATAGTCCACCAGACGGTCCACTGTCGAAGTGGCCACGTGCAGGCGGTAGTCGCTTGAGGCATAATAGAGATAGACCGTACCGTCCGAATCGGCAATCCACCCGTTGGAGAAGAGCACGTTGGATACGTCTCCCAGGAACTCATCCCCTTCCGGTGCCATGAAGAAACCGGCCGGTTCGGCGATGACCCGGGCCGGATCCTCCAGCGCCGTCATATACAGATACAGGACATAACGCAGCCCGCTGGCACAGCCCCGCACGCCGTGGGCCAGGTGAAGCCAGCCCCGGTCGGTTTTAATCGGCGCCGGACCCTCTCCGTTCTTGAGTTCCTTGATGGTGTGATACTGCCGGACATTGATGATGCGCTCGTTGCGGATGACCGCACCTTCCATCGTATCCGTCAGGGCCCAGCCGATGCCGCCGCCCTTCCCGGTATCAATGAATCCGTCCTGCGGACGGGTATACAGGGCATATTTCCCGTCGACGAATTCCGGATGCAGCACGACATTGCGCTGCTGGCAGTCCGCCTGGATGTCGGGCAGACGCTCCCAATGCAGGAAATCCCGGGTGCGGGCGACGCCGGCGCAGGCCACGGCCGCAGACAGGTCTTCGGGCGCCGTATGGTCCTTGCGTTCCACACAGAAAATGCCATATACCCAGCCGTCTTCATGGGCCACCAGCCGCATATCATAGACATTCGTCGCCGGTTCGCACCATTCCGGCATGGTGACCGGTCTGTCCCAGAAACGGAAACCGTCCGTTCCGCTGGCGCTCTCCGCCACGGCGAAGAAGGATTTCCGGTCGGCGGCCTCCACCCGGGCGACCAGCAGATAACGTCCCTGCCAGCGAATCGCGCCGCTGTTGAACACGGCATGGATGCCGAGGCGTTCCATCAGATAGGGATTGCTGTCCGGATGCAGGTCATAGCGCCAGGTCAGGGGGGCGTGGGCGGCCGTCAGGACAGGATAACGATAACGCCGGTATACGCCATTGGTACCGGAGGGTTCATTCTTACGCGTCAACAAGGCCTCCTGCTCCTTCCGGAGGGCGGCCAGTCTCTCTTCAAAATCTGTCATGGGAGGAATACGGTATGCTCGTTGTTATAAAATGTCAGGAAATTGTCTGCGTCTGCCGACCCCGGGAACGGGGCATAGAAATGACCGGGGCGGTCGTGCGCATTGCGCCAGGTCAGGACATAAGCGACCGGATAATCGGCCACGCCCGCGAGCAGGCAGTCCGTCCACCAGCGCGGATTGGGAATCCCTTCATAGCCGGTCTCGGTCAGGGCGAGAACCTTTCCGTGCTCGGCGGCCAGCAAGGTCGTTTTATACTGCATACAATCAGATATTTACATAAATTTCATCAATCCAGACGTCCTGGTCCGTCTCGAAGGTCAGGACCAGTGATTCCGTCCGGACCGGACGGCATTTGATTTCAATGCCGTCTATCCAGGCATCATGCCGGTTGTTGGACGGAGCAGTAAACTGCCGGACCGCCAGCAGAAGGCCGTCTCCGGTATGGACACAGATGCGGCCAGGTGGCAGAATGCCCTGCGGAGCATAGTCCAGACAACGCAGGAACACGTTTTCCACCGTCTGTTCCTGTGCAAAGCGGAGCAGGATTTCACTCCGGCCGGCCGGGAATGCGACCCAAGCCAGGCTGTCCGGCTCCTGCTCGCCGACGACGCCGTCGGTCAAGCGTCCGTCCGTAGCGGCCAGGGCGGCAATCCGGCCCTGCAGCGTACCGCGGAGGGCCTGCTCCTGGATTTTCCAGTAGGGTTGCCCGTTTTTCCAGTCCATATAATCCCGGAACGTCCGGGCGGAACCTTCCGGCTGGCCCAGCTGATACGGGGAATCGGGGTCTTCGATAATACCGCCGAACATAAAGGAAATAATCCGGGATACCCCGCCGTCGGTCGCGGCAATCTGCTGGGACAGCAGACGGGAATAGGCCGCCGGAATCAGGGCGGAGAAATGGCTGTTGGTCTCGTGGGTCCAGGTGAAGGTCTCACAGTTGGCCCACATCTCGATACCGGAGCCTTCATGAATGGCTTTCAGTTTCTTCCAGTTTTCCTTGAGACGGCGCAGCGGGAAGGGTTCCCGCACACAGCCGACCTCATCCTGATAGGCGATGATGTCCACCTTCAGGGCACGGATGTTGGCGGCCAGTTCCGGGTTGTCATAATCGGCCCGGACCATGCCGTAAGGCGAAATCAGGGTCTTTTTGCCCGGGGTCAGTTCATGGGAACGGGCCACCAGCTTGTTCACGGCCTCCACGGCGGTTTTGGGGAACACCGGCGTGATGCAATCCTCCACCGGCAGGTACCAGCCGTAGAAAGCGGGATGGCTACCGTAGCGTTCAGTCAGTTCGGTCATGATGAGTTGCTGACGTTCCTGCACCCAGGCATCCCGCAGGTCCTCGAACTGGTTGCGGGCCCATCCGGTGCTGAGGAAAACCTTCATACCCTGGCGTGCCGCTTCATCCAGGATGGCCGACACCGGGCTTTCTTCGCCCGTATAGGCCGGTTCCATTACATCCGAGGGATAATAAGACCTGCCGTCGTTGGCCACCTGCATGATGACCAGGTATTCCAGCCCCATGCGGTGCCACTCCCCTACCTTGGTACGCCACAGGTCGGCCTGGTTGTAGGGTACGTCCAGCGGATTGGTGAAGTCGTTGCGCCCGTCCTGCCAGGCCAGGTTGACCCAGGAGCCGGTAATCGGCAGGGCCCGGTCCGCCGTCTCCGGGGCCTTGGGCTGCACACAGGAAGCCAGCAGCAGGGCTGCGGCCATCTCAGAAAGGAACTTTTGCAGATTCATCTCCCAAACAATTATAAGTTGCTATTTCGTACTTGTCGGCCGCCGTTCCGGCCGCATCGGTAAAGCTGGTGGGGAAAGTGGAATCCCGGTACTGCAGACGTACCAGCAGGGCGTCGTTTTTGTACAGGGAAACACCCTCTATCCCTTCTTTGTTCACCAGGGTCCATCCCAGGGTAGTACCGCTCCCTTCGCTCCGCGTCACGGCATTGACGGTACGGGGACGGTCCAGTGCCGGCAACGAGCCGGTTTCACGGTAGGTACAATAGGCTTTGTGGTAGCCCTCCGTCACAATCTGGGGACTGTAATAATGGGAATAGGCAAAGCAGAACAACTGCTCGGCATACGCCGATGCCACTTCCATCTGACGGACCGCCCGCTGCAGGGAAGCCGTCGCATACCAGGTGTTATCCCCGACCGTATACATGTCGAAGATTTCCACATTCACCCAGAAACGCAGGCCCTCCACCCCGTCGGCCGCCTCTTTCATGGCCGCCAGCCAGGCATCGACCGCTTCCGGTGCCAGGTTCCGGGCACCGACGCAGTCCTGCGGACAGAAAATGTCCCCGGGACGCAGGTGCAGGCGGGAAAACATGTCTTTCCAGAAGCTGCCATAGCCGTTGGCCGTCCCCAGGGCCGTATTCATGAAGGGACTGAACAGCAGGGGCATATCCGGGTCGATGGCCGTCAGTCCGTCCAGGGTGATGTTCCAGGCTTGGGCCAAGGCGGAGCGGCGTACCTGCCAGCTGAGGTTGTCGACTTCCCAGTCCCAGTACCAGCCCCAGAGCGTTTCCGGATAATCGGCGTGGAAGCGTTCGTAGATTTCCCGGGCGACCGATACGCCGGTTGTCATCTGGGCATCCAGCCAGTCGCTCCCCTGTATGCTCCACCAGCCCGAATGGAAATTGGGGCCGACCAGGATTTTTACACCGTGGGCGGCCGCACTTTTGAGACAGCGCTCCAGCGAGGTATACTCGGCAGGGCTGTCATTTTCCATCATCGGCGTATAAATCAGATACGTGATGCCGGCTTCAGCCAACAGCTCCATTTCCTTGTTCCAGCGGGAATCCAACCACTGTCTGGGATACCAGTGCTGGATGAAGGAACCGGACAGGACAGGCCACACCTCCGGGTCTGTCGAAGGGTCCGGGGAAGGCTCGGCCGAGGCGTCCAGGGAAGGTTCGTCCGAGGGCTCCCGGGAAGGGTTTTCAGAGGGCTCGGGATCTCCGCTGGCAGACGGGAAGGTGTGCTCCCCGCCGGGAGTCACACCTTGTCCGCTGCACGATATCCAAAGCGGAAGCAGCCAGAATAGCAACCATCGCTTCATACCTGTCGTATTACTGCAAATCATCGAGTTTGGCTACATGACTGGAAGCCATCCACGTCTTGAAGAAGGCTTCGCTGTTGTACGGTTCTTTCATGTGTTCGCCATACCACGGCATGGCCCAGAGCCACATCGCACCGTCCTCCAGGCAGTTCAGGGCAGCCGGCACGGGGCCGCACTCGCTCAGGGTCAGCATCTTCCGGTTGGAAATCTGCAGCAGCGCATTCCAGCCGTCGATGTATGAGGTGTGGTACAAGGCTTCTTCCTGGGGATACCAGTCCGTACCGATAATGTCCACATATTCATCGCCCGGATACCAGTCGGCATCGTCCAGGCAGGAAGTCCAGACCCACAGGAGGTTGTGTACGCCCTTGCCCGTCAGATACTTGAACACGTACTGCCACAGGGCGACGAAATCCGCGCCCGTGCGGGTTCCCCACCAGAACCAGCCGCCGGAAGCCTCGTGCAGGGGCCGGAAGAGCACCGGTATTCCCTGCTCCTGCAGCAGCAACAGGTTGGCTGCCATCTCATCCAGGTCGGCTACCAAGAATTTGTGCATCCACGAGCCCTCGTCCAGGGCATCCACCGGATTGAACTC
>CADBPR010000081.1 GCA_902796555.1 uncultured Bacteroidia bacterium
CACCATCTGCGAATGCGGTCCGCCATAGACATAGACGATGACGGGATATTGCTTCGCCGGGTCGAAATCCACCGGCTTGAAGAGGCGGTACCAGTTGTCATATTGTCCGTCGGCGCTGCGGACCTTCCCCAGCTGCACTTCGCCGGTGGCATAGTCCGCCAGCGGGTCGGGGGCTTCCAGGCGGAAGCGCACCTGCTTCCCGTCCAGACTGGCCAGGGTGGCCGTCATAGGCAGGTTGAAGGAGGTATGGATGTCCAGCAGCCATTTGCCGTCGGTACTGACGGAGGGGGTGTGCCAGCCCCGTTCCCGCGTGACGGGCAGGGGCTTGCGGATTTTGGCGGCATCGGCCCGCGAGGCCTTCCGGCCCGGCAGGACGTCAACGGCGAACAGGTGGTTCTCCACCGGCGAGACCTCCGCAGAGGTATAATATACCCGGTTCCCGATTGTTTTGTGGAACTGGACGTCCGCGTCCGTGCAGGTCAGCCGCCGCACCGTACCCAGGGTGTCCATGAGGTAGAGGTTGCGCCAGCCGTCCCGGTTGGCCGTCCGGTAGATGAACAGATAATGCTCGCCCAGGGGGTACAGCGGGTCCAGCGGTTCCACGTAGCGCGGATTGTCTTCTGTCAGCAGGGTGCGCACGAAGGCTCCGTCCGAGGCCCGGTACATATTCAGCCGGCAATGCTTCTGGCTGCGGTCCAGGACCTGGATGAAGAGGTATCGGCCGTCCGGTCCCCAGCAGACGTTCGTCAGATACCGGTCTTCGCCGAAATCATCGGCTTGGATATAGACGGTGCTGCTGTCCGCGCGGTTGTAAATCCCCACGGAAATCCGTTCGGAGTCCATGCCGGCCATCGGATATTTGATGCTGCGGAGCGAGCCCGTCCGTGTCCGGATGTCCAGCAGCGGAAAATCGCTCACCCGGCTTTCGTCTTTGCGGTAGAATGCCAGGCGGCTGCGGTCCGGCGACCAGAAACAGCCGCCGTTGATGCCGAATTCGTTGCGGCTGACGGAGGTTCCGTAGGAAAGGGCCTGGTCGTCCGTGCGGGCGACACAGTGCTCCGTGCCGTTTTCATCCCGGTAGAAGAGGCTGCCGTCCCGGAGGATTTCCCGGACAGGGGAGGGGGCTTCGGAGAAACGAATCCCGTCCCGGGCCGCTTCCGCCAGGGCCCGTCCCAAGGTATCGCTTAGCAGTCCGCCCGGATGGACCTTCGGAGAGAGAATGACCTCCTCCATCGTCAGTCGCTTGCCTTGCGGGGAGGCGGGCCGCAGGTCGACCACCTGTGCCCGGCAGACGCCGCCGAGCAGCAGCAACAGGAAGAGGGCCTTTTTCATTCCGTGGTGCCCGGTACGACCGATACGATTCTGTCTACGACGGTTTTCTGCATGCCGCGCCAGGGCAGGGCGCCCAGGTATTCTTTGTAATGCAGTTCGACCGACTTGCCGCTCAGCCGCATGAGCGAATCTGCAACGGCCTCATTCTCAACGGAAAAATCGAAAATGTAGGATTCTATGGACGCGCCGGTTCCTCTTTGGCTGCCGCGGAAGCCGGATTGGATTAGGCGGCCTTCATAGGTCTTGAATACATAGCCCTTCAGCATGAACTGGTTCAGCTCGCCGGCCTTGACACCGTCACCGAAAACGAAGAAATAACGGAAATAACCGAATGCGGCCAGGCCCGCCAGCAGGATGAGGGTCAGCCAAAAAATGAATTTTCCTTTGTGTTTCATAGCATATGATATTGCATGAACAAAGATACGCAATTCTGCCGAGATTCGTCCGTTTTCCGATTTATTTTTCCGTTTGCATAATTTTTTTTGAAAAAAATGAGTATATTTGAATGCGTATCTTCTTTTATAAAACGGAAATTGGTGAATATGATGAAACGGTTCTTATTGCTTTTGACTATTGCCTCCGTTTTCGTTGGGTGCGGAGGGACCAATGACGAGAAGGCTGCCGCCAGCCTGGCCCGTCGCGTCCTGGGCGGAAAAGCCGGCAGGATTACCTTCGTGCAAACGGCGGATACCCTGGATGTTTTCGAATTGCAGCAAGTCGGCACGCGGGTCGTGATTCGCGGCAACAATGCCAACTCGATGGCCATGGGGCTGGGTTGGTACCTTCGCTATATCTGTCACAAAGACCTCTCCTGGTACGCCTGTTACGGCTGGCCGAAACTGGACCATCTGCCGGTGGTCCCCAAGGAAGTCCGGATAGAAGCGCGGGTGGATGAACGCTTTTTCCTGAACTACTGCACCTATGGCTATACGATGCCCTACTGGCATTGGGACGACTGGGAGCATTTCATCGACTGGATGGCTCTGCAGGGGGTTACGATGCCGCTGGCCATTACGGGCCAGGAGGCCGTCTGGGAGCGCGTCTGGAAAAAATACGGAATGACCGAGGAGGAAATCCGCAGCTATTTTACCGGCCCGGCCCATCTGCCCTGGCATCGGATGAACAATATCGACGCCTGGCAGGGACCGTTGCCGCAGAATTGGCTGGACGGCCAGGTGGAACTCCAGCAGAAGATTGTCGCGCGGGAACGGGAACTGGGCATGCGCCCCGTGCTGCCTGCCTTCTCCGGACATGTGCCGGCCCGCCTGAAGGAGCTCTATCCGGATGCGCCGGTCAGCCCGGTGTCACCCTGGTGCGGCTTCTCCAAGCCGTATAACTGCTGGTATCTGGACCCTTCCAGCGAACTGTTCAGCCAGATTCAGAAAGATTTCATCGAAGAACAGACCCGCCTCTTCGGCACGGACCATATCTACGGCGTGGACCCCTTCAACGAAGTGGATGCCCCTTCCTGGGAACCGGACTTCCTTGCGTCCCAGTCCGCCCATCTGTACCAATCGCTGGCAGCGGCCGACCCCGATGCGGTCTGGCTCCAGATGGCCTGGTTCATCATCAACAAACCGGAAGAATGGACGGCCGAGCGTACGAAGGCTTTCCTGACCGGCGTTCCGCAGGGCAAGATGATTCTGCTGGACTATGCCTGTGAGGCCCTGGAAGGCTGGAAAGTGCATCCTTCTTTCTATGGGCAGCCCTATATCACCTGCTTCCTGGGCAATTTCGGCGGCAATACCATTCTGGCAGGCGATTACCGCCGGCTGGACGACCGTCTGGAAGACGTCCTGCGTAACGGGAGCACCCTTTTCGGCCTGGGAGCGACCCTGGAAGGCTTCGGCCTCAACCAGCATCTGTATGAGTTTACCTTGGACAAGGCCTGGAGCCTGCCCTTCGATCTGGACGGCTGGGTGGACCGGCTGGCCTGGCGGATGACGGGCAACAACAGCGAGAAGTCCCGTGTCGCGGTGCGTTCCCTGGTCTACGACCTCATGCCGAAGAGCATGATCCCGGACGGATTCGAATACGGGGGAACGATTCCGCTGTACCATCCTTCGCTGGGACGCTGGCGCTGGACCACGAATGTCGCCCCGCAGCATGATACGCAGGGGGCCATGGCGGTATGGAAGGCGCTGCTGGATGTCGTCGGTCGGGGCGATTCCTATAATAATATAGTAGTATTTACCGGTCTGCAGGCCCTGGGCTTCCTCTTTGAAGACCTGCGGGACGCCTATGCGGCGGATGTGGCGGCACGCGACTTGGAAGGCATGCAGGACAAGTCCGCCCGGCTGCTGGACCTGCTGCGGGAGATGGAAGAACTGGCCGCCTGCAGCCCGGAACTGCGCCTGGACCGTTTCGTGGGCGATGCCCGTGCCTGGGGCCGGACGCCGGAAGAATCGACTTATTATGAATGGAATGCCCGCTCCATCGTGACGGTCTGGGGCGAGACCTGGCAGCTCAACGACTATGCCACCCGTGCCTGGTCCGGTCTGCTCGGCGATTTCTTCCTGAACCGCTGGCGCATCTTCTTTGAAGAAGTGCAGGCACAGGTTGCCGCCGGGAAAACATTCGAACAGACCCAGGCCGTGGATGCGCGGATTTTCGATTTTGAGCGGCGCTGGGTCCTTCCCCAGGAGGCTCCGGTTTCCTGTGCGGTAGCGGCCGACCCCTGGGAAACGGCCGCCCGCCTGTATCTGAAATACGAAAAAATGTAAAGCGTCGTTTTTTCGGAGGACCGCTACAGTACGGCGAAAAGGTATTTTTTCAAAATTGTTAATAAGTTGTGGAAAATTTTTAAGTTTTCTGCAACTTTTCTTTTTTATTTTTACTATATTTGTGAACGTGTAACGTTTTATATCCACGAGAACGACATGAAATAAACCAAAAACTATTTAATAACCAAATTTCATCTTCTATGAAAAAAACACTTTTAGGTTTGTTAGCGGGTGCCGCCCTGTTGGTTGTGGGGTGCCGCGCCTACGATGACTCTGCCCTTGCGGGCCGGGTCGATCAGCTGGAGCAGAAAGTAGAGAAGCTTCGGTCAGACCTCGATGGTCAGATTGAAGCCTTGAAAAAGCTCACTGATGCGAAAGTTGACGGACTGACCATCGTCAGTGTCACCCCGGTGACCAAAGATGGCAAGGAAGTCGGCTTTACCATTAAATTCAGCGACAACACCGTGTACACCATCACAACGGGTGACAAGGGTGACAAGGGCGACCCGGGTGATCCCGGCGATCCCGGCAAGCCGGGCACGGCTCCGACCCTGACCGTGGAACTCGTGGACGGTGTCTATTACTGGAAAGTTGACGGCTCGTTCCTGACTGACGCCAGCGGCAACAAGATTCCTGCTACCGGTGCAGACGGCAAGACCCCTCAGTTCCGCATCAATGAGGAAAAGGGTGTCTGGGAAATCTCCTGGGACGGCACGAACTGGGCTGAGTGCGGCCCGGCTGTGACCACCGCCAGCGCTGTCTTCTCCGCAGTCCTCGACGATACGCCGGAAGGCTATGTCACCTTCGTGCTGAGCGACGGCGTAACCAAGATTGTCCTCCCGAAGGAAGTTCCGTTCGGTCTCGTATTCGAGAAGGTAAAGGGAATCGGTATCGATGCCGGCCAGACGCAGGTTATCTCCTACACAGTCGCAGGTGCGGATGAGCAGACCGTCGTCGACGCCATTGCAGGCGGCAATTACGAAGTCGTGGTCCTTCCGACCGACTTTACCGCCGGTGCCCTCCAGGTGACGGCTCCGGATCCGATTGTGCCGGGCCGCGTGCTCGTATGGGCTGACAACGGCAAGGGCAAGACCTCCATCAAGGCGCTGACCTTCGAAGGCGGCGTCGCTCCTACCTATGAAATGGTTGTCGGTGACGTGGACGCTGTCGAGCCGGCCGGTGAGAATATCGAAATCGCCGTTACGACCAACATGCTCTACAATGTCGAGATTGAAGAAAAGGCCAAGGATTGGATCCGTCTGGTAGAAACCAAGGCGATTGACACCAAGGTCCTCGTCTTCGATGTCGACCCCAACAATACGGGTGAAGACCGTACCGGTATGGTCGAACTTATCGGTGCCGACGGTGCCGTCCTGCAGACCATCTACTTCTTCCAGAAGGCCATTGTCATGCCTACCCTGAAAGAATTCGCAGCCGAATTCGTCAAAGGTCTCGAAGTTTGGGAGAACACGGTCGGTAACGTTGACGCCGACGGTACCCACTGCGCCGCCAACGGTACGGCATGGGAGAATGTACACTTCATTCCGATTCGTCACAGCCACGCTGACTATGGTAACGAAGGCAACCAGTACGATCCCAAGTATGATATCTGGACCCTCAATATCAATGGTGTCGAGTATACCTCTGCCCAGGCATGGGAAATCGCCATCCGCGGCCTCATGGACATGGTGACCGCAGAAGGTCAGCTCTTCCTCGACGACATGACCGACCGTAACAAGGCCTTCACCCTGCAGGACAATGCTCCTTTCGCTACGACGAAGATTGCCAACGTTCCCGCATCCCATGACTGGGGTAAGAACCCTTGGTACGAGTATGACATGACCGTGAAGGACAATGGTGAGGAAATCACCGCAGTCGATGTCCAGTTTATGACCAAGGTCGGTGCCTGGCACGTGGTCCGTTCCTTCATCCCTGCCGGTGCCAACAGCCCGCTGGGCGCTATCGGCAACTACCAGGAGTTCGGTACCACTTCCGGTACCCTGAACCTCGGTAACTATGTCGGTCTGATTGCTCCGATGCGTGAGCTCCTCGTGCTGATGCGTATGTACAAGTATCTGCTTGACAACAACATCGACGAGAATGTCTATACGGCTATCAAGGACCAGAAGTTCGACTTCGACCTCTATGGCCTGAATCTCAATCCTCAGCCGGAAGAGTTCAAACTCAACCGCGTATGGACCAAGTCCTATCTGGACAATCCTACCTGGGATGCCGACCTGGGCGTGACCCGTACTGACTGGAACCGCAACGGTACCATCAGCGGCTCTTACATCTACCTGCCTGTTGTCAACAACAAGGAGATTGGCATCTATGACCTCGCCGGCAACTTCGCCGGTAAAATCAGCGGATTCAGCGGCGGCGGTACCTTCACGGTCGACGCAATTGCCGCCCTCGGCGATGCCGTTTATGTAGCTAGCTGCGGCGGTGACTCCAAGTGGGTCAACGGTGACCTCACCATCTACAAGCTGACCGGCAAGGATGCCAACGGCATGTTCACCTCCTTCGAAGTGGCTGCCGTCTATCCTCGTGCGGAGATGACGGCCGGTGTCCGTTACGGTGACAAGATGACCGCATACGGCACTGACGCGGAAGGCGTACTCATGTTCGTCAACTATTCTGCTTACGATGCCGCCAACCAGTGCAGAGAGAGCCTCCAGTTCCATGTGCAGAACGGTGTGGTCGACTCGACCCCTATCAAGGCGCAGTATCTCGTGACCAATGACGGTTCCCCGATGGCCGGTATCTATATCCTCGAAATCAGCGCCGGCGGCATGCTGTATGCCCTCTATGCCAGCAACCAGGCTGATACCCGCGCAATCACGCTCGACAAATGGCTGGGTACCTCCGGCTGGTGGAACTACGGCGTGCTTCCGAACGGAGAATACGGCAAGCTCCCGGCCTTCGAGACGCCGGTGCTGGACCCGAGGATCCTGACGGTCGGTGGGAAGGATTACCTGCTCTATGTCGTGGCCAATTCCACCGCAGATGGTGTTTATGCCTATCTGAATGTCGTTGAGATTCCGGAAGTAGACGGTGATATCCTCACCCGGATTGCTACCATTACCGACGTGGATGCCGTTTCCACCAAGTATGGTATCGTGAGCGAAGAAGACCCGCTTGCAAGAGCCGGTCACGGCGGCTCCAATACCACCGGTTACTGCGAGATTTCCGTGGTCGATGGTGTGGCCTATGTCCTGGCCGGTGCTGACGTTGCCGGTATGGCACTGTTCTCCTTCGGTACCCCTACCGAGCCGACGACCGGTTCCGTAACCGGCCCCGGCGATGCAACCATCGTTCCCGGCGGTGATTTTTAATGAATCAATAACACTTTAACGATATGAGAAAAAGCATATTATTTGGTTTGGCTCTCCTTTCCCTCGGTGCACTTTCCTGCACCAGGGAAGCGGAGGCTCCCGTTGCTGCTCCGCAGGGAGGCCGTACGGTCACCCTCGGTGTAAGCGTTGCTGATTCCAAAGCGGCCATTGACGGTGAAGGTAAATTCACCTGGCAGGCCGGTGACAAGATTGCCGTCGAGACCA
>CADBPR010000082.1 GCA_902796555.1 uncultured Bacteroidia bacterium
CGCCACGCCGATTGCTGAGACATCCCTGACGATTGAAGGGGTCCGGATTGTCGTGGACGGCGGCCTGTGCCGGAAACCGGTCTATGACCCCCGCAACGGCCTGTCCCGCCTGGAGACGGTCCGCATCAGCCTCGATATGGCCACGCAACGGACGGGTCGTGCCGGACGGGTGGCGCCGGGGGTATGCTACCGGCTCTACAGCCCCGCGACGGAGCAGCGGATGGCCCCGGTGCGCACGCCGGAAATCCTCGAAGCGGACCTCGCTTCCCTCGTTCTGGACGCCGCGCTCTGGGGTGAAAAAGATATCCTGGACCTCCCCTGGCTGACCCCGCCGCCCCGGCCTGCCGTACTGCATGCCGCCGGTTTGCTGAAGGCCCTCGGCGCCCTGGATGAGGAGGGGAAGGCCACCCGTTACGGGAAAGCGCTCGCGGCGCTGCCCTGCCATCCCCGGATTGCCCAGATGATGCTGCGGGCGGAATCCCCCGCCCAAAAGGCCCTGGCCGCAGATATCGCGGCACTGCTTGAAGAAAAAGACCCGCTTTCCGATACGGCCGACGTGGACTTTTCCCGGCGACTGGATGCCCTCCGCAGCGCGCGAGGGTCCGGCCGTCCGGGCCGCTGGGGGCGCATCATCCGGACCGCCCGGGAATACGCCCGTATGGTCAAAGCCCCGGAAGACAATGCGCCCGTCAACCCCTACGATGCGGGCCTGCTGCTGGCATCCGCCTATCCTGAGCGCATCGGAAAGGCCTGGATGGAAGGCGTCGGGGTTTTCCAGCTGTCGGGCGGAGACCTGGTCGCCATCGACCCGTCGGACCCGATGGCCGGTGCGGAATGGGTCGTCGCGGCTTCCCTGCACCAGCATCCGGGCGGCATCGGCAAAGTCTTCCTGGCCGGCATCGTCGCACCGGCGGACCTCGCGCCGTATGTCCGTGAGCGGGACCATATCGGCTGGGATGCCAAGGCCGGGACCGTCATCGCCCGGCAGGAAACGCGCATCGGCGCCATTCTGCTGGCTTCCAAGCCTCTTTCGGGCGATATACGGGAGCAAGTGACGGCCGTCATCTGCCAGGCCATTGCGCGGGACGGAGACGCGTTGCTGTCGTTCAACGAAGCGGTGGAAAACCTCCAGCGGCGCATCGCTTTCGTCGCCGCACGGCATCCGGAACTGGCGCTCCCGGCCGTAAGCCGAGCGGCCCTCTGCGCCAGTGCGGCCGAATGGGGGCCCCTGTTTATCGGGAAGGCGACCTCAACGGCGGAACTGAAAAAAATCGACCTCTGCGCCGTCGTATGGAGCCGGCTGGATTACGCCGGGCAGCAGGCTGTGGACCGGATTGCACCGACGCATCTGACCGTCCCCACCGGCAGCCGGATTCCCTTGGAATACCGTGTCGGGGCGGATGTTCCGGTGCTGCGGGTCCGCCTGCAGGAATGTTTCGGGTTGGTGGACACGCCACGGGTGGACGGAGAACCGGTCCTGATGGAGTTGTTGTCTCCCGGTTTCAAGCCCGTCCAGCTGACCCGCGACCTGCGCAGTTTCTGGGAAGGAACCTATTTCGAAGTCCGGAAGGAATTGCGCCGCCGCTACCCCAAACACGCCTGGCCGGAGAATCCTCTGGAAGCGGCCCCCGTCCGCGGCGTCAAGCGCGGATAGAAGCCGGCTCCGCCCTCAGACAGGACTGGACGTTGCGGGCATCAAAAAAATTCGCACCCGGATTGTATTCACCCGGATGCAATCGTTTTCTTGACAGCTCCGCCCTTCGGAACGGGACCGTCATTGATGGGAAGACGTGCGCTATTTCGTAAATACCTTTCCGGCATTCCAGGCACCGCCGACCACGTCACCGACGGAACGGTAGCAGACGCCGGCCGCATCAAAGACGATTGGCTTGAGCTTGGCGAAATCCACTTTTCCGTCCGTAAGGATGCTCTCGTCAGCACTCATGTTCACGACCTCGCCAATCAGCACGCCGTCCTTGAAGCTCAATACTTTGCACTCAAGCGTAAGCGGATACTCGTTGATGATGGGGGCGTCCACGTTGGGGCTGGGGGTAACGGTGAAACCGGCACGGGCCACCTTGTCCGGGACCTGATGGCCGCTCGCCAGACCGAAATAGTCGGATTCGGCCACGGTGCGTTCATCGGCGAAGCTGACGGTAAATGCACCGGTAAGCTCCAGATTGTCAGTTGTTTTATGCTTGGAAAGGGAGATTACGATTTGCTTCGCATCGTACTGACCGGCCCAGGCGGCCATCATCACGTCCGGGTTGTGGTCCTTGTCCCAGGTGGCAATCATGACGCAGGGCTGCGGAACGGTCACCAGCGCATGGTTGGAGCCGAAATTCTTACGGCCGGCAACTTCTTGAAGTTCTTTCATTTCTTGTTGATTTTGAGCGTTTTTGCTTTGGTTTTGAGCATTATTGCCGCAGCCGGCCACAACAGCCAGGCATGCGAGAAGGTGTAAGATACGTTTCATCGGGCAGTTTGTTTCTACAAAAATACAAAATTTTCGGATTATAATCGTAACTTCGCAGGATGAAAATGGACCTCCGGGCCGGGAGGGCAACACCGCCCACCGATGCCTGATTTCCGGCAGAATGAACAGACAACAACCGACAGCAAACGCCACGACGGAGCGGCATCCCTTCGAGCCGTTCCTGCCCGCCGGCGCGCGTATGCTCTTTCTGGGCAGTTTCCCGCCCCAGCCGCACCGCTGGAGCATGCCGTTTTACTACCCGAATTGGATCAACGACTTCTGGCGCATCCTGGGACTCATCCGCTTCGGGGACAAGGATTACTTCTGCATTCCGGGCGAAAAGCGGTTTGACGAAGCGCTGATTCGTCGCTTCTGTGCCGACGAGGGCCTTGCGTTCTACGATACCGCCTGCGAAGTCCGGCGCCTGAAGGACAACGCGTCCGATGCCTTCCTGGAGGTTGTAACCCCCACCGATATCCCGGCCCTGCTCCGGCGCATTCCCGCTTGCCGTGCCCTGATTACGACCGGAGAAAAGGCCACCGGCATTGTCGCCGAGCAATTGAACTGTCCCCCGCCCGCCGTCGGCGAATCGGTGGAGATTGCCGATGACGCCTTCACGCGCGTTTCTCACGATGCCGGACATCCCGCCGTACCGGCCCCGATACGCTTCTGGCGCATGCCCTCCACCTCCCGCGCCTACCCGCTTCCGCTGGCGCAAAAAGCCGAATACTACCGCCGGCTGTTCGTCTGAGGGGGCAGGTATCTGCCACCGGCTTTATGAATCAAGTCGTAGCGGTAGTCTTCCAGCACGCCTTCACAATCGCGCGCGTAACAGGCAGAGTATCAGCAAAAACGGGCATATTTACACATAGGGCAAATGAGGAACACCTGCAAATCATCTATTTGCTGGTAACCATATCGCCTGACCAACCGTGGCCAAGGTCCCAATGTTCGTCATAAACGAATTCGAAATACGGAAGTGAAAATTCCTTTTCAATCAGTTCCGTAAGTTCGTCCAGTATGGGTTCGGCCCAATGACCGACCAGGACGATGAACTTGTCAATATTCCACGCCACGCGTCCGCGAGGAATCTGGGTATAATCTCCCGTAAACTTTGTTTCAATATGTTTGGCTTGGGCCTTGAAGTATTCCTTCGCCCAAATCTGACGATGAAGGCGCGGATAATTGATGAAGGGGACTCCTTTCTCGGCAGCCTCCTCCACATCGCGGGGCGTGATTTCTTTCTTGTGAACCCCGAAGAAACGCTTTTCCTGGGGGTCATACCAGAAGATACCCACGCACGGCATCTGCTCATCAAATGACTTCATATCTGCCATCTGCGCCTGACGTTCTTGATCCGAGAGTTGTGTCATACCAGTATCCGGCTTATATCACTGTTCTATTATGCAAATTTAGTCATTTTCAGCGAAAATCATCATACTCTTCCTTGCAATCGGTCATTTAACGCCCGACCGACCTCACCTTTCAGGTACCGCTGCCGCATGGGTTCCGGGAATTTTTCGATTGCATAACGGAGCATCGTGCGGGGCATCTGGCGGTAACGGGGTGCAGAAGCGTCGCCGCGCCCTTCGGTATGCCCAGAGCGGATTCCGGCATGCTCAGGGCAGGCACCCGTATGACAGCGGTCCGGGATGCCTTGCAGATACGCCTCCAGCGCCTTCCGGTCGCGTTTTCCCGCTTCGCGGAGAAGCCAGCCGACGGCTTTGTGAATCAGGTCATGCGGGTGGTGCAGAAGGATATCGGCGATGGCGAAGGTGTCCGCGAGCTGCCCGTGCCGGATGAAGGTCATGGTGGAGACGATGCCGATACGCTGTTCCCAGAGGGTCTTGCCGCTGCGGGCCAGATTGTACAAGATGCTGCGGTCCTTGTCCAGCAGCCACTCCCCCAGCAGCGGATAGCAGCTCAGGTCCACCAGGTCCCAGTTGTTGATACGGTCCGTGTGGGAAAGGTAAAAATCGATGCACCGGTGGCGCAGCGATTCTTCGCTGCTTCCTTCGGCAAGCTCAGGGCAGGCCCCATAATGACAAGCCCCGGCATCTTGGTTGCGCAAGTATATCTTCGCATGCGAAAAGATTTCTACCAAGGTGAGAAGGGCCGCCAGGCGAAGCTCATGGTACGCACTGCCGATGCAGCGTTCCAGCTCGTCGAATCCGGTGGTCTTCCAGCACGCCTTCACAATCGCGCGCGTAACAGGCACCTTGATACCCAAGAATTGATCGCCCTCCCCGTACTGTCCGGGGCCAGTCTTGAAAAATCGGCTCAGGCCTTCGACCTGCGCGGGGTCAGCCGCCGCCAATACTGCCTCATAGAGTGTCATACCTTTGTTTTGCGCTTCGTGTTATCCTGTTTTTCGTCGGAGCCGGGCATGACGGACAGGATGCTACTGATACTGATTCACATGCTTATACTCCTCCCCTATCGCCAGCAACTGCTTGAACATCTCCAGGCGCTCCGGCTTCAGCTCACCGGCATTCATGAGCTTTTTGTTGTGCTTCCACCAAGAGCGCATATTGCGTTCCTCCGGGATGAACTTGGAGGGTTTGCGGTGGTTGGTTTCCAGGAAG
>CADBPR010000083.1 GCA_902796555.1 uncultured Bacteroidia bacterium
GCGGGCGTACGACCTGCTTCCCGAGAAGGGGTCGACGGCCAAAGGACGCATCAACAAGGATGTGGCGCTGGCCCTCAAGTGCCGCCTGACCCTGGTGGCCGCTTCCAAACTGTTCAACGACCCGGACAACCCGGAAGGCAGCATTTTCCGCGGCGCCTATGACCATGACGGCAAATGGCAGCGCGCCTTCGACGCCGCGGAGGAGTTCCTGACCCTCTGCGGGGACCACTACTCCCTGGACGATACCTATGACGGATTCTGGAAGGATGTCGATTCTCCCGAACTGATCTGGGCGAAGTACTTCATCGCCACGTCGGATGCCACGGACAACTATACCAAGAAAGCCCAACTTCTGTACACGGTTGAGTATTTCAACGGTTGGGAGGCTTTCCATCCTACCCAGGCCGCCCAGATAGACTTTGAGATGAAGAACGGCAAAAAGTGGTTTGAAGAGGGTTCGGGTTACGACCCCAAGCACCCTTACAAGAACCGTGACCCGCGTTTCTACTACTGCATCGCTGCCCCGTTCTCGAAGTACGGCAACACCGACAAGAACGGCAACTACAAAGAGGACGAACTGCTGCTGTACTACCTGTACGACAACATGGACATGACCGACTTTGCCGTGGGCAAAGAGGAACCGGCCTACACCTCCAAAGCAAAACACACCACCGGTGGCAACCACGGCGGCCTGGAGCTGTACAAATGGTACATCCCGACTTCCTATATTTCCGAGTCCCAGACCGGCACCCTGCTGTACCCCTGGTTCCGCCTCGCCGAGATTTATCTCAACTATGCCGAAGCGGCCTATGAGCTCGGAAAAGAAGGCATCTGCCAGGACTACATCAACAAGATTCGTCAGCGTCCCGACGTCATGATGCCGCCGGTCACGGAAACGGGAACGAACCTCTTCGACCGGCTCGTTAACGAGCGCCGCGTGGAACTGTACGCAGAGACCTTCCGTTACTTCGACCTGCGCCGCTGGAAACTGGCCGACTTCTACGAGAACGTCCCGCTGGCCAGCGCCCGCTGCATGATTCTGAAGAAAGGAACGGTCCAGGACACCGTCTACCGGATTGCCCGGCTGTACGACCCGGCCAAGAACAACACCAATTACTACTGGGGCAACACCACCGCCAGCAAGGAATACTGCTATGCAGCGCCGGGCGAGTTCTACAACAAGCCTATCCAGTATATCTTCACGTACAAATGGCTCGGCAAGGAATACACCATCGACTACGGTGACTGTATCCTGAACCAGAACCCGACCCCCCGCTGCTTCCCGGAAGACGGCCGCAACTACCTGATGCCGATTCCGCGCAACGAGATTACCAAGAGCGGTCAGAATCTGGTGCAGAACCCGGGCTATGACGAGATGAGCATCAAATGAGAAAGGTATTCCATATCGCAGCCTGCTTGTTTGCCGTCCTCCTTGCCGGGGGCTGCAGCCAAGCCGGTTTGACGATGAACTATTCTGCGGCTGACATTTCCGCATACGCAGAGCCGGGGACCGTGCTGGCCGGATTCGCAGCCCGAAACGGGCTGTCCGACGGGATGCATGAACCGATTGCGTCCCACTGCCTGGTCCTGAGCGACGGCACCCAAAAAGTCTGCGTGATTTCCAACGACCTGATGGAGATTTCCCCTTTCCTGTCCGACAGCGTGCGCACCGAAATCGCGGCCCGCAGCGGCCTGGACAAGGAGAACATCCTGATGGCCTGCATCCATACCCATTCCACGCCCCGTCTGGGCGGACGTTCGGCCCAGCCCGGCGGCAGCAACCATGCTTTCAAGAAGGCCTGCCTGACGACCATCGTCGACAATGCCGTCGCCACCATCGGGGGCACGTTCAAGCCCTTCACCCTGGAAACCGGCAAGGCCCGCACCGCCATCAACTACAACCGTTGCGAGCCGGGCGGCCCCGTCGACCGGGATGTCTATGTGGCCCGTTTCCTGCAGAAAGGGAAACCGGTCGTCAGCATCGTCAACCTGGCCTGCCACCCCGTTTGCATGGGTCCCAAGAGCTATCTGCTTTCGTCCGACTACCCCGGCGTAACGGCCCGCTTCCTGCGGGAAGCCTGGGGCGGTGACGTGTTCCAGCTGACCGGCGCTGCCGGCAACATGGACCCGGACGGCGGCCCGAAAATGGTGGACTATGCGGAGTCCTGCGGAAAGGCCCTTGCAGATTCGCTGCGGGGCATCCGCTTTACCCGCGCCCCGAAGAAAGGCCTCCTGCGTCTGGTGAACAACACCGTCGACCTGCCCTACCAGATTGAGACCGTCACCCCGGAAGCCGTCCGTCACCATGCGGACTCCCTGGCCGGAACCGGTTCGAAAGTATCCGCCAGTTTCGCGGAGGATGTCCGTGGATGGGAAGCGGAAATCCTTGCCCGTTTTGAAGAAGGCGAAGTTCCCTCCAAGCTGCGCTATCACTTGCACGGCCTGGACGTGGACGGCATCCTTTTCTTCTTCAGCGACGGCGAGCCCTTCTGCGAATACCAGATGGAAGCCCGCGCCGCATTCCCGGACCGGACCGTCTTCTTCTCGGGCTATACCAACGGCCAGAATTCCTACCTGCCTTCCGAACACGCCTATGCCGTGCGGAAAGGCTATGAATATGAAATTGAACAGATGCACGTCTATATCAAGGCCCCTTATCCCCTTTCGGACAAGATGCCGGCGACCTACCGCCAGGGCGTGCTGGAGACACTGAAGGAAACCATCGAGCAAGAATAATGAAGCGACTTTTGTGCCTTGCCGCCCTGTTGTGCGCGATGACCGCCTTCGCGGCCCCGCGTTACAACATCGTACCCACCCCGAAAAGCTTGACGGAGGCCCCCGGGGTGTTCCTGCTGGACAAACACACGGTCCTGGATGTGCAGGACGCGCTGTTCAGCGAGATTGCGGAAGACTTCTCCACCCGCATCCGGACCGTCACCGGCCTGCCGCTGAACGGCAAAAAAAAGGTGATCCGTCTGGAAAAGGCCGAAGGAATGGGCCCGGAAGCCTATACGCTTGACGTCACGCCAGAGGCCGTCGTCCTGCGCGCCACCACCGTAAACGGCGCCTTCTACGGCCTGCAGACCCTGCTGCAGCTCTTCCCGGCCGACATTTATGCCGACCACCGGATCAAGGGCGTCAAATGGACCGCCCCCTGCTGCCACATTGCGGATGAACCGGAATTCGCCTACCGCGGTTTCCTGTTCGACTGCGGACGGTTCTTCTTCCCGAAAGAAGAAATCCTGAAGTTCATCGACCTGATGGCGATGTACAAGCAGAACATGTTCCACTGGCACCTCACCGAGGACCAGGGCTGGCGCATCCAGATTGACAAATATCCCCGGCTGACCAGTGTGGGCGCCTGGCGCAAGGAAACCGCCTGGCACAGCGGCATCGGAAACGGCATTCCCCACGGCGGTTTCTATACCAAAGATGACATCCGCGAAGTGGTGGAATATGCCCGCCGCCGGTGTATCACCGTGATTCCGGAAGTGGAGATTCCCGGTCACAGCGGCGCGGCCATCGCGGCCTATCCCGAACTGAGCTGTTTCCCGGACCGGCACTACGAAGTAGAGACCCGCTGGGGCATCTGGCCCAACCTCTATGCTCCCACGGCCACGACCTTCCGCTTCCTGGAGGACGTCTTCACGGAACTGTTCGAGCTCTTCCCTTCCCCGATTTACCACATCGGCGGAGACGAAGCCCCGAAGGATATCTACAAAGAGAGCCCGTACTGCCAGGACCTGATGACCGTTCTGGGACTGGAGGATGTGGAAGAACTGCAGACCTTCTTTGTCAAACGGATCGGCGACTTCCTGCGCAAGCACGGGAAAACCGTCATCGGCTGGGATGAAATCCTGGACGGCGGCGCCCTGGAAGACCCGATTGCCATGTCCTACCGGGGCCATGCCCCGGCCGCCAAGGGCATCAAGCGCGGCATCCGCGTCATCCTGGCCCCGAACCGCTGGTGCTATCTGGACAACCAGCAGGCCGACCAGAGCGACGACATCGACCAGAACATCTTCATGCCGTTGAAAAAGGTCTACAACTACTATCCGGCCGTGGATTCGCTCCCGCAGCTGAGCAAGCAGTATATCATCGGATACGAGACCTGCCTGTGGACCGAATATGTTCCCGACAACGCCAAAGCCGAATGGCAGGCCTTCCCGCGCAACGTGGCGGCCGCCGAGGTCGGCTGGACCGCCCGGGGCAACAAGGACTGGGAATCGTTCCGGGCGCGCATGCCCAAGATTCTGAAAAGCCTGGACTATAAACATGTCGCCTACTGCCCTGCCTACTACGACGTCATTTTCGACTACGACCGCAACCTGCCTTTCCCCAAGCAGATGAACCTGCAGCTGGACGACCCCACGGCCGTGATTCGCTATACCCTGGACGGGAGTGAACCGACGGCGCAATCACCTGTCTATGACGGGGTTCCGTTCACGGTAGACAAAGGGAGCGTCATCAAGGCCCGGGGCTTCGTCGGAAAGAAAGCCATCGGCCGGGCCGTCACCAAAACCTTTGCAAAATGATGAAAAGAGTCCTTCCCGCCGTCCTGCTTCTCCTGGTGCTGGCCGCGTGTTCCCCGACGGAAACGCCCCGCAGCATCAGCATCATTCCGCAGCCGAGTTGCGTGGATGTGGATGAAGGCCAATTCATCCTGAATAAAAACACCCGCATTTACCTGGACGAGGATACGCCGGAGCTGCGCCGGATTGCCGGCTTCCTGAATGAAAAACTGGCTGCCGCGGCCGGGTTCACCCTGGCCTTTACCGACAACGGCATGGCCGAGAATATCATCGGCCTGCGCAACGCCGGACTGCCGGACGAAGCCTACGAGCTGATGGCCACCCCGCGCCAGATATTCATCGACTACGGGACCGGAGCCGGGGCCTTCTACGGCCTGCAGACCCTGTTCCAGCTGCTGCCTTCCGCCATTTTCTCGACCAAAAAGGTCAGCGGTGTAAACTGGACCGTCCCCTGCTGCCGCATTGACGACGCCCCGCGCTTCGCCTACCGCGGCATGCACCTGGATGTCTGCCTGCACTTTTTCGACATGGATTTCCTCAAGCGGTACATCGACCTGATGGCCATGCACAAGGTGAACCGCTTCCACTGGCACCTCACCGAAGACCAGGGCTGGCGGCTGGAAATCAAGAAATACCCCCTGCTGACCGAGAAGGGCCAGTGGCGCAAGGAAACGGTCATCGGTTCCCTGTCTTCGGGTATCTATGACGGGAAGCCCCACGGCGGGTTCTACACCCAGGAAGAAGTCCGCGAACTGGTCCAATACGCCGCGGAGCGCTACGTTACGATTATTCCGGAAATCGAGATGCCCGGTCACGCCCTGGCCGCCATCGCCTGCTATCCGGAACTGTCCTGCGGACTGGAAGACCACTATGAGACGGCCACGAAATGGGGCATCTTCAAGCAGGTCTACTGCCCGAAAGAAGAGACCTTCGCCTTCCTTGAAGACGTGATGGACGAAGTCTTCGAACTCTTCCCCTCCACCCTGGTACACATCGGCGGAGACGAGTGCCCGAAGGCCAGTTGGAAACAGTGTCCGCACTGCCAGGGCCTGATTAAGAAACTGGGGCTCAAGGATGAATTCGAACTCCAGAGCTGGTTCATCCAGCGGATGGAAAAATACATCAATTCCAAGGGCCGCCAAATCATCGGCTGGGACGAAATCCTGCAGGGCGGGCTGGCCCCGAACGCGAAGGTCATGTCCTGGCTGGGCGAGGAAGGCGGCATCAAGGCCGCGCAGCAGCACCACGAGGTGGTGATGGCCCCTTACCCCAAATACTACCTGGATTACTGGCAGGCCGACCCGGACAGCGAACCGCTGGCCATGGGCGGTCCCACCACCCTGCGCACGATGTATGAATACAATCCGGTCCCCGAGGTCCTGACACCCGAGGAGCGGAAATATATCATCGGCGTAGAAGGCTGCGTCTGGACCGAGTACATGCCCACGCCCGAACGGGTGGAATACATGGCCTGGCCCCGGATGTGCGCCATTGCCGAAAGCGGATGGACCCACAGCAGAAAAGACTGGGATGCCTTTACCCGCCGGCTGGAGGCCCACCTGGCCCGTCTGGACGAACTGAAAGTGGGCTACTGCGACGCCTTCTACAACCCCTTCATCGAATTCCACAAGGACACGCCCTACGACTGCGTCGTGACCATCAGCGTCGATGCGCCCGATGCCGAAATCCGCTATACGCTGGACGGCAGCGAGCCCACTGCGGCATCAACCTTGTATACGATACCCTTTGCCGTCAACCGCCAGCAAGTTGTGCGGGCAGCGGCTTTCCGGGACGGAAAACAAATTGGAAAAACAAAATATAAACAAATGTAAATTATGGCATTGAGACTGACAGAACAACCGTCATTGCACGACCACCTGGAGAAGAAATCCGTCATGGAACTGCTCCGCGAAATCAACGAAGAAGACAAGAAAGTACCCCTGGCCATCGAGGCCGTTCTCCCGGAACTGGAGAAACTGACGACGGCCATTGAGAAAACCATCAAAGGCGGCGGCCGTTTCTTCTACCTGGGCTGCGGCACCGGCGGCAAACTGGCCGTCCTGGATATCCTGGAAGTACCGAACACCTATGGTGTGGACCCGGAAATCTGGCAGGCCGTCCTCGCCGGCGGCGTCGAGAACCTCGTCCTCGACCTGGAAGAAGCGGAAGACGACCTGGAAGAAGGCTGGCGCACCCTGCGTGACAAGCACCACATCACACCGAAGGACTTCGTGCTCGGCATCTCGGCCAGCGGCTGCACGCCCTATGTGCTTGCAGCCATGAAGGCCTGTAAGGAACACGGCATCCCCTGCGGTTCCATCTGCAACAGCAACGACTCCCCCATTTCCGACTATGTGGACTACCCGGTCGAGATTCTGACCGGTCCCGAGTTCATCACCGGCAGCACCCGGATGAAATCCGGCACCTCCCAGAAGCTGATCTGCGACATGATCAGCACGACCATCATGTGCCGCCTCGGCCGCGTGGAAGGCAACCAGATGGTGCAGGCCAACCTGATTAACAACAAGGTCATCGACCGCAGCGTCCGGAACCTGATGAGCCGCAACCCGCAGCTCACCGATTACAAGTTCTGCGAAGAAGCCATCAAGAAGTGCGGCAACGTCAAGAAGACCGAGCAGTACCTCTTCGAGCAGGGCGTCATCGACAAACTCCCCGAATTATGATAACCCGACACAACTCCCTCCTCCTGCTGGCATCGGCCGCTGTCGCGGTCTGCTGCCAGTGCACGGGCAACAAGCCGGACCAGCAGCCGGACCCGAGTGCCGAGCCCGTGGACATCACGCCTTACAAAGGGCTGATTATCAACGAAGTGGCCGCTCACGACGAAATCGACGGCGGCGAAAGCTGGATTGAGCTGCTGAACGGCTCTTCCGCGACGGTAGACCTGAAAGAAGTCGGCATCTACCTCTACGACGAATATTTCGAAGGGAAAGAACTCTGGAAAGGCACGGATGCCACCCTGGCAGCCGGTGAACGCCTCGTACTCCGCACCGCGGACGAAAGCCTCAAGACCGGATTCGCCTCCAATGCAGACTTCAAACTGCGGCTGGGCGTGGGCGAGGCTGACATCGACGTATTCGAGCGCAGCAAGGCTTTTGCCGAGCCGAAAGCCATCGGCGAACGCGGCAGCTACCAGCGCATTCCCGACGGCGGAGCCGACTGGCGCAACCTCACCTATTCCAGCCCGGGACGCGGCAACGAAGTCTTCAACTACAAGACGACCATTCCGAACTGCGTCTGGGTATGGAACAGCCATGTCCCCGACCTGATGGACAACGATGCGGCCAAACTGAAAAACCTGCATAAACTGGGATACCGGCACATCCTGCTGAACGCCGCTGCCCTGAACGACAACTTCAAGGCCCGTACGTTCAAGTTTCTGGACGCCTGCGAAGAGCTCGGCATCACGGTGCATGCCTGGATGCAGTGCTTCTACAACGGCGGCTGGGTGAACCCCATCGACGACGAGAACAACCGCTACAAGGAAGAAGAATTCGAGCGGATTCGCAACAGCGCAAAACGCTATATCGAACAATACGGCGTACAGGGCCTGCACCTGGACTACATCCGCTTCGGCGGTACGGCCTCCAAGCACAACCCCTCCGCCGAAGTCAACGCCCTGGGTGCCGTCAACCGGGTCTGCCGGGAAATCCGCGAGATTGCCGACAGCTTCGATGAGGGCATCGTGACCAGCGCCGCCCTCATGCCGGAGCCGAACACGAACTATGCCTATGCCCAGGACCCTTCCCAGATGGGCAAGTACCTGCATATCCTGATGCCGATGACCTACCGCTACTCCTACCACATGAGCAATGAGCGGGTGAAGACCGTGACCAAATGGTTTGTGGACAACGCCGCCGATGCGGAAGTCTGGTCCGGTATGCAGACCTATTATGGTGACGACAACGGCGTTACGCCGATGGAAGCCGACGCCATCCGCGCCGACATGGAACTCTACAAACAGGGCGGGTCCACCGGAATCGTACTCTTCCGCTATCAGCTGGGTACTTTCCCGGATGTCAACGACCTGTGGGACTAAGAAAACTCATTATAACCACTTTAAAACTAATTAATTATGAAAAGGATTTTGTATTCCATTCTTTCCCTGGCCATGATTGCGGCCCTCTTCGGCTGCAACAAGACCCCGGAAACGAACGCTCCGGATCAGAACAAGCCCGGCGGCGACGGTGCCAAATCTGTCGCCACGGTGTCCCAGGCTGCCCTGGTTGATGCAGTGGCGGACTGGTACGCTGTCTGGGAAGATGCGACCGAAATCACCGAAACCATGAAAGTCGGTGACAAGGAACTGACGCTTCCCCAGTACACGTATGCCATGGCCAAACTGCTCGTCAACCTGGCCGACGGCAAATCCGAAGACATCGATGTGCTCAGCTACAAGGCCGCCGACCACCCGGAACGCGACTCCTACGATGCTGAAACCGTCAAAGTCGTGAACGGTCCCAAGGACGGCAAGGACGAGACGGAAGACCTGAAGAACATCGCAACGCGCATGATGGCGACCATGGCCGACAAGGGTACGGTTCCGAACCAGACCCTGATCTACCGCGGCACCTCTCCGATTGCCTTCTCCACCAACCGCGCCACCGTCTGCTTCGCCCGCGCCATCGCCGGTTACAAGAAAGACGGCAAACTCCCCGCTGAAGTCGAAACCACCTATCTGTCAGCTGCTTCCACGATGAAGGGCTTCGCCCAGGAATTCGTCAAGGCGCTTGACGTTTGGGAGAATACCATCGGCAACGTCAGCGCCGATGCTTCCATGACTTCTACGGTCAAGGGTGCCTGGCAGAACGTCCACTTCGTTCCGATTCCCTGGAGCGGCGGTGAATATCCCGACGGTCAGGACCAGTACGATCCCAAGTACCAGATTTTCTCCATCGAAGTAGCCGGTCAGACCTACACCGCTGCCGAGTGCTGGGACATCGCCCTCCGCGGTATCCTCGACCTCATCACGGTTGAAGGTTCCACCACCTACCAGGAGAAGCGCAACGAGCCTGTCCACCACCTGGGCAACGGCAAGTCCCTCAGCATGCCCATCCCCGTCCCGAACGAACAGGCCGTCTGGGGTCAGTATCCCTGGTATGAGCAGGAAGGCAACGTGCCTTACCCGCTGTCTCCGTCCACCGTTGACATGACCTTCCTGATGCGTCACAGCGCATGGGCCCTGACCCGTGCTTTCTACAGTGTGGGCGCACACACTGAGCCGCTCGGCAAAATCGGCAACTTCCTGAACTACGGCACCGACCCGGACAACGCCATGGTCGTGGAGGGTTATGAAGGATTCTGCTCCGCCATGCGCGCTTTCCTGATTGCCGCCCGTTTCTACAAATACCTGCTGGACAACAACATCACGGATAACGTCTACGACGCCATGAAGGATGTCCGCATCAGCGCCGACCTCTATGGCATCGAGATGCCGGATATCGTCTCCATTACCGACAAGGTCACCATCGGTGACAAGGGCAAGGCCGTCAAGGCTACCTTCAACGCCGAATCCGACTGGACGGCTACCGCCTCCGAGGCGTGGATCCATGTTGAACCCACCAGCGGCAGCGCCGGCAAGAGCGTGGAAATTCTGATTTCAGCCGACCCGAACAGCGCAGACCAGCGCGAAGGCAAAGTCACCGTCAAGGGCGGTAACAACGAGATTGAAATCGCTGTCGTCCAGGCTGCTTACGTCGAGACCACCGACGCCACCCTGAAGGATTTCGCCCAGGAATTCGTCAAGGCCCTCGACGTATGGGATGTCACCGTCGGTACCGTCGAGTCCGATGGCCAGCACCTGATGGAGAACGGCATGGCATGGGAGAATGTCCACTTTATCCCGATTGGCAAGGTCGGCGGTCCTTACGACAACCACGCCGGCAACCAGCACGATGACATGTACCCCGTTTGGAAACTCAACATCAAGGGTGTTGAATTCACCTCCAGCCAGGCTTGGGAAATCGCCTTCCGCGGCCTCTTCAACCTGGTCACCACCGAAGGTGAGGACGACCTCCCGAACATCGACAACCGCAACACCACCTATACCCTCGCCAACAACGGCAGCCTGCTGGATCCGATGCCGGAACCTTCCCCTGCCAACAAGTGGGGCGGTACGCCTTGGTACGAGGCTGACAAGGACGGCGGTCACCTGGTCACTTATAACGGCGGCGCGATTACGGACGTCGACGTCAACTTCATGGTGAAACTGGGCCGCTGGCATGTGGTCCGTTCCTTCATCAAGACCAACGGCAACAACCCGCTCGAGAACGTGGGTAACTTCCAGCAGTTCGGTTCCGACAACGGCACCATCATGCTGGACGGTTATGAAGGACTCATCAGCCCGATGCGTGAGCTCCTGATTCTGGCCCGTATCTACAAGTACATCCTCGACAACAACATCGAGAGCAACGTGTACGACGCCATCAAGGACCAGCGCTTCGACTTCGACCTGTACAACCAGGGCGCCGTCGTCGAGAAGAAGGCCACCATCGCCGACTTTGCGAAGGAATTCGCCAAGGTTTCCGAGAAATGGAACAGCACCATCGGTGAGATTACCGTTTACGACAACGGCGGAAACAAGACCTACAGTCCTGTCCACTATGTCCCGGCCGACTTCACCATCACCGTGAAGGGCAAGAGCTATGACAAGTACCAGCAGCACCTGATGGCCATGCACGCCCTGCAGGCCCTCAACGATGGCGGCAAACTCAGTGACGAGCTCGACGCCCCCGAGGCCTACAAGGAGTCCGACGCCCGTTACGACGAGTTCGGCGGCCCGCTGGGCGAAGGCAAGTTCGCCAAGGTAGACCTGCTGCTCAACGCCACCCAGCGCCTGCTCAACTATGCCGCCAGCAACGACGGCAAGTTCCCGGATGCCTTCGGCTATCCGCGCGACCCGGTCAACTACCTGAGCGGCACCGTTTCCGTGGAGCGTTTCTACCTGACCCTCTCCCGCTGGTTCAAATATGTTTCCGAAAAGAATATCACCGAGAACGTCATCGAGGCCACCAAGGATGTTGAAATCAGCACCGACCTCTACGGCGAAGTGACCCTGGCCGACGCCACCCTGAAGGAATTCGCACAGGAATTCGTCAAGGGTCTCGAGGTATGGGAGAAGACCGTCGGTACCGTTGAATCGGAAGGTGTCCATACCATTGAGAAAGGAACCGCCTGGGAAAATGTCCACTTCATTCCGGTCGGAAAGACCGGTGGCGACTATGACAACCACGAAGGCAACCAGCACGACCCGAAATGGGAGGTCTGGAAGCTGAACATCAACGGTGTCGAGGTCACTTCCGGCCAGGCTTGGGAAATCGCCATCCGCGGTCTGCTCGACATGGTCACCGCTGAAGGCCAGGAAGGTCTCAACGCCATGGCTGAAGAAGGTCGCAACATGCCTTGGACCCTGCAGAACGGCAAGAAGTTCTCCACCACGAAGATTGCGGACGTTCCCGAATCGCATGGCTGGAACGGCTATCCTTGGTACGAATGGGGCAAGGAAGATCCTTCCCACCAGCGTCCGGTCCGCCTGGGCGACCAGGAACTGACCGCCGTGGATCTCGAATTCATCCTCAAGTGTACCTCCTGGCATGTTGTCCGCGCATACATCAAGGGCAGCAAGAACGGCTCCCCGCTGGAGCGTATCGGCAACTTCCAGGAATTCGGCAACTGGGACACCGCCCTTATGCTGCAGAAAGACGGCGTCTGGTATGACGGCCTGATTTCTCCGATGCGTGAGATGCTGATTGTGATGCGCGTATACAAGTACCTGCTCGACAACAATGTCGACGGCAACGTCTACGATGCCATCAAGAACCAGACCTTCGATTTCGACCTCTACGGAATCTAATCTACAAAGGCAGGGAGGCCTGACCGCCTCCCTGCTTTCCAAAACAATCAACATCGAAAAACTATGAAGAAAGTACTGTTGTTGGCATCGATTTGCCTGCTCACCCTGGTCGCCTGCTCCGCGGCCAAAGACAATACCCGTATTCCCGACGACCCGAGCCAAGACCAGCCCGCATCCGCCGACCCTTCCCAGGAAGTTTCGGACGACCCGAGCCAGGAGGGCTTTACGCTTCCGGACAACTGGAACGGCCATTTCGTAGCGGCCATTGCCGGTGCCTACGATGAATTCGAAAAGACCGACGTTCTGCCCCGCACCATCAATGTCGACGGCATGGGCTTCGGTACGGCCCAGTATACCATGGCTGCCTGCTATTTAATCCTGAAGATTGACGCGGCCGCGAAAGACGGCGGCGACTGGTCGGCAGAAGACATAGAGCCGGCCAAATACGGCGGCGGCAGCGCGACCAACTTCAATTCCTGGGACCGCAACGTGATTACCCGCGAGGAACTTGTCTACCTGGCTGACAAGACGGCCGCCTATACGGAAAAATCCCTGGCCCTGCCGAATTATGTCACCTTCGAAGGCAAAGTGGACATCGTGGGGACCGAGCATGACCGGCGGATATCGTCCTACAACTACAGCGTCATCCTGGCCCGGGCCATCAACGCCTTCGCCAAAACAGGCAAGTTGCCGGAGGAAATTTCTTCCTGGCCGTCCGACTACCTCCACGCCGCCAACAACTGTCCCATCGACGATCCGCTCGTGCTGAGCACCCTGGAAGAAGCCATCAAAGGCTGCACCACGGACCGTGAGAAGGCTGAGGCCATCTTCGCCTATACCCGGGACGAATACGAGTGGGAGAATTACATGAACACCTCCAAAGGTGCTGTCGGCACCATCAAGGCCAAGGGCGGCAACTGCTGCGACCTGACCCATGCGACCGTCGCCCTGTGCCGCGCCGCCGGCATTCCGGCCCGCTACCTGCACGGCCAGTGCTACTTCGCTTCGGGCGTCATCGGCCATGTCATTCCGGAGATTTATGCGGACGGACAGTGGTGGATCTGCGACCCTTCCAACAACAGCTGCACCTGGGGCGTGCCGAACTGGAAAGGCATGGAGACCCTGAACAGCCGTTATGTTGAACTCCCCTTCTGACGCCTTATGATTCTGATTGCTGACAGCGGCGCGACCAAGACCGAATGGGCCCTGGTCCAGCCGGACGGAAAAAAGCTCTACGGCTTCTACAGCCAGGGATACAACCCCAATTACATCAGCGGGCCCGAGATTGTGGCGGATATCCGCGCCAACCTGCCCGAAGGCCTGTATTGCGACGGCGTGCGGGAAATCTACTTCTACGGTGCCGGCGTAACACCCCTGCAGTATCCCTTCATGGAAAAAACCTTGCGGGAAGTCTTCACCAAGGTTGAGAAGGTCTTCATCGCGATGGACACCCTGGCCTCCTGCCGGGCTCTGCTCCAGCGGAAACCGGGCTTTGCCGCCATCCTCGGGACCGGCGCCAATTCCTGCCTCTACGACGGGGAAAACGAAGGCCTGAACGTAGACTCCTGCGGTTTCATCCTCGGGGACGAAGGCAGCGGCGCCAACTTGGGCAAACGGCTGATTACCGACTATATCCGCCGCAACATGCCCGAAGAGGTATATGAAATCGTCGGACGGGAGCTGGGCAAGAACAACGACGAACTGATTGACCAGATTTATACCAAACCCTTCCCGAACCGCTTCTGCGCCCAGTACAGCCGCTTCATCAGCGAGAACCTGGATACGCATCCCTATTTCTACACGCTGGTGCTCGGCGCGTTCCGGGACTTTTTCAGCAACATCGTCAGCCACTACCCGGACTACCAGCAGTATACCTTCAACTGCGTGGGCAGCGTGGCCTGGTATTATCAGGACATCCTGAAACGGGTGGCCGAAGAGTTCGGCATGGAAATGGGCACGGTGCTGAAGGCGCCGATGGAAGGATTGATCACCTATCATACCAGCAAGTGAAACGCCTGATTCTCATCGGATTCCTGTCCCTCATCCCCTGGATGGGCGAGGCCTGCACGACCGCGATTGTACGGGGGGAAGCCTCCGCCAGCGGGAGACCCCTGCTGTGGAAGCAGCGCGACACCGAGCGCCAGGGCAACGCCCTGCGGCACTTCAAAGGGGAGCGCTATGCCTTTACGGGCCTGGTCGATGAAGGCCACGAAGCGGAGGTCTGGGACGGAGCCAATGAGACCGGTTTCATCATTGCGAACAATCTTTCCTACAATCTGCGTCCCGACAGCCTGTCCGGCCGGAAAATGACGGCGGGCATCATCATGAAGAAAGCCCTGGGCTGCTGCGCGACCGTGGATGAATTCGAAGCCCTGCTGGCCGCAATGCCCGAGCCGCGCTATGTCAGCGCCAATTTCGCCGTCGTGGACGCGGTCGGCGGAGCCGCCTACATCGAGTGTTGGGATTATGGCTACCGCCGCTACGACGTACCGGCAGGCGGCATGGCCTTCCGCACCAATTACTCCTATTCGGGATTCCCCAAACAAGGACGCGGATACGGCCGGCACGACTTGATGGAAAACCTCACTGCGCTGCATGGCCCGACGGGATACACCCCGGAATGGTTCTTCGGCGTGGGACGACAGATTCCCATCGCCCGGCCCACCACCACGTCCTGCCTGGTATTTGAAGGCGGAAAAGACGTAACCATCTGGGCAGCACCTGGTTATACACCCGCCTGCTACCCGGTGGCCGCCTGGGTCAAAGCCGGAGACGAACTGCCGGCGTGCCTGCGCAGCGGCGAAGGCATGTTCCGCGCCGCCCGCTCGCTGCAGGAAGGGCGCACCCCGACCGATTTCGCCCGCAGCATCATTCCCCGGATGGAAAAGGCCCAGCGGACTGAATTCCGGCAGGGGCGCCGGGCAGAGAAACGGGGCACCCTTGAAGCGATTCGGAAGTACAATACGGAAGCGGACCGCCGCTTCCACAGCCATTATACAGAATGACAGCCTGGACCCTCCTTGTCGACATCGGTATCATTTCCGCCCTCCTGCTGCTGGGAAAGCTGCTGAGGGCGAAAGTGCGTTTTATACAGAAGCTCTTCATCCCTCCGAGCCTGCTGGCCGGATTCACCGCCCTGCTGCTGGGACCGGAGCTGCTCGGATGGCTGCCGCTGTCCGGTAACATGGGCACCTATGCCGGCATTCTGATTGCCCTGGTCTTCGCCACCCTGCCCCTGACATCGACCAAACAGGAAAAGGGGAACGGAAACGTCGGCCGGATGTGGTCCTATTCCCAAGCCGGCATGCTGCTGCAGTGGGCCCTGGGCGGCGCGCTGGGCTTCTTCATTCTGAAATATTTCTGGCCGGTGAACGATGCTTTCGGCCTGGCCATGCCGGCAGGCTACTGCGGAGGGCACGGTACCGCCGCCGCAATCGGGGAAGCCTTCGCCCAATACGGCGTAGAAGAGATGCAGTCGCTGGCCATGACCGCGGCCACGGTCGGCATCGTCGCTTCCGTCATCGTCGGCATGTGGCTAATCAGCCGCGGCGCGGAAAAAGGCCAGACCGCCTATCTGAGCCGCTACAGCGACCTGCCGCCCGAACTGCGCACCGGCATCCTGCCGCCGGACAAGCGGAAAAGCATGGGCGAGGCCACTTTCTCGGCCATTTCGCTGGATTCCATGACCTTCAACTTCGCCGTCGTGGCGCTGATTACCCTCTGCGGCTACGGCATCAGCAAAGGGGTTGCCCTGCTGTGGCCGTCGCTGATGCTCCCGGTCTTCAGCTGCGCCTTCATCGCCGGTATCGCCGTACGCTGGATTCTGCGGAAAAGCCACACGGACGAATACCTGTCCAAGCCGATTCTCGGCCATCTCAGCGGCGCTTTCACCGACTACCTGGTGGCCTTCGGCGTGGCTTCAATCAAATTGCAGGTCGTGGCGCAGTTCATCGTACCGCTGCTGATTCTGCTCACCGTCGGCCTGCTCTGCACCCTGCTGTATGTCTTCGCCGTAGGCCGCCGGATTCACCGGGAAGCCTGGTTTGAGAAGTCCATTTTCACCTGGGGCTGGTTTACCGGCACAATGGCCATGGGCATCGCCCTGCTGCGCATCACCGACCCGGACAGCAAGAGCCGCTGCCTGGACGAATATGCCCTGGCCTATCTGTACATCGCACCGGTGGAAATCGCCCTGGTCTCCCTCTCCCCCATCCTGTTCCACAACGGGCTGGGACTGTGGTTTATCCTCGCCTGTCTGGTCGCCGGCGCCGGCATCCTCGCCTTCGGCCTCAAGAAATACAAAGCATGAAACATCCCCTTCTCCCCCTTCTGTGCTGGGCAGTCGGACTGGCCTCCTGCGGGAATCCGGCTCCCCGGGCCATTGACGCCGCCCTGCTGCAGCGCCTGCGCCAGGCGGCCCCCACGCCGGTACAAGCCCCTGCCGCCCCCCTGCTGGATACGGCCATGACCTACCGGGTGCCCACGTCCGGCATCACGGACCAGGACATCTCCGGGCTGTGCTGGTACTACTCCACCTGCAACATCCTGCGGGCCGAAGTGATGCAGCGCGAGGGATGGAAAGACTTTTATTTTTCCCAGACCTACGGCCAGTTCTACGACCTGCTGGAAAAATCCAACCGCTTCCTGGAGAACGTGCTGGAATACCGCAAGGAAGGCATGGACAGCCGGATGAACACCTGGCTTTTCAACAAGCCCTTCGGGGACGGCGGCCACTTCATGAACGCCGCCCATCTGATTGACAAATACGGAATCGTGCCGGCCGAGGCGATGCCGGCCACCTTCTATACCACCGACGACCGGGACCTGATGAAAGCCGTGCGCCGCCTGATGCGGAAATGGGGGCTGGTCCTGCGCGAAAGCCGGACCCCGCAGGAAGACAAGGCCGCCGCGCTGGAAGACGTGTGGAAGCTGCTGACGGCCACCCTGGGCACCCCGCCGGAGGAATTCGTCTTTCAAGGCGAACGTTATACACCGCAGTCCTTCCGTGACCGCTTTGTCCCGCACCGGATGGAAGAGGATTATGTCGTCTTCATGAACGACCCGACCCTCCCCTACGGCAGACGCTATGCGATTCGGGATTCGCGCAACTGCGTGGAATACGCCCCCTGGACCTTTGTCAACGCCCCGATGGAGGTGATTAACCAAATGGGTATCAACTCCTTGCGCGGGAACAAAATGTTCTATATCTCAGCCGATACCGACAAACAGGGCCTGGCGGAAGCAGGGGTCTATGACCTGTCGCTCGCCGGACTGGACACCCTGGCCGGCATCGACCTTCGGATGAGCAAGGAAGAAATGATACGCTCCGTCGAATCGACCTCCCTGCACGCGATGGCCGTAGCCGGGGTTCGGACCCACGGTGAGGCGCCGGCGGCTTGGCTGATTGAGAACAGCTTCGGCACCCGGCGCGGTGCGGACGGATTCGTCGTCATGTCCGCGTCCTGGATGGATACCTATCTGTTCCGCCAGGTCGTGGAGAAAACCTTTGTCAGCGAAGAATGGCTGCAGATTGCCCGGACCCGGCCGACGGATCTTCCCTCCTGGCATCCGGGTTATTGACCTACCGGTTGTAGCCGAAAGGCGGTTGACGGTCCCCCATCAAGGGTTCAAAATGGAAATCCGGTCCGCGGCGTGCTTCGAACTCGTCGCGGACTTTATTCAGCAGGGCCGCGTCGGTCAGCAGGTCATAGGCGCACAGATACAGGACCCGGGCGGCGTTCAGCGCCCCTTTCGTCCCGATTGTCGTGCCACCGGAAGACACTTGCTGCCAGCTGTGTCCGTTCCCGCCGGGGATGAAGGTCGCATAGCGGAAACTGCCGGTCGGCACGCCCCAGGTGACATTCCCCACGTCGGATGAGACATAGGCCTCGTAGCCCTCATCGGCCGGCGGAACCACTTCAAACGCCCGGGAAGGCACCGTATCGGTCAATCCGGACCGGGACATCATCTCAGCCGCAAAAGCCAGCTCACGGGCATCGTATGCCACGCCGCCGACACGCTGGAGATTGGCGTATACCAGCGCCGCCATCGTTTCGTTGGGCAGACGCTCGTAATTACCGGACATCAGTTCATAGTCGAAGGTCGTACCGGTCCCGAGACAGGCGCCTTCGGCCGCCTTCAATGCCCGCTGCAACAGTTCGCCGACGACGGTGCGGGAAGGACTGCGGAAATAATACAGGACCTGGGCCGTTTCCGGCACGACATTCGGGGCCTTGCCCCCGTTGGTGATCACATAATGAATCCGGCAGGTCTGGGGAACATGCTCCCGCATCAGGTTGATCATGAAATTGAAGGCTTCTACGGCATCCAGGGCACTGCGGCCCTGCTCCGGGGCTCCAGAAGCATGGGAAGCCTTGCCATGGAAGGTAAATTTCACCTGGACATTGGCCAGGCCGGTCTGGGTATTGACGGTGTTGCGGGTGTCCGGATGCCAGTCCAGCATCGCATCGACCCCCTCGAAACAGCCCTCGCGCATCATATAAGCCTTGCCGCCGCCCCCTTCTTCTGCCGGGCAGCCGAACAGGCGGACGGTCCCGGGATGCCCCTCGGCCAGGTATTTCGAAACGGCGACCGCTCCGGCCACCGACCCCATGCCCAGCAGATTGTGGCCGCAGGCCTGGCCCGCCGCGCCCTCATGGAGCACTTTGCGATACGGGACCGTATCCTGCGACATTCCCTTGATAGCATCGTATTCAGCCATCATGCCGATGACCGGGCCGCCTTCGCCATAGGTCGCGACAAAGGCGGTCGGAATGCCTGCCACACCCCGTTCCACCCGGAAGCCCTGGCTCTCCAGGTACCGGCACCACAGGTCGGCGCTCCGGGTTTCGTTATACCCCGTTTCGGCATAATTCCAGATGCATTTCTGCAGGGAATCATACAGATGGAAGGAAGCGGCGATATGACGCATGCCCGCCGTCCGGGTCTTATCGGTTTTCCGGGCGGCCGTGCCGGAGAGCAGCAGCAGGAAGCACAAGGCGCAGAGGAGCGTTCGTTTCATACTTTTCGTTTGGGATAGACAATCCGCTCGTGATACAGCTGGGTCAGATAGGATTTCAAGGTCGTCTTGATGATTTCAATCTCTTTGAGGGAGATATCGGCATTGTCCAGCTGGCCGTCTTTCATCTTGGCCGCCACCATGCGCTCGACAAAGTTGTCAAAGGTTTCCTGGCGGTTGTCTTTCAGCGTCCGGGAAGCCGCTTCGATGCTGTCGCAGAGCATGACGATGACCTGCTCGGTGGTCCAGGGTTTCTTTCCGTCATAGAAGAAGACCTGGGAATCGGCAGGGTCGCCGCCCTCATTGAGATACTTGTTGTAGAAATAGGCCGTACAGGAGGTCCCGTGGTGCGTCAGGATGAAATCCCGGATTACGGACGGAAGACCGTACCGGGCCGCCAGGGCCAGGCCGTCGTCGACATGGCGGATGATATCGCGGGCGCTTTCGGCGGGCGTCAGGCCCTGGTGGTAGCTGGTGCCCATCGTTTCGTTTTCCACGAAGCACTGGGGGTTGTTCATCTTGCCGATATCGTGGTACAGGGCTCCGGCCCGCACCAGCAGGACATTGGCGCCGATGCTGCGCGCCGCCGCGTCGGCCATGTTCATCACCTGCAGGGAATGTTGGAAAGTGCCGGGCGCCTTCTGGGACAGTTCCACCAGCAGTTTGTTGTTGGTATCGCCCAGCTCCTGCAGCCGCGAATTGGACACCAGGTTGAAGATACGCTCGAAAATGAAGATGAGCGGATAGACGAACACGGACAGCAGGGAACCCACCAGCAGCAGCCAGATTTTGCGCAGGTCGGCCATGCCGCTGAGGTCATTGATGAGGTGGAAGGCGATGAAGGTCAGCAGCACGGACGCGAAGGCAATCAAGGCCGTCACGAACTGGCGCCAGCCGCGGTTGAAAAACTGGAACACATACATCGTCACCACCCCGGCCACCAGGAACATCAGGAAGAGTTCCGCCCCGTTGTGGGTGAAAATCAGCAGCGGCAGCAGGGACACGACGTAGACGGGCAGCACCACCTTCTTGCGGAAGAAGGCCAGCAGGTAGAGCGCCGATACGGAGAAGGGCGTCATATAGAGCAGCCTGGGGTTGATTTTGTCAATCAGGAAGGCCACGG
This sequence comes from uncultured Bacteroidia bacterium, assembly GCA_902796555.1. Lineage (GTDB taxonomy): Bacteria > Bacteroidota > Bacteroidia > Bacteroidales > UBA932 > Cryptobacteroides. The sequence goes on from CADBPR010000083.1 coordinate 20,547, forward strand.
ACGCCATCAGGGCGATGATGAAAAGAATGTACGTGAACCGGTTGAAATCCTCGAAAATGCCCGGATTCGTATAGTAAATGGAGAGGAACAGGACCAGGACGAGCAGCAGGGCCAGGATGGCGTTGCCCAGCCACAGGAAAATCCGCGGTCCGCTGTAACCGACACTGTTCTCGTATTCCGTCTTGTAGGAGTCCAGCCACTGCTGGATTTCGGCCGTCACCATCTCTCCTTTGGCGACAATCTGCTGGCCGGAGCTGACATAGCCCAGGGTCGGCGACACATAGTTGGCCGATTCGGCATGGACGAGGTTGGTGGTTTCCTTGTCGTAAATCAGGTTGACGCGCACCAGGTCATAGGCCCCGGTGCTGTTGAAGACGGAGTCGACCCGGGTCCCGGGGAATTCCTTCTGCACATCGGCCAGGAGACGGCTTCTTGCAGCGCCTACCGTATACACATTGGCGGCCGGCAGACGGGAGGCCCGCTTGTCGCGCTGTACGAAAATCACGTCGTCGGAAGCATCGTCCGCCCCGTCCAGCACCCCTTTGGCATAGATGCCCTGCAGCGAGGAGACCAGCCGCTGCCGCAGATAAGTATAGTTGCCCAGGTTCAGGGATTCCGCGGCCCGGATGGCGTCCTGGGCGACAGACTCGGAATAGCGGTAGTACCGGACCATGCTGCTGCCCGCAGCCTCACGGTCGGCCTGCAGCTGTTCCTGCGTCTTGAGCACCGGAAAGTCGAACTGGGCGACCAGGGTCTCATAGGTCCAGGGCGAACCTTTGCGGTAATCATAATTGAATTTGCCGCTGCGGGGCATCGTCAGCAGCAGCACCAGGAACAGGATGCCGAGACCGATATAAATCCGGGGTTGCCGGGGCAGCGAGGTCGACTTGATCATACGTACATTATTGGAAAGGACTGTCTTTCTCCCGGGCGATATAGCCGTAAGTCAGACGGTCGGTCAGATTCGGGAACAGGTTGTGGGCGGCCACCGTAGCCTTACCCAAAGCGGTGAGCGTCATGGCGTTGCGCCGTTTGCGCAAGCCTTCTATCAGATAACCGGCGCAGGTTTCCGCACTCATCAGCTTGTCCTCTTCCAGCGGCGTCTCCCCCTGGGCCGAGCCGTCGGCCGTCAGGGCGGCGTTGCGCACGTTGGAAGCGGTATAGCCCGGCGCGAAGACCATCACATGCAAGCCGTCTTTGAGGTGTTCGATGCGGAGGGTATCCAGGAAGCCCCGGACCGCGTATTTCGAAGCGGAGTAACCGCTGCGGGCCGGCAGGGCGGAATACCCGGCGATGGAGATGACCCCCACGACGGAGCCTTTCGTCGCCAGCAGCCAGGGCAGCGCATATTTGGTACAATAGACCGTCCCCCAGAAATTGACGTCCATCAGACGATGCAACACGCTGAGGTCCAGGTCTTTGAACATCGCCCGCATGGACAGGCCCGCATTGTTGACAAGGATGTCAATCCGGCCCCAGCGGGCGACCGTCTCCTGAATCAGCCGGCGGCAGTCGCCCTCCACGGACACGTCGGTCCGCAGACACAGGACCTCCGGTCCCACCGAAGGCGCCAGCTCTTTCATTTTCTCATAGGACCGGGCGGCCATCACCACCTTGGCCCCGAGCGAGCCCAGCAGACGGGCCGTCGCCAGTCCGATACCCGAACTGGCGCCGGTCACAATCGCTACCTTGCCCTGGAAATAAGTATCCATTACATAACGGTCATTTCGGCGATATCGTCGCCGTCATAGGCGCCGGCATCGAGTTTGGCCTTGATTTCCTTGAAGGCGTTCAAGGTGTAGCGGACATCCTCCATGGTATGCGCCGCCGTACAGACGATGCGGAAGATAATCATGCCCTTCGGGATAACGGGATAAATCACCATGGAGCAGAAAATCCGGTAGTTTTCGCGGAGGTCCTTGGCCATCTTGGTCGCCTGTGCCACGCCGCCCTTGATATGGACCGGGGTCACGCAGGCCTGGGCCTCGCCGATGTCGAATCCTTCGCTGCGGAAGCCGTCCTGGATGGCATGGGTAATCTGCCAGCATTTGCGGCGCAGCTCGTCGCCTTCCGGCGAATCGATGATTTCCATCCGCTTGATATTGCCCAGGACCAGGGCCATCGGGAGGGATTTGGCATACATCTGGGAACGCATGTTCATCCGCAGGTAATTGATGATGGTGTGCGGACCGGCGATGAAGCCGCCGATGGAGGCCATGCTCTTGGCAAAGGCGCCGATGTAGAGGTCAATCTCGTCCATGACGCCGAAATGCTCGGAAGTACCCCGGCCGTGCGGGCCCAGCAGGCCGAAACCGTGGGCGTCGTCAATCAGGATGCGGAAGGCATATTTCTTTTTCAGGGCGACAATCTCGTCCAGTTTGCCCAGGGCGCCGGTCATGCCGTACACACCCTCGGTAATCAGCAGCACGCCGCCGTCGGACTCTTCGGCCTCTTTGCAGGCACGGGCGAGCACCTTTTCGCAGTCCGCCATGTTGTTGTGACGGTATTTGTATTTGCTGCCGATATGCAGGCGGATGCCGTCCAGCAGGCAGGCGTGGCACTCGGCGTCATACACGATTACGTCATGCCGGGAGGTCAGGGCGTCAATGGCCGACACGATGCCCTGGTAGCCGAAGTTGAAGAGGAAGGCGTCCTCCTTCTTTTCGAAATCGGCGAAAATCTTCTCCAGGCGCTCATGCTCGCGGGTATGCCCGGACATCATGCGGGCGCCCATGGGATAGGCCAGGCCGTATTGCGCGGCCGCCTCGGCATCCGCCTTGCGGACCGCCGGATGATTGGCCAGGCCGAGGTAGTTGTTCAGGCTCCAGTTCAGCACCGGAATCCCGTTGAAAACCATGTGGGGGCCGAGTTCTCCCTCCAGCCGGGGATACATATAATAGCCGAAACCCTGTTCGAAATACTGGCCGATGGGGCCGCCGCTGTCGCGGGAAATTCTGTCAAAAATATCAGTCATAGTTTTGGATAAAAAGCAAGCGCTCCCCTGTCGGAAGCGCCTGCACAGTTGTTATTTATGCGTCAATATTGGCGTAATGGGCATTTTCTTCGATGAACTGGCGGCGCGGCGGAACATCTTCACCCATCAGCATGGAGAAGGTCCGCTCGGCTTCCGCCGCATTGTCGATGGTAATCTGGCGCAGCCGGCGGCGGGACGGATCCATCGTCGTATCCCACAGCTGCTGGTCGCTCATCTCACCCAAACCTTTGTAGCGCTGTACGGTCACACCCTTCTCGGAGCCCTTGCCGAGCCGCTGGGTGGCCTCGAAACGCTGTTCGTCCGTCCAGCAATAGACCTCTTCCTTGCCCTTGGCCACCTTGTACAGGGGCGGGGTCGCCAGATAGACGTACCCGTTTTTAATCAGGTCGAGCATATAGCGGAAGAAGAAGGTCAGAATCAGGGTGGCAATATGGCTGCCGTCCACATCGGCATCGGTCATGATGATAACCTTATGGTAACGCAAACGGCTGAGGTCCATCCGTTTCTCGCCCGTTTCATCCTCCTGGGCCACGGACACGCCGAGGGCCGTATAGATATTGCGGACTTCCTGGCTCTCGAAGGCCCGGTCGCCGGCCGCTTTTTCCACGTTCAGAATCTTACCGCGGAGCGGCAGGATGGCCTGGATGCGCCGGTCACGGCCCTGCTTGGCCGTACCGCCTGCAGAATCACCCTCCACGAGGAAGAGTTCGCACTTCTCGGGGTCCCGTTCGGAGCAGTCGGCCAGTTTGCCGGGCATGCCCGCACCGGACATGACGGTCTTGCGCTGCACCATTTCGCGGGCCTTGCGGGCCGCCGCACGGGCCGTCGCGGCAATCACGATTTTCTCGATGATGGTCTTGCCGGCTTTCGGGTTCTCTTCCAGGTACATATCCATCGCAGCGGCCGTCGCCTGGGACACGGCACTGGTCACCTCGCTGTTGCCCAGTTTGGTCTTGGTCTGGCCCTCAAACTGCGGCTCCGCCACCTTGACGGAAATCACGGCGGTCAGACCCTCGCGGAAGTCTTCCGGCGCGAGGTCCACCTTCAGCTTGGTCAGCAGGTTGTTCTTCTCGGCATAATTCTTCAGGGAGCGGGACAGGCCCATCTTGAAGCCCTGCAGATGCGTACCGCCTTCGATGGTGTTGATGTTGTTGACGTAGGAATAAATCTTCTCGCTGTATCCGGTATTGTACTGGAGCGCGATATCGATGGGGATAATCTTGTCGGCATTGACGCAGACCGGCTCCGGAATCAGCTCTTCCGCACCGGCGTCCAGGTACTTGATGAACTCGCGCAGGCCCTGCTCCGAATAGAAAGTATCGGTGCGGTAGACCTGGCGGCCGGTGGCCTTGGACTCGCCGTTTTCATCCTGCTCGAACTCGTCCACCAGGGTCCGCATGTCCGTCAGGGTAATCCGGATGCCCTTGTTCAGGTAAGACAGCTCCCGCAGACGGGCGGCCAGCGTATCGTATTTATAGACAATCGTCTGGGTGAAAATCGTAGCGTCCGGATGGAAGGTGATGGTGGTACCGTGATCGTCGGCCGTACCGGTCACCTCCACGCCCGTAATGGGCTTTCCTTTCGAATACTTCTGCACGAAGATTTTCCCTTCGCGGTGAATCTCGGCCACGAGCAGGTCGCTCAAGGCATTCACGCAGGAAACGCCGACGCCGTGCAGACCGCCGGACACCTTATAGGAATTCTTGTCGAACTTACCGCCGGCATGCAGGACCGTCAGCACCACCTCGAGGGCGCTCCGGTGCTCCTTCTCATGCATGCCCGTCGGGATGCCGCGGCCGTTGTCCTTCACGCGGATGGAATTGTCTTCCAGGATGGTCACCTCCACGTTGTCGCAGTACCCGGCCATGGCTTCGTCGATACAGTTGTCCACCACCTCATATACCAGGTGATGCAGACCGCGCTCGCCGATGTCGCCGATGTACATGGAAGGGCGCTTGCGCACCGCCTCCAATCCTTCCAACACCTGGATACTACTGGCGGAATACTGTTCTTCCGCTTTCTTGATCTCCTCGTTCTCTATCATTTTTTCGTCGTTTATCTATTTTTATATATCATACAAATATACGCATTTTTCCCGATATAACCAAGGTCTGAAGGGGTTAAAAACGCAAAGTCAGTCCCGCCGTGAAGGTAATGCCGGAAGACGGAATCATGGGAACGCGCTGAATGGTCATATTGAGCAGGTTGCCGGTCTCCACCCAGAGACTGAGCCGGCGGGTGAGCACGTATTCACCGGAAATGCCCAGATCCACCCAGCCGGGCACCTTGACGCTGGTTCCGGCCGTGCCGAGGGTCGGCAGGACAGGATAGACCCAGCCGCGCCGGGCCACCGCCGCATCGGCATAGATGCCGCCGATAATCCGGTCGTTCCAGTTGTAGGTGCCGCGCAGCAGCATGGTGAAGGGAGCGGGCTCGAAGCCGTCCGCCAGGTTGGCGTACAGGTTGGTCCACTTGTAGGAGAACAGGCCTTCCACCAGGAAGGGCTTGGCGTCCCAGACGCATTTCAGGTCGGCATAGCCCATCGAATAGTTGCGGTAGCTGACGCCCTGCATCAGTTCACGGGGAACGCTGCCCGTCCCCAGGTAGCCGTAGTACACCGACTCCAGCAAACCGTTCTTGACCATTTTGAACCCGCCGCGCAGGTCATAGCGGAATTTTCCGGCAATGTTGCCCCGCACGCCCAGCCGGGCGTTGAAGCGCTCTGCGGCGACGTTGCAGAAGGTTCCGATGCCACGGCCCATCCGGGGATGGAAGAAGTGCTGGTTTTCCTTCAGGGAAGAATAGTCATACAGGGTATCGCCGCCGACGACTTCCGCATAAATGTCCACATATTCAGGCACGACGGCGAAATCGACATGGACGTCGGGATAGACCAGCTGTCCCTTGTCCGGTTTGAGCCGGTATCCGTCAAAGGTATTGTCGTCGCTGAAGGACATGGAAATCTTCGCGCCCAGGGACATGTGCAGCCGGTCGATATCCAGGACATATTTGGGCGTAAAGCTGAAACGGCCGATGGAAGAGCTGATCAGCTGCCGGTAGACGGACAGTCCGAAGTCGGCATCGACCAGCAGGCGGTTCGAACCGGAAATAACGGGACCGAAAGTACCCCAGGCCGCGATGTCATGCAGCTGGAGGGAACTGTATCCCTTTCCGTCGTAATTGATGTCATCCCCGGCATAGCGGTACGCCAGGTTTGCATCGTAATACATATAGCTGCCGCCCAGGTCCTTGGAGCTGACGCCCAGTTTCAGGTCGGCCGCATTGTAGTTGGATTTTTCATACAGGCCCGTCTTGGCGACGGCCGGTTCCTGCGCGGTATGGATTCCGAGGTAGGCGGCATCGAAGGTAAACTGTCCGCCGTCCCATTCCAGACGGCCGTTGGCGCCGACCCGGCTGAGCATGTCATAGCCGGTCCAGTCCGCTTCGGTCGTTCCGTCGGGAATCTCATGGTTGGACGCCAGGAAAATCTGCGACTTGGGGTCCGTATCTTTCCGGGCCGCGAACAGGCGGCGGTAGGAACCGATATAGGACTGGTGACGGGCATAAACGTTCAGGGTGAAACGGCCCGCGTGGAAGGGGGTGTACAGGAGGTCGAAGGTGGGATGCAGGGCATAGCCGGCCCCCATCCGGAGATAGAATGTCCGGCCGTCATAGGCATCCGGCTGCGGGGTCATATCCACCAGGTAGGGCTTGAATTCATACACGCCCCGGTACGGATTGTCGAAGACAGAGTAGTCGAAACGGAGGTTGAAACGGGTCAGGGAATCCGGAATCTCCATTTCCCGGGCCGGTTTGTGAATCTCCAGCAGTTTGCTGTCGAAGGCATTGGTCACCTCGACGGTCGGATTGAGGTCCTGGGCCGCCACCGGCAGGACGAACAGGCAGCCGATGGCTGCAACGATATATTTTTTCATCTTCATTTTCCCATTTCAGTCAGTTTGTCCAGACGCATGCGCACGGCCTCGGGGACATCGTCGTCGCCCGACACGGCCCGATAGCCGTCCCGGATGCTTTCAAAGGTCGCCCGGGCCTGGCGGAAATCGCCGTTCTCCACGAAGCTGTCGCCCAGAATCAAGAAGGCTTTGGCCATCCAGTAGGTCTGGGTCGTACCGCTTTCAGACAGAGCGTAAACCTGGTTTTCCACATCCTGGAAACGGCCCCGGTCGAAGCTGTCCAGAATCTGGATATAGGCTGCTTCGGCCCCTTCCGCGGACGTCGGGTCCGCCGCCAGTTCAGCCATCAGCGCCATCGCCTGCTCACGCTCGCTGGCCGCCAGCAGGGCCTTGGCCTTGGTAAAGCGGGCCTCGCGGGCATCCGCCGCCTTGATGTCCTTCCAACTGGTCACCAGGTCGGCGTATTTGACGGCTTCCTTGTATTCCTTGCCATGATAGGCGGCGCGCATCATACCCTGCAGGGCCAGGAGCTTGTTGCTCTCGAAACGGGCCACCTTATGCAGGGTCTCGTAGCCGGTGAAGGCGTCCTGATAGCGCTCCATGCCATAGGACAGGGCCGCGTACTGCGCGGCGGCCTGCTCTACGAAAGAGCCCTCCCCCGCCTCGAAGACCTGGCGGTAGAGGTCGCAGGCCTGTTCTTTCCGGTCCAGTTCGCGGTAACATTCCGCCATATAGAAACGATTGGTAGACAGGTATTTGCCCTTCGGATAACGCTGGGCGTAACTCTGCAGGGAAACCAGGGCCTTCTGCCAGTTTCCGGCCAGGTAAATCTGCTCGGCGGAGTTGAAGAGCATTTCTTCCTTGTCCTCCTCGCTGGTGGCATGGCCGGCCCCTAAGGTCTCCAGGTAGGCCAGGTATTTTTCGGGCTCCTGCTTGGCCTGATAAATCGACTCGATGGCCAGCAGGGCGTCGGCCGACCAGTTGGTGGACGGCAGGGTCTTCACCACGCGTTTGTAATAGTCCAGGGCTTTGTCGTATTCCTGGGCATTCTTGGCGACGGTGCCCAGGCCGATCAGGCCGCGGGCCACGAAGGAGCTGTCCTTGGCATGGCGGACCAGTTTTTCGAAAGAAATGGCCGCCAGGGCGTCTTTGTGGGTGTCCATATAGGCCCGGCCCAGCTCGTAAAGCGTCTCGTTATAGAAAGGCGTTTCAGGGTTGGCCTTGTTGACGGCGGACAGCAGTTCGATTTTGCGGTCTGCATTGCCCGTCAGGCCGAAGGAAACGCCGCACTGGTAATACGGATACAGGTCATCTACCCCGCTGTAGGTGGCAATGGCCTGCTGGTAGGATGAAATGGCCGAAGGGTAATTCCGGCGGGTGAAATAGCAGTCCGCCTTGCGCAGCATGGCATCCTGGCGGAGGGTATTGTCGTCCCCTTTCAGGTATTCGTCGAACCACTTGGCAGCCAGTTCGTAATTGTTTTCTTTGAAGTAGCAGTAGGCGATGTCGTACGGGAGGGCCTTGCCTTCCGGCCGGCCGTCCAGGGCAGAGATGTTGTACAGGTCGGTGTAGACCGCCCGTGCCTGGGTATAGAGGTCGTCCCGGAAGTAGGACTCGGCCAGCCAGTAGCGGGCCATCTGGTTGAAGGGGGCGTGCTTGTCGGAATAATAGGCCGCGGCCTTCAGGCAGGGCACGGCATTGCGCCAGGCACCGTTGCGAATCAGCTGGTTCGCACGCAGATAGTTGGCCTTCATATAGTTGGACCGCATTTCCGGGTCCAGCTCGTCGATGTTGTCAAAGGCGGCGACGGCGCCGGCATAATCGTGGTTCTGCAAGGCGGCCAGTGCCATGTAGTTGTACACAAGGGGACCGCGCTTCTTGTCGGAATAGGCGGCGAGGTACTGGTCGAAGACCGTCCCGTCCCCGTTCAAGTCGAAACTCAGCTTGGCCTGGTTGAAGAATGCGTCTTCCTGGATTTCGGGATTGAAAGACACGGCGGCGGCATCTTTGAACGCCTCCAGCGCGGACACCTTGTCACGGGTCTTGATGTAGCTGTAGGCCAGGTTGTAATTGGCCGCCTGACCGAGGGAGTCGCTGCGGTCCGGCATCCGGGAATATTTCCCGATGGCGCCTTCATAATCGCCGAGGGCATACAGGAGGGAACCGGCGTAGAACAGGTCGCCGCGGTCATCCCCGCCCATATCGCCGAGGATATCGTAATACTGCTTGGCCTTGGTCGCATCTCCCTTGACCAGATAGGCTTCCGAGATAATCCGGGCCAGGTGCTGCTGGCGGTCTTTCGGCACTTTGTTGTACATTTCGGCGCCATGGTCCACGACATAGTCGTAGTCGCCGTCCATGAAACGGCATTCCATGACGTAGTAGTTGCCGATATCGGTGAAGCGGGGGTCCTGGGCCGCCTGTTCGAACCAAGGAATGGCCTCCTTGAACTGCTCGCGCTCATAGCAGATATATCCCGTCGCATAACGGGAGGGCGCCGTATAGTCGCTCAGCGGCAGGTCCAGCACCCGGGCGAACCCGTGAAGGGCGCCGTCGTCATCACCAGTCTGGAAGGAGGAATAGGCGCTTTTGAACAAGTATTCCGCCTGGCGGTACGGGTCCACGTCTTCGAAGGGGACAGCGGAGAAAGCCCGCTCGGCCGCACCGTATGCGCCGGCGTCAAAGAGGTTCAGGCCGTGGCGCCAGTACATTTTGGAGAGCAGCCCCGACCAGGGGTAGCGCTCCACGTAACGGTCCAGCAGGACCTCGTAATCCGGAGCCTGCATGCAGATGGCGCACAGGACCGCGTAACCTTCCGCCTGCGGGTCTTCTGGCATGGCTTCAAAAAGGGTGCGGGCTTGGGCATACATGCCTTTCTCATACAGGGACAGGGCATATTTGAAGTCATCCCCGTCCGTTTTCGCCAGCAATGTTCCTGCGCCCAGGAAGGCAGCAAGAACCATACATATCCATTTGTATCTCATAGTTCTGTCATATTCCTGATAAAACTTACAAATTTAAGCAATTTTCATTATATTTGCACAAATTAGGCGCCACAAATGGAGGATAATAACAAGCAGGTTCTGATATCGTTCCAAGGAGCGGATATCGTCAACGGAGAGACCCCTGTCATCTACGGTCTCAACATGGAAGTCTGCGCGGGCGACTTCGTCTATATCGTCGGCAAAGTCGGCACCGGCAAAACCTCGATCATCCGCACGATGATTGCGGAGAATCCGGTCTACAAGGGACACGCCGAGGTCTGCGGCTACACCCTCGAGGGCATCAAGGAGAAGGACATTCCCTGGCTGCGCCGCAAACTGGGCGTCATTTTCCAGGACTTCCAGTTGCTGATGGACCGGACGGTCGAAGACAACCTGGCCTTTGTGCTGCACGCCACCGGATGGAAGGACAACGCGCTGATAGACAAGCGCATCAAGGAAGTCCTCGCCGATGTGGGGATGGGGAAAAAGGCCCACAAGATGCCCCACCAGCTCTCCGGCGGGGAGCAGCAGCGCATCGCCATCGCACGGGCCCTCCTCAACAAGCCGCAGGTGATTCTCGCGGACGAGCCCACCGGCAACCTGGACAACGAGACGGCGGACGGCATCATGCGGCTGCTGACCGGCATCAACAAAGAAGGCACGGCCATCGTGATGGTCACCCACAACCGGGGCATTTTCGAGAAATATCAGGGCCGCATCTTCGCCTGCAGCGACGAGAAATGCACCGAACAGATTGATACGGACGTCATTGACCTCAGCCTCGTGATATGACCCGGAAAGAGCGATACAGGGGCATCGTAGACTGGTTTTCCGAGCATGTTCCCGTCGCCGAAAGCGAACTGCACTACGACAATGCCTTCCAACTGCTGGTCGCCGTGATGCTGTCGGCGCAATGCACGGACAAACGGGTGAACATGACCACGCCGGCCCTCTTCGCCCGCTATCCCGACGCAGCCGCCCTGGCCGACGCCACATTCGAGGAACTGTATCCCCTGGTCAGTTCCATTTCCTACCCCAACAGCAAGACCCGCCACCTGATCGGCATGGCCCGCAAACTGCTCTCCGATTTCGGCGGCGAAGTGCCCGCGGACATGGACGACCTCCAGAGCCTGCCGGGCGTCGGACGGAAAACCGCCAGCGTCATCGCTTCCATCGTCTACCGCCAGCCCCGCATTGCCGTGGACACCCATGTATTCCGGGTCTCGCACCGCCTCGGTCTTTCGGACGGGAAAACCCCGGAGGCTGTCCAGCAGGACCTTGAAACCCACATTCCGGTCGACAAACGGGCGATTTCACACCACTGGCTGATTCTCCACGGGCGCTACACCTGCACCGCACGCAATCCCCGCTGCAGCGACTGCGGACTTACCCCCTGGTGCCGCTCATACACGGGCGGGAAGCAATAGCCCCGCGGCACAAAATAAGGCCGGCCCCATCGCACACGGATGCGGGCCGGCCGTTTGTTTGGCGTGAAACAGCCTATTTCGTGAAACAGCCTATTTGAGGTCGCCGTTCCAGTCTACCGGGAACTGGTGGAACGGGTCCGCCACGTAATCCAGCAACTGACAGAATTCGCAACGGGTAATCGGCCGCTCCATGTCAATGGCACCGATGCCGATGGCCGGCAGGTCTTCTGCCGCAACCGGGTGTCCGCTGATCAGCGCCACCAGGTCCAGTGCGCCTTCCAGGGAAACCGTTCCGTCTTCTTCCGCGTCCACGCCCAGGTTCTCACCGTAGTAGTCGGACAGGAAGAGTTCGTCGGCACGCAGCGGGTCGTCGATACGGAACCAGGTCTGGTTCTCCCAGTTGAACGGTTTGCCGTCACCGCGCAGAATGCCGGTGGCACCGATGCGCTGCACCGCGCCGAAACGGGGATCGCTGTTGTCCAGGTCGTTATACGGCATGATATACATACCGGCCCCGAGCAGGACGTCCTGAATCTCACGGACGGACAGGTCACGGACCCGGCAGCCTTTCTGCACCGCCAGCGCGGCCATGGCACCGGAAGCCTGGCCGATCTGCAGCACGACGGGCTGCAGACGGGTGGTACCGTTGATGATATTGGTCACGGAAACGGACTTTTCCGCCACAATCAGGTCTTCCACTTCCTTGGGCAGGACCACGCCTGCCGGCAGGCCGAAGGACGGGATGGGATAGAAGTACAGCTTGGGCAGCTTCATCCACTGGGCGTTACGGTAATGGTGGTGGTCCACCGGATAGGTGCCGCTGCCCAGGGCCGTGCGGTAGAGGTTGTTCCGGAAGGGGTGGGCGGCATCGTCCACCGTGAAACGCACGACGCCGTCAATCCGGCGGGACTCCCGGTGATAGGGAATGAAGGGCAGCAGGTCGGGTGTCGGGTACTCATCCTCGGACAGGCCCAGGTTCTTGTAACCCAGCTCCGTCTGCAGGAAATACAGGAAGCCCAGCGTGATGTTCTTGCAGCTGTCCAGGGCCGCCTGACGGCGCTCCGGTGTAGCATCTATGATATTGACATACACGTCATTGGCATCGACCGGCCAGTTGACCATATACTTGGCGCCGCCCCGGGTGACGGGGAGTTTGCCGTAGTTCAGCATCATGGATGCGCTCCACAGGGACTGCTTGGTGTCGGCCTTGCGGTAGCCGCTCTGTCCGGGAACGCCTTCCGTATTGAAATTGTGCGGATTGTCGCAGCAGTTGTAGTACAGCTCCGGATTGTAATCCGCCGGTTTGGCGATGGTCTTGTCGGCATCCGGGCCGTAATCGGTCAGGGTCATGCAGTAGGTCAGGTCCTGCACGATGTCGTTGGCCTGTTCGGGTGCGATGCTCTCACCTGTTTCAGACCGGGCGTCCATTCCGATGGAATAGGGTACGCCGACCGCTTTCGCGACATCCCCGAGCTCCGTCCCGTCAATCAGGATACGGGTCTTCACTTTCTTTTTCCTGCCGTCCTGCTGCAAGGTCACTTTCCAGCCCCAGGACGTCTTTTTGGCACGCACGAAGGATGTGTTGTACCGAATCTCCAGGAAAGGAGACTGTGCGGCGGCCAGTTCTTTGAAAATCGCATCCCCGACATGGGGTTCGAACAGGACATTGCTGACCCATCCGGACTGGAGGGCGCCATAGGAGCCATAGTGGTCGGCCAGGGCGTCCACGAACTCATCATACAGGCCGGAACGCATCCGGTAGTTGCCGTCCACGGCGCTGACGCCGGCGCTGGTGAGCATGCCGCCCAGCCAGGTAGACTCCTCGGCAATCAGGGTTTTCACGCCCATCCGGGCGGCTTGGATACCGGCCGCGGTACCGCTGGCACCGCCTCCGATAATGAGGACATCGGTCTCGCTGGCACAGGACAGGGCCAGGAACGCTGTCAGGAGAAAACAGATTTTTTTCATATCAGCATTCAATTATGGAATGTTGAAAAGAAACATGAACGAAATCTGTCTGCTTTCCCGGCTCGGAAACAGACCGGGAAAACAGACAGAATCAAAGTGGGTTTATTTCGCGAGATCTTCCAGCATGGTACCAATCTGGTACAGGCCTCTGGGCACATGGAAACAGCCTTTCCACTTGCCGCCCTTCAGCGGGAGGAGCACCTCGCCGCGACGGTTCAGATAGCCGAACCACTCGGGGTACTCGGTATCCTTGAAGTGCTTCCACATGTACTCGTCCAGCTTGAGGAACCACTCCAGGCACTTCTTGTTGCCGGTGAGTTGGTATCCCTTGAGCATGGCGATGGAAGACTCCAGGTGGACCCACCAGAGCTTCTGATCCCACTCCAGTTCCTGGGTCGGGTAACCCTTGCGGTCCATGAAGTAGAAAATGCCGCCGTATTCCTTGTCCCAGCCGTAGTCAATCACGCGGAGGGCGATTTCCGTCGCCTTCTCCACCAGTTCCTTGCGGCCCAGGCGGACACCCAGGTTCATCAGGAACCAGAGGGCCTCGAGGTCATGACCCGGATTCACGCGGCGTCCTTCGAAGCAGTCCACCAGGCTGCCGTCCGGGGCGAGGTTTTCCACCATCACGCCGAGGTCGGGCTGGTAGAACACGTCCAGCACCTCGTGCAGACACTCTTCGATGGTCTTGTCCATCAGAGCGGGGTTGTCAATGATTTTCTCCACCTCCAGGGCCATGTTGCAGATGATCATCGGCAGGGCGAAGTCCTTCATCGGACGGGTGCCGGGATGACCTTTGCTCCAACGGCCTTTCGGATTGCCCCGACGGGCCAGAATCCGGTCGAAGGTCTTCTTGGCCAGTTCCGCATACTCCTCGCTGCCGGTTGCTTCGGCGTACTGCGCAAAGGCCATGCAGGCGAAAGTATTGGAGAAAATGTTGTACGGGTCGATGAGGGGTTTTCCCTCACGCGTCAAGGAGAAGTAGAAATCATAGTCCCCTTCCCAGCCATGATCCTTCAGGAATTTGGCGCCGTGTGCGGCGCAGTCGAGCCATTCCTGCCTCTTTTCCAGTTTGTTGTAGAGCATGGAGAACATCCACACTTCCCGGCCCTGGAGCCAAACGAACTTATCCGTGTCAAAGACGCTACCGTCCCGGTTCAGACACGTAAAATAACCGCCATACTCCTTGTCCTGGGACTTTTCAAGCCAGAAAGGAAGCACATTGTCGAGGAGCTCGCTGCGGTAGCGGGCCGCCATTGCTTTGAAATCAATTTCAGACATAATCATTGGGTTTAGGAGGGCTGCCCGCGGGGACCGGGCAGCCCGTTTATCTCGTTGTTTTATTTAATCGGGACCACGACCTTGGCCAGGGAGTCACGACCCAGTTCCGCGAAGAAAACGGTCAGGGACTTGCCGTCCTCGGCGGGCAGCATCAGGACATCCGCACTGGCATAGGCATTGGTATAGTCAGCCCGGCGCAGCGGTGCGCCCAGGGACAGAATCTGCTCGGCAGCGGAAGGGTTGGTAATGTCGTAAATCTCCAGACGGGTATTGCTCCAGCTGAAGTACGCACCCACGCCGATGGCGACATAGGTCTTGCCGCCCATGGTGACCACATCCAGGGTATTGCAGCAGTCGTTACCGACATTCTGCAGATCGATAATGCTGGACCAGGCAGTGGCGTCACCCGAATGATACAGGTTCTTGTCACCGGCATAACCGGTATACAGCAGACCGTCAGCGAGGGACGGGCCCACCGGCATGACTACGCCGAAATACGGGCTCCACATACCCGGCAGCGGGGCGTCGATATACTGGGCTTCACCTTTCAGTTTGCCACCCTCGATTTCTGCCATCAGAATTTTGGCAGGATTGGAGGGACCGGCCGCATTCATCGCGGTGATGAACGCCTTGCCCGCGATGTCGCCGCGAACGCGGAAGTTGGCCGTGGTACCGGCACCGGCCGTACCCAGGGACAGGGCCAGTTCCGGAGCGGTGGAAGCGGAAGCGGTGGAGAAGAGGGTGATTTCTTCGCCTTCGGCATACTGACCGGCAAAAATGGCATGGCCGGCATCGTCATTGACGATGGACAGGTGCGGGGCGTCACCGACAGGGAATTCGCCCTCCTTGGCACCGGTTTCGGGGTTGACGACCACCACCTGGTCCTGCGTGCTGGCCAGAAGTTTGCCGTCGACGTAAGCCAGACGCATCCGCTGGTTGACATCCTCCTCGGTGCTGAAGCCCATTTCGAGCAGGCCTACGTTGAAGGCCACGTCGGCAATACCGTCCTGGCGGATTTCCACGGCGGCATAAATGCCTTCGTAGTCCGTGGCGGTCACGCCGAGGGTAAACTGACGGGCACCGACAGCCTCATTCTCCTGGATTTCGAGAACGATTTCGTCACCCGCGCGTTCAGCATTGATATACACTTCCTCCAGTTCTTCGGGGACATCCAGGACGACCATCCATTCGCAGTTGCTCTGGACGGTGAAACGGAATTCGCCGCCCTCCTTCGGAAGGACCGTCTCGCCTTCAATCGCCAGCAGGGGTTCGAAAGCGGCCTGGCTGACCGTCACCGTAACAGGCTCCTGACCTTCAGCGGAGAAGACGACCTCGCCTTCGCGCGAGGAGATTTCCGTGTTGGGGGCAACGGTCAGGGTGCTGGTCACGTCGGGAATCGCCTTGGTCGGGGCGGTAATCCAGTCGACCTTGCTTTCCACCTTGAACGTCATATTGGTGGTCACGAGCACGTCAATCGTTCCGCCTTCGGCGCCGATTTCGTAGCTGGTCTTGGAAATACCCATCGTATTGGCCGCAGCCTGGGTAATGGCGACGCTCACCTTCTTGCCGTCGGTGGTCGCGATGTTCACGGTAGCGGTACGCTCGTCGGTCGTGCCGTTTTCGGCGACCGTAACGGTAACGGTCTGGTCACCGGCCTCACCCTGGGCGGGTTTGACGCGGGCCCAGTCGGAAGAAGTGGTAGACGCCCGCCAATTGGTATTGGTCGAGAACGTGATGGTCACCTCACCGCCGCCCACAGCGACAGTCTCCTTGTCGGAAGAGGTCAGGGTCAGGGTGGATTCCACCTGAGCGGGCTTACAGGAAACAATCAGTCCTGCGACAAGCCCTGCCATGAGATAAAGTACTTTTTTCATACGTTGTATAATTTGGTTATTATTATTGATTCAACGCAGCGATGCCCCGCTTGACGGCATTCCACTTCAACGGTTCCATCTTCAGATGAATCATGTCGAAGAGGAAATACCCGTCGCAGGCATCCGCGCAGGCTTTCACGGATTTCTCGATGGCCTCGTATTCCTCGTTCTTGGTGACGCCGTCCGTGCTCCAGTTGCCCACATCCGGGCCGCCGACCACCATCGTCGCACCTTTCACCTTGTTGTAAGCCAGTTTGCAGAAGCCCTGCATCGTCCATTCGCTGGAACCGAACACCCGGGCGGGAGACGCATAGGCGCCGATGACCAGGACATCCATATGGTCGGCATAGCCGTAGTCCTTGTAGGCGGCGGTGGCCCAGGAAGGATAAGACCCGGCGGTATTGTATTCCGGGCTGGCCCAGTTCACGCCGTTCTCATAATAGGAGCCGTACCAGCCGCCCACATAGGCGCCGAAATCCACGTCGGGGTCCACGCCCTTGACGGCCTCGCGGGCCTTGACCATGAAATCATGGATGGTCTTGGCGCGGAACTCGTTCCAACGTTTGTAATGGGCCGGTACCGGCGTCGGAACACCGGTTCCTTTGTCATAGTCCCATTTGAAGCCCTTCGGCAGCACGTCTTCCGGCCATTTGGTCACGGTCTGGCCGATGAAGGCCTCGAATTTCTTCCGGGTATAGTCGCTGAAATCGCTGCGATAGCCCTGGAAACGGCCACGGTCAAGGATGATGCCGTCCAGACCGGTCTCGCCATAGGCGGCCAGGTCTTTGAGCAGGTCTATCAGGTAGGCCTGGACATCCTCGTGCACCGGGTTGAAGAAAATCTCGTTCTCGGTGTCCATCGCGCTCTTGATTCCGTCATCGGTGTTGAGCTGGGTCGCCAAGGCGGCCATCTTCGTATCGCGGAACACGATACCCTGGTTGCCGAGGCTGTTCTTGTTGCCGGCGACAAAGGTATTGAAACCGGCATACACCTTCATGCCCAGTTCGTGACCGATGTCGATGAAGGTCTGCAGATAGTCATAGGACTGGTCCCACACCTGTTTCTTGTAACCGGACGAAGTCCAGGCGCCGAGCCAGGCCACCTGGTCGCAGTGCGAACTCTTGTAGAGAATGTCGCCGTTGGTCGGCCGTACATCCACGATGAGATGGGTGAAACCGGCGTCGGCCGCTTTTTCCAGGTCCGTACGAATCTTGTCCGTACCGAAGAAAAAGTCGCGGGAATTGGCGGCGGCGTCAATCCAGATGAAACAGGGCGTACCTGCCACCACCGGTCCTGTGGAAGGGTCGGAGGAGGCGTCACCGGAAGGGTCGGCAGAGGCATCGCCGGACGCATCCGAAGACGGGTCTTCGGACACCGACGGGTCCTGGGATTCCCCGGCGACGGGGCTTTCCGGGAACACATACGGGACCTCCTTCCTGGCGGGCGTACACCCGGCCAGGAGGAGGAAGGCAGTCAAGGCTGCCAGGTAGGATGAAAGTTTCCGCATGCTATTCGCCTCCACGGTCTATACAGTCAAACTGGACACCCACCACATAGCCGTTGCAGAACATGAAGTACATGTACATGTAGTAGCCGCTGTCGGAACCGGCCAGAATCACGTCAGCATGGTGGTTGGCATTGGAATAGCCGCCGGCGGCATATTCGAGGGCCTTCGGTCCCCAGAGGCCGGAGATATCGGACCACACCAGGGCGGGCACGTTGGCCGTCAGACCCATCGTTCCCTGCTCGTTCAGAATGCCTTCGAAGTTGGCTTCCAGCGTCAGGTCGAAGAGCCATGCGAAGTCGCAACGGCCCCAGGTGAAGCTGTTCAGCTGGATGGCGGCCAGATAAGGCGTTCCATTGAATTCCATGATATCCAGGGAATTGGGAACATAGTTCACGTCCACCAGGTCGAGCTGTTTCTTGACGGCGTTGTTGCGGCCGTTGAACCAGGTCAGCTGACGGGCCGTATCGGAATAGCCGAAGGTGAAGAAGTCGGAGGTCGGGTCGGCGCTCATGCGGACGATATCGATGTTGTTGTTCCAGTTCATGCCGCTTTCCGCCACGCTCACCCAGGTAGGGGCCGTATCGGTCAGTTCCCCGCCCTTGACGGTCCACTGGTAGAAGCCGCTGGTGGCCGGATAGGTCACGCAAGGCAGCACAATCACGGCGTCGCCGTCCAGGGAACCGGTCACGGAGAGTTTCCGGCCGAAGGAGAGGGCGTAATTCTCGTCGCTGATGGGCCAGGAGATATACTCCTCGGGCGCGGAATTGATATCCTTGAGCCGCCAGATCTTCACTTCGCCCAGGTCGTTCCACTCGCCCGGGATACCCGCGTCGGCATCACCGTATTTCCACAGTACCAAGTTGGTAATCAGGATGTTGCCTGCATCGTCGGAGGTCATGTAGAAGTTACGGAAGGTCTCGGCGCCCGCCTTGCCCTGCTTGCACTCGGCCGGGAGGGAGATGGTTCCCACATTGGCACCGGTGAAGCGGTCCAGCACCACGGGATCCTGCCCGCGGGTATTGATAATCAGGTAGTCCCCGCTGACGGCCAGACCGGTGGTGGCGTCATAGACGGAAATCCCGACCTCGTCATGGAGCTTGCGGGTGAACATATAGGACACGAAGTCCGGGTCGGTGTTGATGCCCTTGTCGCGCTTGGACGGGCTGCCCTTGTAGACACGGTACTTGCGCTGGGTCCCGTCGTCGGCAACGACGGTGATGAAAGTCTCCTCATCGAAGTTCACGGTGTCACCGCTCTTCAGCGGGCTGCCGTCAGCCTTCTTGGCGGTGGCATGCGGCGCCAGGGTAAAGGTCACGACGCCGTCGGGCAGGGTCTCGTTGTTCGGAATCATGATTTCGTCACCCTTGATGATGGCATTGTAGAACACCTTCTCGCTGACCGTATACTTGAGGTCATAGATGTCCGTGAGGTTCAGGTGTTTGATGACACCGGTAATCACGTATTCCCGCTCCTGCTTCGTCTGGTCGATGAGATGAATCACATTCTCCAGCGTCAGGTCCAGCCGGTTGATGGGTTCCTTGATGATGACGTTGTTCGCCAGCGTGGCGATGACCTTGCAATCCTCCAGGAAGAAGTTGCTGACCTTGTAGTCGGAGGTGATGGGATAGTAGAACGGGAACGGAATCTCAATGCGGTTGTCCGCATCGGGATAGCCCGTAAATTCAGCGGCCTCCCCGTTGATGGTCACATAGGCCGTGACACTGGTCAGCGGTTCGCCCGAACTCTTGGCCGGCGTCAGGTCCTGCGGCTTGCAGGCCGCCAGCAGGCAGAGGGTAGCCAGCAGGAGGGCCGGGATATGGATAAGTTTCTGTTTCATAATCGCTGCAATGCTATTTAGTTCCATTCAGGATACTGGGTAATGGCGGTGTTGACGTTGGTTTCCGACGTCGGAACCGGGAGGATGTACAGTTTCGCAGGGAACTTGCGGTCCTCGCCGTCACAGTCGACATATTCAAAGGTATAACTGCCCGGGCTTCCGGCCGGTTTCAGGCCGTGGCAACGGTAGTTGTTGTACTCGGTCGCAGCCAGTTTCCAGCGGCGCATATCCCACCAGAGATGGCCTTCATAGGAAAGCTCCACCTTGCGTTCATGGCGCAGGGCTTCGAACAGGGCGTCTCCGCTCAGTCCGGTGCGGTCGGGCAGACCGACCCGCCGGCGCACGACATTGATGTCCGCCAGAGCGTCTCCGCCGGTATGCATACGGGCCTCGGCCCTGTTCAGATAGACTTCGGCCAGGCGGAGTTCCACCCAGGTGGCGCCACCCCGCTTTCCGCGGGTGATATCCAGTTCCTTGAAGGCTTCATCGGTCTCGCAGGTAAGGAACTTGCGCATGTAGTAGCCCGTCACGGTACGGCCGTTGGGATAGCTGTCGGCACGGTAGTTCATGAAGCGGCCGAACTGTCCGCCCTCGGTGATGTCCATTACGTTGCCCTTCCAGGTGCAGCCGTTATACAGCACGGTGGCGGCGAAACGGGGCTCCAGGTTCTCATACGGCGGACGGGCGGACACAGGGCCGGACACATGCCAGGGACTCCAGTCCACGACATTGCCGTCCTTGTCTTCGTACTCTTCTACCATTTCCTGGGTCGGAACGGCGGTACCGCCGATTTCGGTATCCTCGATACGGGTGAAGTCGCCGTAAGGCACATGGTAAATCTCATGCTGGTGGGACAAGCCGTTCACCGGGTCATAGCGGAACTGGATGATGGACTCGGAATTGTCACCCTTCCAGGCATCCGCATAGTTGGGCATAAGGCTGTAGCCGCCGCGAAGAATCACGCTGTCAGCCGCCACTTCGGCTTTTTCCCAACGCTCGGCATACAGTTCCACGCGGGAGAGCAGGCCGTAAGCCATATAACGGGTCACGCGGCCCTCGTTGCCGGCATCCCAGCGCTTGGGCAGGTTCTGGGCTGCGAATTCCAGGTCCTTCTCGATGAAGTCCCAGGTCTCCGCCTCCGTCGCGTGGTTCTTGTCTTTGACCAGGTTCAGGTCCTCATAGAGGATGACGCCGCCCTGGTTGCCGTTGCAGTGGCGCTTGGCCAGCTGGAAGTACACATAGGCACGGAAGAAACGGGCCTGTGCCTCGTACATCTTATTGGTCGCCTCATCATAGGTGGAATACCGGGCCAGCGAGGTCAGGAATTCATTGACGCGGCGGATGCGGTTGTAAGCCCCGCCCCAGATATCCAACAGGCTGCCGGAAGCCATGATACGCTCCGGATAGAA
>CADBPR010000084.1 GCA_902796555.1 uncultured Bacteroidia bacterium
TCAAGCAGTTTACGTTTGCTCATCAGGGTGTAGGTGAGGTTCAGGCGGGCGAATTCATACTGGTGGCTCGGGAAAATGCCCAGGGTCTGGATGAACCAGTCGTACAACGGCCGGTGGACGTCAAACTCCAGCGTACAGATGGAGTGGGTGATATGCTCGATGGAGTCGCACTGGCCGTGGGTGTAGTCGTACATCGGGTAGATGCACCATTTGTCACCGGTGCGGTGGTGCGAGGCGTGTTTGATGCGGTAGAGCAGGGGATCGCGGAACATCATGTTGGGATGCGCCATGTCGATTTTGGCCCGGAGCACCTTTTCGCCGTCGGCATATTTGCCGGCCTTCATCTCCCGGAAAAGGCGCAGGTTTTCCTCGACGCTGCGGTCGCGCCAAGGACTGTTGACGCCCGGCTTGTCCACAGTGCCGCGGCCGGCCCGAATCTCTTCCTGGGTCTGGTCGTCGACATAAGCCAATCCTCTCTGTATCAATTGTTCGGCCCACTCGTAGAGTTGGTCGAAATAGTCCGATGCGTAGAGCTCTTTGTCCCACTGGAAGCCCAGCCAGGCAATGTCTTCCTTGATGGAGTCCACATACTCTGTGTCTTCCTTGGTCGGATTGGTGTCATCATAGCGGAGGTTGGTCTTGCCGCCGTACTTCTGCGCCAGACCGAAGTTCAGGCAGATACTCTTGGCGTGGCCCAGGTGCAGGTAACCGTTCGGCTCCGGCGGAAAACGGGTCATAATGCTGTCAACCTTCCCGGAGGCCAGGTCGGCCTCGATGATTTCTTCCAGGAAATTGCGTTTGCGCGGCTCTTCGCCGATAATCTTCTCTTCCATAGCGGGTTTCATTTTAACGCACAAAGATAACAAAAAAATGCCTACTTTCACAAGCAGGCATTTCCCCAATCAAGTATTATTATGAAAAAAAAGTGTCAAAAGCTCAAAACGATTCCCTCCCGGGTGCCGATTCGTTTGCCCAGATAGTAGAGGGTGGTGCTGACCGGGAGTTCGTACAGCAGGACCGAACCCTTGGCCGGAATCGTAACGGAAACGGTTCCGGAAGCCCGTTTGGTGACGAAGTCGCAGCCCACGGCATCGAAGAGGTCGCATTCCGACGAAACCGTGTAACTGACGGTGCGCTCCTCGGCGTAGGGGTTGTACAGCAGGTGGCAGGGGTACGGGCAGGGGGCATAGAAATCGGTCGCGTTGCAGTCCAGTGACAGGATGCCTTCCACGTCGGTGGTGGAAATAATCGAACCGAAAATGCCGACGGGGGAGGTGCTGTACAGGCTGAACATCGTGCTGGGCGGGTTGGCGGATGTCCAGCTGGGGCCGTCTCCTTCCGCGACCGGGACGCCCGGAACCTGTCCGTAGCGGTCGGTCTTGCGCAGGCCTTCATAACCGATGATATTGTGGGTGAGGTCCTTCAGGTCCGGACAGGCCTGATGCTCGTCCGCGATTTCCTGCGGGAAGAACAAGCGGGAGGCATTGGCATTGTTCAGCATCCATTTGCCGATGGCCGTTGCGAACTGCGGGGCGTATTTGACCATCGGAACCAGGGGCCAGGCCATCTCGTAACTGTTCATCTGGAAGGCATATCCGCCTCCGTCCGTGATGCTGCCCTGCAGGCCGTATACGTCGTAATCGCCCCAGTGTTCGCAGATGACACCCCAGCCCCAGCGTCCTTTGGACCCGTTGAAGGTCCATCCGAGGATTTTGGCGATATCATAGGAGGTGCCCTGGGTCGCGTTCATCCAGGCGGCGCAGTAGGCTCCGAAAGGCATCAGTATTTCGTAGAAACGGCTCTGTTCCAGGTTGTTCAGCACGTCCATCGCATGCCGGGCACGTTCCAGATAGCGGGCGTCGCCGAACTTGTGCCAGGCCTGCAGCAGGACATAGGCATGGCCGGCGGCGGCATCTTCCTGTTTGGGAATGCCGTTGTTGAAACCGTGCATGGAGTAGTAGTTGAAGAAACTGTAACCGTAGTTGTCGCCCAGCGTTTCATCTGCTTTCGCAAACTGGTCGGCGATGCTCCGCTGAATCTCGTCGGCCCCGGCCACGCCCGGGAAAATGTCACAGACGGCATAATACAGCAGGTTGGGCAGTACATTGTACCACCAGTCCCCGGCAGTGCCGGCCGTATTGTTCAGCATGATGTTCCAGCGCTCGTTCTTTCCGAAATAATTCTGGACCATCTTGGCGTAGTTGTATCCGTCCTGGGCCGTCTTGTCGATGCCGACCAGACCGGCTCCCATGACGGCGGCGATGGTATTGATGGCTTCGTGTCCGGGTTGGTTGTGGGCACCCTGGCGGGCGTCGCCGACCGTGGTTTTCAATCCGAAGGTGACCTGGTCCACGTTCTTGCGGGTTTCGTCCAGCCAAATCAGCGGACGGACGGCGTCCTTTGCGTTCCAGTCGAAGACATACGCGTCATAGTCCATGGCTTTCTGTTTCCAGTCCAGCATCTTGTAGGGCTGGGGGAGAGCCGGCATCGCATCGATACGCGGGATGCTCTGCTGGGGCACTTCAAATCCCAGGAGGGCTTCGGAAAGGGACTGCTCGCTCGTGTCCGCCGGGTTGCGGGGCTGGCAGGAGCAGGATGCGAAAATCGCGAAAGCTGCGAGAATGGGTGTAAAATGTTTCATGGTTGCCGGCTGTTTTGGAAACCGGCGGCAGGGTCAGCCGCCGCCGGCTTGGTGTCGTCGTAGCGGAGGTTGGTCTTGCCGCCGTATTTCTGGGCCAGGCCGAAGTTCAGGCAGATGCTCTTGGCATGCCCCAGATGCAGGTAGCCGTTCGGCTCCGGCGGGAAACGGGTCATGATGCTGTCCATCTTGCCGGACGCCAGGTCGGCCTCGATGATTTCTTCCAGGAAATTGCGTTTGCGCGGTTCGGGATCCATTGTTTTGTTAGCCTCGTCCATAGTCGTGATATTGTTTCAACTTGCAAAAATTTCCGCTATTGCAGGGATTCCCGATGATTATGATGATGTTTTAATACGCTACGACCGTGCCGTCACGGGTGACCACGGCGTTTCCTCGGCTGAAGAGTTCCGTCCCGGCGGGGATTTCATACAGCAGCACGGCTCCCTTCGCCGGTACGGTGACGACCGCGTCGGACGATTGCCCGCGGGCGGCATAATCCCTGGCCACACCGTCGAAAAGGTCGTAGGGCTCGCTCCCGCAACGGCTGTAGGTTACCGTATTTTCCGTATCGAAGGGATTGTAAATCAGGTGGCAGGGGAAGGGCCTCTGCGCATAGAAGTCCGTGGCGTTGCAATCCAGAGAGAGGATGCCTTCCACGTCCGTGGTGGCGATGATGGCTCCGAATATTCCGATGGGCGAGGTGCTGTACAGGCTGAACATGGTGCAGTCGGGCATGCCGGACATCCAGGAAGGCCCGTCTCCTTCCGCCACAGGCTCCACGGTCATCTTTCTGTACCGGTCGGTCTTCCGGAGTCCCTCATATCCGATGATGCCTCCTGTAAGGTCCTTGATATCAGCGCAATACTGGTGCTCGTCATCGATTTCGTCGGGGAAGAACAGCCGGGAGGCGGAGGCGTTGTTCAGCATCCATTTGCCGATGGTCGCCGCAAACTTGGGCTGGTATTTTACCAGGGGCACCAGCGGCCAGGCCATTTCGTAGCAGTTCATCTGGAAGGCGTATCCGCCGCCGTCCGTGATGCTGCCCTGCAGGCCTGAAATATCGTAAGGACCCCAGGTGCCTACGGTCACGGCCCAGCCGGTCCGGCCGTTGCTGCGGTTGCCTTCGAAGGTCCAGCGAAGGATCTTGCCCACGTCGTAGGAGGTTCCGTAGCAGCCGTTCATCACTGCCGCCACGTAAGCGCCGAAAGGCATGACGATCTCGTAGAAACGGCTCTCTGTCTGATTGTACAGGGTGTTGAGGGCGCTGACGGCGCGGGTCATGTAGGACTTGTCGCCGAAGTGCCGGTAGGCATTCAGCAGGACCCAGGCGTGTCCTGCGGCGGCATCTTCCTGGCGGGGTATGCCGGTTTTGTAGCCTTTCATCTTTCCGTAATCGAAATACGACCAGCCGTAGTTCCCCGCGAGTTTCTCGTCGGCCTTGGCGAACTGGTCCGCGACGCTGCGAAGGATGGTTTCCGCCCCTTCCACATCCGGGAAGATGTCGCAGACACCCCAGTACAGCAGGTTGGGAAGCATATTGTACCACCAGTCACCGGCTCCGCCTGAGGTCCCGTTCAGCATGATTTTCCACGGGGTAATCTTGCTGAAGTAGTTTTGGAGCATCTGGGGGTAATTGTACCCGTCCTGGCTTGTCTTGTCTATCCCCACCAGGCCGGCGCCCATCACGGCGGCCATCGTGTTGATGGCCTCATGGCCCCCCGGATGCTCCGGTCCCTGCCGGATGTCGCCGACGGTCGTATAGAGCCCGAATCCGTCGTAGGGGGAGTTGTTGCTGGTGCGGTCCAGCCAGATCAGCGGTCTGACCTCGTCCGAAGCGTTCCAGTCGAATACGTAGGCATCATAGTCCAGCGCCTTCTGCCGCCAGTCGAGCATTTTGTAGGTGGACGGCATGTCCGGCATCAGGTCCACCCGGGAAATGCTGACCTGGGTTACCTTCCCCCCGCTTTCGAAAGGGACGATTTCGCCGGGCTCCGGCTCTTCCCACTCGGGTTCCTCGGACGGGTCCTCCGAAAGCGGCTCTGCGGAGATGTCTTCGGAGGCATCGGCAGAGATGTCCTCCCGTTCATCCGCAGGCTTGCAGGCGGCCATGCCGGTCATCAGGGTCATGCAGGATGCGATGGCAATGAATGTCTTGAATCTCATGATGTCGTATTATATGGGAAACAGGCGGCAGGGTCAGCCGCCGCCTGTTTTAGGGAAGTGAAATTACTTCTGGTCGTTGAAGAGCTTGCTTACCTGACCGCCGTCGAGAGCGATGGTGTAGAAAGCGAGGTCATCCATCTTGCCGACGAAGTAACCGCTGGTCTCAGGATTCTCTTCCTGGATACCGACAAGGAGCTTGATGCCGTCTGCGGCATGGCAGATCGTCTGGTTCTTGGTGGCGAGTTTGGTCTCGTTGTCCTTATCCCATACCATGACACTCTCACCGTCGATGTAGTAGGTCTCGACACCGTTGACGAGGTCGAGGGTAACGACGATGTGGTGCCACTCGTTCTCCGGGATTTCGGTGTTGGAGTCATGCTCGATGTACGTACCATTTTCACCTACAGTGGTCTTGACAGTGAGGAAAGCCTTGTTGGTGGACTGGGTCTGGAATTTCCAGCTGTTCCACTTGTCCCAGGAGAGGATGTAGTTGTTCTCGTTGATGGGGGTGTTGACCCAGACGGCGATGGAGAAGGTGTTGGTTTCTACAACGCTGGCGACTGCATCGGCAATCTGGATGTAGGAAGCGCCGCCGAACTGCATACCCTTGCTGCCGGCCTTGTGTCCGTCAACATAGGCGGGGACACCGTTCGCACCGGCCATGAGCTTCGCGTTCCATTCGTATTTTCCGCTGGTCTTGAACTCGTTGGCACCGGACTCGAAGTCGATGGCGAAAGCGAGTGCGTCAGCCGGGATCGCGCCGATTTCAGCTGCGAGGAAAGTCTCCTTGGCCGTGTTGAGCTGGGCGAGGAGGTTGTCAACGGTAGCCTTGTCCTTGGCGGTTTCAGCGGCCTTCTTTACCGTAGCGATGGTGCTCTTGAAAGCGTCGATGGCGCTCTGGGGGAAGCTTGCGGTCGTTGCGCTGCCGACCAGGGCCTCGCAGTCGGCGATAGCCTTGTTGAGCTCGGTAAGGTCAACGGAAGGCGTGTTGGTGCTGTTGTCCTTCTTGCAACCTACAGCAAAAATGGTGAGTGCTGCGAGTGCGATTGCGAAAATCTTTTTCATTGTGTTTGTAGATTAATGGTTAATGATACTTTATGGTTTTGATTTTAGTAGATGCTATTTCAGAGCCGTGTTGGCATCGGTTTCACCCTGGGGGATGGGGAAGTAGTACCTGTCGGCGGGCCAGGCGGCCGCGCCGAGGGCGGAGACGGCGTAGTCTTTGCCGTAGCGCATCACGTCGAAGAACCGGTGGAACTCGAATCCGAGTTCGCGGCGGCGCTCCTTGCGGATGGCTTCACGGAGGTCCGCCTGGGTAGCGGCCGTCGTTTTGGCCAGGCCGGCGCGGGAGCGGACGAGGTCCAGGGCATCCGCCGCGGCCACGGTATTGGCGGCCGACTGCTCATTGAGCGCTTCGGCTTTCAGCAGCAGCACTTCGGCATAACGGATGCGGTGCTGAGGAATGGTGGACTGGCTCTTGGCGAGTTCCTCCACGGCGTCCTCATCGTATTTCTTGACCAGATAACCGGTGGCATTGCCCCATTCCTTGTCGAAGGTGGTGCCGTTGAACCAGGGCTGTCCTTCGCGGCCGATGGAAGCGTCCAGGCGGGGGTCCGTCTGACCGCCCGTGGTCAGTTCGTCGAAGTTGTCCACGAATGACTGCGTAGGCGCGTTGAAATGGTAGCCGCCTTCGATGAAGGGAGAGAACCAGACATTGAGGAGGTTCCCCTGGGAGGCGATCTTGTTGGTCGCGTACCGGATGGCAAAGATGGATTCGATGCTGTCCTCGCCGCCGGATTTGAACAGGTCCGCATACACGGGCTCCAGGTCGTAACCGGCCGAGAGGCTTTCGAAATCTTGGATTGCCTGCACGGCTTCATCCCATTTGCCCTGGAAAACCTTGCTCTTGGCCAGGAGGGCGTAGGCGGCGGCCTTGTTGGCGTGTCCGTCCTTGACGTTGGACAGGCCCGCGGCAGCCGCGGTGAGGTCCTGGTCGATCTGGGCATAGACCGCATCGATTCCGCTCAGCCCCACATGGATGTTCTCCGCGCTGTTCTGGGGCTTGGTCTTGAGGGGAAGCTTGCCGAAAACGTTCACGAGGTTGAAGTACGAGTAGGCCCGGAGGAACTTGGCTTCACCCATGAGCCTGTCGGCGACTTCCTTGTCCAGCTGCATGCCGCTGATCCCGGCGATGGCGTTGTTGGCACGGGCGATGGTCTCGTAGCTGTCCTGCCAGAATGTTCCGACGGAACCGTTGTCCGCCGTGGCGGTGAAGCTGTCGATCTCATTGATCTGGGGCTGGTCGCCGTCGTCTCCTCCCTTGACGGAATCATCGGAGGCGACATCGCCGAACATCCACAGGATATTGCCGTAGAGCGAGTTGTAGATGGCATTGACCGCCATCTCGGCCTTGCTCTCGGTGGTATAGTAATTCTCTGATGAATAGCCTCCCTTGAGGTTCTCAGACAGGAACTTGTCGCAGGACGCGAAGATGAGCATGGCTGCTGCGACCACGATGTATATTCTTGCTTTCATATCTTAGAAGGTGAAATTGAGGCCCATGGTTACACTCTTGGCGACAGGGTAGGTTCCCCAGTCGATTCCGTTCGCGCGGTCTCCCTCGGAGGTGGAGTTCGCGTTGACCGTCATCTCGGGGTCGAGTCCGCTGTACTTCGTGATGGTGAAGAGGTTGGTCGCGGCGATGTACGCCCTCAGGTGGGAGATCTTCCAGCTCTCGGGGAGCTTGAACGTATATCCGAGCTGCAGGTTCTTCAGGCGGACGTAGCTGCCGTCTTCCAGGAAGCGGGTGGAAACCTTGCGGTTGTTGGTGCCGCTCCAGGTAGCGCGGGGCTGGGTGTTGGAGGTGCCTTCACCCGTCCAGTGCTGGGCATAGTAGCGATAGGTGACGGGGAATCCGCGGTAGAAGCCTTCCGAATCGTTCAGGTACTGGATATAGACCTTCTGGCCGAAGGCGCCCTGGAAGAAGGCCGAGATATCGAAGCCTTTCCAGTTGGCGGCGAGGTTCAGACCGGCCGTGAACGTCGGGATGGCGCTGCCTACGAAGGTCCTGTCGTTTCCGTCGATGACGCTGTCGCCGTTGATGTTGGCATATTTCACGTCGCCGGGCTTGATGCCTACGCCCTGAATGGGCGAGGTGATGACCTCGATGTCGTTCTGGAAGATGCCTTCCATCTTGTACATGTAGAAGGCTCCGATAGGCTGGCCGACTTCGGTGCGGGTGGCATAGGCGCCGTCATTCACCAGACCGCCCAGGATGGGGGAGTTGAGGCTCAGCACCTCGTTGTGCAGGTATCCGCCGTTGAGGGCGATGTCGAAGCCCCAGTCCTTGAACTGCTTGCGGTAGAAGATTTCCAGATCGACGCCGGTGTTGAGCACGCTGCCGTTGTTGACCCAGGGCGTGGAGGTCTTACCGACGGAGGTCGGGAGGGATTCCTGGACAAGCATGTCCTCGGTGACCTTATAGTAGTAGTCGAGGGAGGCTCCGAGGGACCCTTCCATCAGTTCGATGTCCAGACCGGCGTTGAACTGCTTGGATGTCTCCCATTTGAGCTCGTCGTTGCCCAGGGTGGTCTGCGTGTATCCGTCGGCGAGGTTGTTGCCGAAGGCGTAATAGTATTTTCCGGAATACCTGTCGGAATAGGCATAGAGGCCGATGTTCTGGTTGCCGATGGCGCCGTATCCTACCCGCAGCTTGAGCTTGTTGATGAGGCTCACGTCCTTCATGAAGGCTTCCTGCTCGATGTTCCAACCTGCGGATACCGAGTAGAATGTACCCCATCTGTGACCTTTGCTGAACCGCGAAGAACCGTCCTCGCGAAGGATCGCGGACACATAGTACTTGCCGCCGTAGTTGTAGTTGACGTTGGCAAAGAAGGAAAGCAGCGCGGAGGCGCTTTCTCCCTGGCTGGAAGTGAGGGTACCTTCGCCCAGGCCGATGTAAAGCAGGTCCTTGTCTTCGGAGGCAAAGGCCTCATTGGCGGAGGACAGCACGTTTTCGTGCTGGCGGATCGCCTCGGCGCCGAGCATGTAGTTGACGCTGTGTCCGCCGAAGGTCATGCTATGGTTGAAGGTCGAGTTGACCGTCCAGCCGACGTTCTCGTTGTTCCTGACCGTTAGGCCGTTGGTCTCGTGGATACGGTTGTTGGTACCCCACGTCTTGTTGAACAGGCGGTAGGTGTTGTTCCTGTAATCCAGGCCCAGGGTCGTCTTCCAGAAAATATCCTTGGTGAAGTTGACGATGACGTTTCCGGTGGCCAGCAAGGTCTTGGTCTTGTTGGACCTGTCGGTGTAGGCTGCGAGTCCCTCAGGCGAGTATCCGTCTCCGAAGAAGGAGTTGTAAGTACCTGAACCATAATATTCTCCAGGCATATCCACATAATTGCCGTCCGCATCGAACACCGGGATGGCCGGGTTGCGGAAGAGGGCGTAGCGTACTACGGAGCCGCCTTCATCGTTCTTGTATCCGTCTCCGGAGGAGGCCAGCAGCCTGTTGTTCGCCAGCGAACCGCTGACGTTGAGATTCACCTTCAGCCAGTCCTTGACCTGGGAGGAGACGCTGGCGCGAAGTCCCGCCCTGTCATAGTCGGAGTTTTGGATGATACCCTGCTGGTTGAAATAGGTACCGGAGATGATATACTGGGTCTTGCCGTTGCCGCCGCTGATGGAAAGCTCATGCTGGTGGATGGGCGCGACGCGGAAGATCTCTTCCAGGTGGTTCACGTCGGCAAACTTGTCCCGCTCGGACAGGTCGATCAGTTTGCGGGGGATGGGAATCACGGCGTTGTCGTTGGTCGCCGCCTCGTTGTAGATGGAGATGTACTCGTCGGTATTGACCATCTTGGGAAGCTTGCCGTGGAACTGGACACCCGCCTGCATGTTGTAGCTGATCTTGGCGTCTCCGTCCTTACCGCTCTTGGTGGTGATGAGCACGACGCCGTTGGTGGCGCGGGAACCGTAAATGGCCGCTGAAGAAGCGTCCTTCAGCACAGTGATGTTGTCGATGTCACCGGCGGAGAGGGTGTTGAGCGCCCCTTCTACGGGGATGCCGTCCACGATGTACAGTGGGTCGTTGCTCGAAGAAATGGAGCTGGTACCGCGGACACGCACCGAGATGGAGGCACCGGGGGCACCTGTCTGGGCGGTGACGTTCACACCGGCGATGCGTCCCTGCATCGACTCCTGGAGGGAGGATGCCGGCACCTTGGTGAGCTGCTCGCCGCCGACCTTGCTGACGGCACCGAGCACATCGCGGCGTTTCATGACGGAATAACCCACGACCACGACTTCGTCGAGGAACTCCGTGTCCTGTTCCAGGGTGACGTTGACGGTGTCCTGGCCGGCAAGGGCGACGGTCACGCTCTTGTAGCCGACATATTCGAAACGCAGGTTGCCGCTCGCAGGAGCGCTGATTTCATACCGGCCGTCCAGGTCGGTGGCGGCACCGACGGTCGTGCCTTCGACATAGACACTGACGCCGATGAGGGTTTCACCGCTGGCGGCGTCGGTCACGACACCGGTAACGCGGTGCTGGGCCCAGGCGCTCAGGCTGATGAAAACCAGGAGAATGCTAATTATTCTTTTCATATAGGATGGTATTGTCTTTTACGTTCATGCCGGCAGGCAGTTCCACGGCGAGGACGGCCGCGTCGGCGGGAATGTCAATCGTGCAGCTGCCTCGGACGCCTTTGGCCAGATACTGTCCGGATACGATGTCCAGGATGTCCTTGCGGCCTTCTGCGGCGGTGTAGGTCACCGTGCGGGTTTCCGGATGCGGATTGTAGTACAGGTAGACGGGGTACGGCCGGGCGGCATAGAAGTCGGTGGCGTTGCAGTCCAGGCGGAGGATGCCTTCCACGTCGGTGGTCCTGACGATGGCGCCCAGGATGCCGACGGCGGAAGTGCTGTAGACGCTGAACATGCTCTCCGGCGGGTTCTTCTCATTCCAGAGGGGTCCGTCGCCCAAGGCGATGGGGTGCTTGCCGGCGTGCTCCTGCGGCATGAAATAGGTATCCTGGTACCGCAGGCCTTCGTAGGCGATGATGGAATTCGTGTAGTTCTGCATCCCGGGGAGGCACTGGAGGCTGTCCGGCAGCTGGTCCGGGAAGAACAAGCGGCAGGAATTGACGTTGTTCAGCATCCATTTGCCGATTGCGCGGGCATACTGGGGCTGGTATTTGACCATCGGGACGAAAGGCCAGGCAACGTCGATGCTGTTCATCAGGAAGGCGAAACCGCCGCGGTCAATCAGGCTTCCCTGCAGACCGCTGATGTCATAGTCGCCCCAGCGTCCGGCGGTGATGCCCCAGCCGTTGCGGCCGGCGGGGGCCTTGCAGCCGGCAAAGACCCAGTCCAGCATCTTGGCAATATCGAACCGGCAGCCCTGTTCGGCATTGAGCCGGGCGGCCGTATAGATGCCCATCGGCAGCAGAATTTCGTAGAAACGGCTTTCCTTCTGCGCGTTCAGGGCCTCCATGGCGGAGATGGCGTGCTGCAGATAGCGCGCGTCGCCGTATTTCTGATAGGCACTGTACAGGACCCAGGCATGGCCGCCGGCGGCGTCCTGCTGCTTGGGAATCCAGTTGTTGCAGCCCTTCATCTGGGCGTAGTCGAAGTAGGTGAAGTCGTAGTTGCCGGCCAGCACCGAGTCGGCCTTGGCAAACTGCTCGGCGACCGTGCGGAGAATCGCATCAGCGCCATCTACGTCCGGAAATACCTCACTGACAGCATAGAAGAGGATGTTCGGATAGACATCGTACCACCAGTCCCGGCCGTAGCCGCCGCCCAGCAGGGCGACCTCCGGGCAGGTGTTGTTCATGACGATGTTCCAGCCGTTGTCCGTATTGAAATAGTTCTGGGCCATTTTCACCCAGTTGTACCCGTTCTGGTCGGTTTTGTCAATGCCGTTCAAACCGGCGCCCAGCAGGGTGTGGAGGATGTTGAGGCTTTCATGGAATTCGCCGCCGTTGTTGTCCTTTCCCTGGCGCGCGTCTTTCATGGCCGTATACAGGCCGAAGGTCCGCTGGTCGATATTGCGGCGGGCATCGTCCCACCAGATGACAGGACCGCAGGGGTAGGGATTGTCAAAATCAAAGGCGAAAGCATCGAAATCGAGGGCCTTCTGATGCCAGTCCAGAATGGCGTAGGGCTGGGGCAGGGAAGCCATCTGTTCCACACGGGGAATGGCCACCTGCTCGACGGGAGCACCCTGATAACGGCCGGCACAGGCGCTCAGGCACAGGGCCGCGAGAATCCAAAACTTTTTCATTTGCTGTATTTTGTATCGATGTCCTTGATAATATTCTTGGCCAAGGGCAGGGAGAGCAGTTGGACGCCGCCGACGATGAGGACGGCATAGCGCAGCGCGATGTCGGCTCCTTCGCTGCCGCTGACGGTGGCAATCACGATGAACAGAATCATGCCCAGGGCGCGGCCGAAGAAGAGGCCGACCTCGTGGCTCATGATATAGGTATATTCCTCCCGGTTTTCCAGCACTTTGACGGCGTCGATGGTTTTCATCATCGTAGGGAAGTAGGCCAGGTCATGCAGGGGTTGGAACATGACGTTGCAGATGATGAAGGTAAGGGCGCCGGCGGCGGAGAATAGCACGCAGTTGGCCAGCGTACCGATGAAGAAAATCATCAGGCCGGTGCCGAAGATGGCCATCCGGTGATGGGGCTTGGCCACGCGGCCGAGGATGTAGACGACAATGGCGGTCAGTGCGCCGCTCAGGCCCTGGATGAGACCCAGGGAGCCTTCATCGCCGATAAACTTGAAAATCAGGATGGTAGGGATGGTCACGATAAAGCCTTGCACCATGCCTTTGAGACCGGCCAGCGCAAGCATTTTTTTCCACAGGATGTGGAAGCGGACATGAAAATAGTTCTTGCTCTGCGGGCTCTTGAACTGGCCGCGGGCCAGGACGAAGCAGGCACAGACGCTGATCATCAGGGCCAGAATCGTGAGCAGCTGGTATCCGTTGTCGGCCGTGAGGGTGTGACCGGCCAGGGTCCGTCCGTCGGTGAATTTGATCACAACGCCGGCAAAGAGGGGAATGACGATGTTCCACACGGTGAAGAACAGGGATTCCAGACCGAAGAAATAGTTGCGGTTGTCGTCATCGGTGGAATACAGGGTCAGCAGATAGCGGTTCGTCCAGAAGAAGCCGGTCGACAGGCCGATGAATCCGCCGGCCGTGAAAATCACGGCGTTGGAGGGGTTCTTGAGAAACATCAGCACAATCAGCGACACCGATGAAATCAGGATGCCGAAGGCATATAGGGTGGCAGCTTTGAACCATTTCATCAGCAGACCGTTGCCCAGGGCGGACAGGACGATGCCGATGTACATGCACAGCTGGAAACCAATCAGAATGGTCGTATCGTTCCCGGTGGCACGCAGGACATAGGCCCCCGCGAAAATGTTCACCAGCGGCAGGACCATCGCGAACAGCATGTTCGTGATGAGCAGGGTCCGGATGTTCAGCGGCTGGGACGCGAAATATTTGAACTCCTTGAACATTATTTCAGCGTGTTAAGTATTTCTTTGACAGACATTTCCGCGCTGCAAATCACCTCATCGCTGGCGCCGTAGAAAAGCTGAATGGTATCTGCGTCCTTCATATAATACCCGTTCGTGAACACCACGTTGCCGAAGAATCCGGTCTTCTCATAGTCCGCGATGGGCTCCATGATGGGTTCGTCGCTGCGGGCGAGCACCTTCGTCGGGTCGTTGAGGTCCAGCAGGAGGGCGCCCAGGCAGTAACGGTTCTCGGCATTGGCGCCGTGGTAGATTTCCAGCCAGCCTTCTTCCGTGCGGACAGGAGCGGCGCCGGCACCGACGCGGGCGCTGTCCCAATGTCCGGGACGGGTGGTGGCTACGCAGATGTGGCGGCCCCAGTGAATCCGGTCCGGGGATTCGGCCACCCAGATATAATTGCCGCCGAGTTCCGGGCTGCTGGGACGGTGGAACGCATAATACAGGTCTCCGATTTTCTCCTGGAAAATCGCGCAGTCCTTGTTGTGCGGCGGGAAAATCATGCCCTCGCGGCGCAGCGTGCGGAAATCTTTCGTGGCAATCATGCCCACGCCGACGGCCACCGGCGATACCTCCGTAAAGGTCAGGTAGAAGCCGTCTTCCATCGTGGCGACGCGGCAGTCTTCGATACCGAAGGACTCCTGGAAGCCTTCGCCGAAAATCGGTTTGACGGCGGGGTCTTCGGTAAAATGGACATCGTCGCTGCTGCAGACCGGGCGCAGGTAGGAAAGGGTGGTCAGATAATCCCGTCCCTTGTATCCGATTACGCGCGGGTCTTCTGCGTTCAGGTCCGGATCGTTCTTGTCGAAGCGGAGCACTTCAATCTCTCCTTTTTCATTGTATACGGGGAAACTGATGACGCCTTCCTGCTGAACTGGCCGTTCGGCTACGCGGAGCAGCAGCCAGGTCTTGCCGTTCATCCGGAAGACACCGGGGTTGAGCAGGCAGGTGATTTCCATACCGGGAATGCAGGGTTTGAGGTCGGAAGGCCGCAGCAGTGGATTGGCGGGATTTCTTTTGGCTATGTCCATTTGGTTATCGTTTTTTGTTGCTGCAAAGATAGCCTCGAGCGTTCCGGAAGGGGTGTACAAATCTTTCAAATTGGTGCACAAATTTTACAATTCCGCGAAAAAGTGCTATTTTTGGAGGCCAATCGTTTGTTTTATGCGTCACCGCCTTTTGTCGCTGCTGTTTTTGTGGTTGCCGGTCCTGCTGACGGCGACGGAATATGAAGTCCGCTGGATTACCAATGCGGACGGATTGTCTAATAGTTCGGTCAATGCCGTTTACCAGGATTCCCGCGGCCGGCTCTGGTTCGGGACCTGGGACGGACTGGACTGCTGGAACGGCAGCAGCTGCAAGGTGTACAAGCCGGTGCCCGGGGATTCGACCAGCATCAGCAGCAACATCATCCGCGATATCACGGAAGACGGCGAAGGCTTTCTCTGGATTGCGACGGAGCGGGGCGTAGACCGGCTGGATCCCGAAACCGGCCGTTTCCGCCGCTTCTTCGCCAATGCCGGCATGCGGGTCAATGCCGAGCATGCTTTCCATATTTATTGTACGCCGGATGCGGTATACGCCGGCGTGGACCGCAACGGTATCTACCGTTATGAGAACGGAAGCTTCCGGATCATGCAGGGCTATTCCTGGCCCATTGACGCCTTCCGGGTCGAGGATGGCCTTCCTGTCGTCCGGACCCTGGACGGGCGCTGGTTCCGCGGACAGGAAGCCTGCGCCCCGGAGCCTTCGTGGCCGGACGGCCCAGCCGCACTGACCCCGGACGGCCCCTGCACGGCTGGTGGAGAGGGGATTGTCCTCCATACGGAAGACGGCTCGCAGACCATCCTGCCCGGAATCCCGGTCCTGTCCCTTTGCATGGGGACGCAGGACATCCTCTGGGCGGGAACCGATATGCACGGGGTGGCCCAGATTACGCCCGAGCGGAACCTGTTTCCCTGTGTCAAAGACGTGTTTGAGGGCAGCGCCGTCCGGTGCCTGCTGGGAGACCGGGAAGACAACCTGTATGTGGGAACCAAAGGTGCCGGCA
>CADBPR010000085.1 GCA_902796555.1 uncultured Bacteroidia bacterium
ATGGATTGAGCCAGGTTGTCCAGTTCTTTCAGTTGTTGTTTTTTCTTCTCAATGATGCCGCTTAAACAATCCAGTTCAGCAACAATCATCTCCTGCTCTGCGATGGAAGGATATGGTATCTGCGTGTTGTCAAAATCCTTCTTGACAATATGTCTCATCGTGGCCCCGTGCGCGTCTTTCTCCATTTCAGCAAGCTTGCTCTCAACGGCGTAGCGAAGGAAATGCTTGTCAATGAGGCACTTGTCAAAGACCACCTTGAAAATATGTTGGTTAAGGTATGCGTCCTCTCCCTTCCACTCATAGGCTCCCAAACTCGCTGACCAAGAGATGAGAATATCCCCTTGCCGAACCACATATTTCTCTGGAATAGGACCAGAGTAATGGTTATAAGGCGCTTCCGGATTGTTCAGGTTCTGTATCCGGATAATTGGCAAACCTGTCTCTGTCCAGGTTTCTGGCTTGAACGGATAACCATTTACGAAGGTTGCGGCTTCTCCCAGTTTAATTGTACTCGCCATCACCTACAAGAACTTTTCACGGAACTCCGCAAGAGCCGCACTGATTTCGGTTTCCAGGTTGTCAATCCGGTCAAGGATGACTTCCGGCTTCTCATACTCCACGACCTCACGCTCAACCTCCTTGTACTTGTTGATGGAGAGGTCGTAATCTTTCTCCCGAATCTCATCCACGGGAACCAGGAAACTCTTGTCCTTCCGGGTGCGGCCCTCCTCCGCCGGCAGGTTCCGCCACCGGGCGATGATGTCCGGGATGTCATTCTCCGCCACCTCCGTCCGTTTCTGGTCCAGCGAGAAGCCGTCCGCCTGCATATCATAGAACCACACCTTGTCCGTGCCACCGGCATTTGTCTTCGTGAACACCAGGATGGCCGTAGAAACGCCGGAATACGGCTGAAACACGCCCGACGGCATCGAAATAACCGCCTGAAGCCGCTGGCTGTCAATCAGTTCCTGCCGGATGGCCTTATGGCCCGTGCTGTTACCGAATAGCACGCCGTCCGGAACGATACTGGCGCAGCGGCCACCAATCTGGAGCATTCTCACGAAGAGGGCGAGGAAGAGCAATTCGGTCTTCTTGGTCTTGGTGATGGCCAGCAGGTTCTTCGCCACCGCCTCATAGTCCAAGCTGCCGGTAAAGGGAGGGTTCGCCAGACAGAGGGTATAGCGCCCGGAATCGGTGTTGTCCGTCGAGAGACTGTCCCGGTACTGGATATCCGGGTTATCTACCCCGTGCAGCATCAGGTTCATCGCCCCAATCCGCAACATCGTCGAATCCGTGTCGAATCCGTGGAACATCCCGTTCTTGTAGTGGTCGGCATTCTCCTTCTTCAAAAGCTCCTTTTTGTAATGCTTCTGGATATATTTGGCGCTTTCCACGATAAAGCCGGCGCTTCCCATGGCCGGGTCGCAAATCGTGTCCTTCAGCGTAGGCTCCATCAGCTCCACCATCATTCGGATAATATGCCGCGGGGTGCGGAACTGGCCGTTGTTGCCCGACGCCGCCATCTTGCCCAGGACATATTCATACACGTCTCCCATCGTGTCGCGGTTGTTCATATCCAACGCGTCGATGCCCTCCACGATTTTGACGAGGGTCCGGGGGCTCTGGATAAGGAAGGTCGCATTCGCCATGAACTTGCTGTAGGCGGATTCCTTCCCGGCGTTCAAGGTTTTGATGAAAACGAACACATCCTGCCGGATGGTCCGGAACATCGTGTCGGCCTCCATATTGCGGAAGACGCTCCACCGCAGGCTCTCGTAAGGGACATCCCTGTCGGTCTCCGGGTTATGCCAGTTCCCCGCCTTGAACGTCGGGTCCTTGACCGTCACACCCATGGCATGGGCGTTGGCCTCCTTGGTCCGCTGGGCATCGTCGAGCATCTTCATGAAGAACAGATAGGTCATCTGCTCCAGAACGGTCATAGAATTGGTAATACCTCCGTACCAAAAGGTATCCCATATCGAATCAATGCGATTTTTAATCTCGCCTGTGATCATGGTGCAAAAAGTATGTATCGGTGTATAAGCGTGTAAAATTAGCAAAAAAATCCGATATCACATACTGACTGCCCTCAAAACCATGAAACACCTTCGCGCTGCGAGACGCATGTACGCGCCCGGCGTCGTCATTCCTCCGCAAAAGAATAGATGCGCCGCATTCGTATGTTAGGCGAATCCTCATAAGTCAGGGTGTCGTCATCGAGAATGACAAATGGCTCCTGGAGGCCCAATACATCACCGGGCAGGCCGGGATGATACTTCTCACGGAAATCGTCATACACGTGGCCGTCTTTGTAAATCAATGGATACGTGACACTTCCTACGAAAAGACTGCGTGGCCGGTTCACTTTGCCGTCATCATAGACAGGGAGAGACTCTCGCCCCTGGTCATACTCCAACATGAAAACATCGTTGTTGGTCACGCTATATGCTATGCTGAATGTCTGCTCATAGTGGACATAGTGGGTAAAGCAGGTCTCGTCCGGAGTCTGGAACACGGCCCAATTGCCAGCCAAATCGACACTGTTTCCGGCAGCATCGGTAATGACCGTGGTCAGATTGAATGTCCCGGGCGGCAGCAACTCGTCGACGGTAGGGTATTTCTCGCACCCGCATAGCCCCAGGACGATTATTGATATTGCGATTGCCGCCGCATGGTGACTTTTTCTGTTTGTTGTCATAAAAATATATTTCGTGATGCCCTTTAATGATATACTATACCTGGGCAGGTCAGTGGGGCAAGACCGTGTTTCATTATCTCTAATATTCAAGTATAAGGATTTGTAAAGTTACAAATAATTTACAAATAATCCGGGGCATTTTCTGAATTACATGCGTGTGATACGTCCCATTATCCGAAGGAGGTTCCATTTGACGTGCCTGAGGAGAGGGTATGGCCTCTATTTGATTTTTAAAGGAGACGTACGCTCGACGATATCGGTTATTCGAATAACCTTTTTTGCGTAAAATTTGGTTACTTCAATAACCTTTCGTATATATTCTTATTATACAAGCAGTTAGGTCTAATCGGCGGTAAGGGAATTGCGATTCTCGGCCTCTCTTCTCGAGAACTAGACAAAATGGTAGTCCCGGTTCCTCCTGTAAATGAGCAGAATCGAATTGCGATGATGATAGACAAGTTATTCCTATCGATGAAGCAAATACAGAATGTTCTTGAGGATTAATCCAGAATATTTCATATATTTGCATTCGTTATGACACGGTCAGTGAATACGATGCTTCCGAAACTTCAGGCTGTTTTTGAGAAACAGCCTATCGTCAAAGCATGGCTTTTCGGCTCATATTCTCGCGGAGAAGAGACGCCTGAAAGTGATGTGGACATCCTTGTCGAGTATGATCATAACTCCCGGATTTCTCTTATGACCATTTCCCGTATT
Organism: uncultured Bacteroidia bacterium; assembly: GCA_902796555.1. Taxonomy (GTDB): domain Bacteria; phylum Bacteroidota; class Bacteroidia; order Bacteroidales; family UBA932; genus Cryptobacteroides. Next base: position 3,416 of record CADBPR010000085.1, read on the forward strand.
ATGGTGGCCCTTTCAGCTGCGATTGGCAAAAAGGTAGATCTCGTTGAAGCTGGCCGTCTGCTTCCGTTTGCCCGGGAAAGTGCTGAAAAAGACAAGATTCTTATTTATGAGAGAGCCAGTTAGAGATAGAGAAAGAATTGAGCACATTCTGAATGCAATTCAGACGATTGAAGAAAGTCGTCTCAAATATGCTACACCTGAATCTGCGTCTGATCCGATTATCTATTATGGCTTTGTCAAGCACGTAGAAATTATCGGAGAGGCTGTCTATATGCTCTCCAAAGAATTCAAAGCAGCCCATTCCGAAATCGAATGGGCTGCCATAGAAGGAATGCGGCATGTCTTGGTACATGGCTACTATCAGATTAGCCCGGAGCAACTATGGAATACTATAGATCAAGATATCCCCGCACTGAAGCCCTCTATCGAATCGCTGCTTAGTAGGCTATAAATCACCAAGTTACGATTCCGTTAACAATCTGTTGTTGCTCTGTGGCGGCGCGTCACCAGGGTTTCCGGAAATCCCTGGATGAGCGCGACAAGCAACCGGCGTACAATATTTTGATACATAATAACAGACAATATGTTGAAGATTGGAGACAAGATGCCCACTTTCGAAGTCAAGGACCAGAAGGGCGATACCGTGAAATCAGCGGATTTCATCGGACGGAAAACCATTATCTATTTCTACCCGAAGGACAACACCTCGGGCTGCACCGCGGAGGCCTGCTCCATCCGGGACAACTATGATGCCCTGAAGGCCGCAGGATACAATATCGTCGGTGTCAGCAAAGACAGCGAGAAGTCCCATGCCGGGTTCGCGGAGAAGCATGCGCTGCCGTTCACCCTTCTTGCCGACACCACCAAGGAGATGCACGAGGCCTTCGGCGCCATCGGCGAGAAGAAAATGTACGGAAAGACGGTCCTCGGAACGCTCCGCCGCACGTTTATTTTTGACGAGAACGGAATCCTGCAGCGCATCATCGAGAAAGTCGACACGAAGAATGCCGCCAGGCAGATATTGGAGGGATAGCCTGCCTTTGTGCCCTTGCTGCATACGAATCGCCTCATTCAGCCGAAAACGGGCCAAATGAGGCGTATACGCGTATCGCGGAAATAATCCGCTACTCTCCGGAAAAGACGCCTTCGAACAGAATTGCGCCGGAGGTGGTTTCACCGATGGCGAAGACGAAGGGGTGGTTGGCGAAGAAATTCATTTTCTTGGGTTCTTCTCCCGGGCCTGGATCCATTGCAGCCTCCATACCCACGACCGTGACAGCCGCCGCTTCCGTTCCCCATTCCGCCACGGAAATCCGGGCCTTTTGAATGACTCTGCCGATCCAGAAATTATATCCCGGTTTGTCGAACATCCGGTCGAATTCGGCTTCTCCGCTCTTGAAAGCACGTCGGATGCCCAGGGCGTTCAGCGTTTCGTTCAGGTTGAATTTGTTGTCGATGTCGAATTTGGGCAGCTTCAGATGGACCTCCGCATCGTGCTGGAAACGGGCCAGGATGTCGCTCCAGGCGGTCTTCTGCAGCCGGTCCAGCATGCCAGAGAGGTCGTTCCGGTCCGGGAGCAGGATATACATGTAATACTTGTAATTCTCATACGGAATCGCGAGCACTTTGTACCCGTCCATGACGGCATAGCCGTACCGGCTTGTGTTCTGCATCATGCTGACGGTGGTGGTGCTGCCGTCCGTCCGGGTAAATTTGTCCTCCTGGGTGCCATACTCGCGGAACATTGGATTGTACGAACTGCCTGCCCAGTGGGCCTTGAAATACAAGGCATTCATCAGGAAAGCCGCTGCGTCCGGGGAGACGTCGCCTTTTTCCAGGACACGCTCGATGAACCCGTCGGTATTGCGCTTGGCCCACTCGTTGATGCGGGCGAGCACCTGGTCAAGGTCGGAAAAATCCATGTTCTCCACGGCCGCGTAATAAGTGTCCTGCATCGTCTTCTGGAAGCCTGCCTGCAGAGGGAACATGTTGTTGACAAGCAGGGCGTCCGTCACCTTGAGCGTGACGTCCAGGTCCACGGCGGGCAGTTGTTCCAGCATCGTTTTGCAGTATTCGTTGAGCGCAGCGATGCCGTCTTCGCCGTATCCGAGAAAATCGATGATTTGCTGCAGGGTCTCTCCGCTGGCACCGTTCGCCGTCATAGCCAGCGCATACTGGAGGCTCAGCGGGGAGCAGACCATGTCTTTGCCCTCATAGAGTTCCTTGAGGAAGCGGAATGCCATCGCGTTTCCGGCCCGGACATATCCCTGCTGTGTCTCGTTGAGGGACACTTTGGTAATCTTTTCGGTGGGCGTGGGCGAGGAGATGCTGATGGGGTTCTGGACGCGCACCGTCTTATGGCAGGCGGTCAATGTCAGCAGGCCGGCAATGGCGCATGTAAGGAAGCGTAAAGTAGTTTTAGGTGCCATGGCTCATGTGTTGTTTTGTGCGAAGATAGTCAGTTATTACAATAAAAGCAAATAATGACTGCGATTTCGAAAATGCCGGCATCATTCTGTCTTTTTGTTTTATTTTTCGCGATAAATTTGGATCGAATTGAAAAAGTCAGTACCTTTGATGTACTGATTTGTATGCAGATGGACGAAATGAAAGTCATAGAATTGTTCGCCGGTGTCGGCGGGTTCAGGGTTGGCCTGGACCGGGCTGACGCTACTTTCTTCAAGACCATCTGGGCCAATCAATGGGAACCGGCCACGAAGGCGCAGCATGCGGCGATGGTCTATGAGAAGAATTTCGGCGCCGGAAGTGTCGTGAACAGAGATATCAATCTGGTTGATACAGAGGAGATTCCGGACCATGACATGCTGGTGGGAGGGTTCCCGTGCCAAGACTATTCCGTTGCCAATACGCTGAGTCGTTCGGGGGGTATCGAGGGTAAGAAGGGCGTTCTGTGGTGGTCTATTTACCGCATCTTGAAAGAGAAAGGTGAGCGGCGTCCGGCGGTTGTCTTCCTGGAAAATGTAGACCGTCTTCTCCTTTCCCCGGCCAAGCAGAGAGGCCGCGATTTTGCCATCATTCTGGAGTGCCTGAACGAACTGGGCTATATGGTTGAATGGCGGATCATCAATGCTGCAGAGTACGCGATGCCGCAGAAACGCCGCCGCACATACATGGTCGGATACCGGAAAGACAGCGCCATCGCCCGGGAATTTACCCGCCCGGATGATTGGGTATTCCGTTCCGGAATATTTGCAAAAGCCTTCCCGGTCATCACAGAAGAGCCGCTCCCGTCGCTCAGAACGGTAATGCTGTCCGGCAAGACGAAAGACCGCCTGCTGGATATCACGGCGGCGTTCAACCGCTCGAATAAGGACCGTCCATTTGAAAACAGCGGCGTCATGGTAGACGGCGTCGCCTATTCTGTCGCAACCATCCCGGTATGCCATGAGACCCCTATGACCATCCGCGATATCATGGTCGCACCGGAAGAAGTCCCCGCAGCGTTTTATGTGCCGGAGGACCAGCTTGCGCGCTGGCATTATTGCAAAGGTGCGAAGCGCGAACTGCGCACCAGGAAGGATGGCGGCCAGTATTTTTATACGGAAGGGGGGATGGAGTTCCCGGATTCCGTCGACAAGCCCTCCAGGACCATTATCACGTCGGAAGGCGGCAAAAGCCCGGACCGATGCCGGCACGTTATCCAGGACCAGACGGGCCGGCTGCGCCGGTTGGTGCCCGTGGAACTGGAGCGCCTGAATATGTTTCCGTCCGACCACACGAAACTGGCCGGGGTTGATAACGGCAAACGAGCTTTCCTGATGGGCAATGCACTGGTCTGCGGAATCATTACCCGTATTGGTAAAGAGCTGAAAACCAGGCTGAAAGATTAGTCATTCCAAAAATGCGAGGCGTCGAGCCCCGCATCCGCCTATTGGGCATCCGCTACGATTGACCGGATATAATCGCGATTGAACCAGTAGCAGTATTTCTTGGCTTTCCCTCCATGCGGATTATCTGCCAGGTCTGCCGCATTCCTTGCTTTCGGACGAACGTGGAATTTCCGATGGTCACTTTCATGCCAAAAAGCCTCCGGTGTAATATGATTGTCCCGGACGGCTTGCCGGATGTTCCGCCAATAAGCGGCCGCTTCGTCCAGGTCTTTCACGGGCATCGTCCAGAAGAAAGCTTTCTTTAACCGGACCAGTCCGTCTTCGTCTTCCTGGAACACGATGAACAGGAAACGGCCCGTAAAAATGTCATACAGGCGCGACTCGTACCAGTCATCTTCTTTCAGTATGTCAAAATAATGGATGTTTTCAAACGACATGGCTTCAGCCGGCCGGCCATTCTTGTTGAGGCGGATGGTCTTGATGACAATGCCGGATTTGACGAACTCTTCGGCCTGGGTGACATCCTCGCCTCTGGTCCGCCGCTCGGTGAGAATCTCGTTGGCGATAAGGAAATACTTGCTTTTTGCCCCGGTCGTAGGAGCATGGAGTTCCGTTACCAGCGCGTCATACGTCATTCCGTAGTAGGGATTGAACCGGTCCAGGAGAATCTCTTCGAAGCTTTTTTTGCGCAGTTCGTTCTCCTCGATGAGATGAGAGCGATAGCCATGCATCAAAGCGGCCGTGTTATAGGTGCCGTTGCCGCCGGTTTTCTCGGCGAAGGCCAGTATTGTGCGCATGTACTGCGTCTTCAGCGAGAAGGCGCGTTTCGGGGCGGGATATGCGGCCAGGGAACCGTCGGGAAGATGGTAATAGACGTCGGAATCGCCTTTCTGCCCTTTGCGGCAGGCTCCCAGATAGGTGGTGTCGCCTTCCGAAAGTTCATGGGCCTTCCCCGCCTTGATTTTGCCGATGATTTTCTCGTAGTCCTGCTTCATGATAAGCAGGTCTTTTTCGGGAATCTGCCATAGGACGGAATAGATGAACAGCAGTTGCTGAACGGGAATATCCGCCTGGTGGAGATAGAAGAGAATCAGCATGTACGCGCATTTGAGGTACACGTGGGACTGCTCAAACGGCTTGTTCTGGTCCGCGTCGTAATCAATCATCGTGCAGACCAGGCGCTCTTTGATGGCGAGTGTTTTGTCTTTCAGCTTCTTGAGGGGCGTAACCTTCAGTTCCAGACCTGCTTCTGAAAAGTCTGCATCCGGATTGGAATTGACATCATAACCGAAAAAATATTCCTCGACCAGCTGGCCGAGCCGGCCTTTCCCTTTGCGGGCTTCTATGGTATCTGGCGCGACAGCCTGCTCCAGTGTCTTGCCGAGGAGCTGCCTGCTATATTCCAGGATGGACCATTTGTCGGACCTGTCGTAGTTGCGGTTCATTGTGTTTCGAGATTATAATCTGACATTGTAGCCCTCCGCGGAAAGGTGTTAGAATCCCATGCCGAACTGCAGCCAGTATTTGTCTTCCAGCGCTTTCCAGCTGCGGACGCCCTCGTTGTAGATATACGCCGTATAGGCGTTGAGGGATGTGGCGGGAATGATGACTGCGGGAAGCCCCTCGAAAGCCAGGTCCTCCAGGCGCAGAATCTCCCGGTTGAATTCCTCCTTGGTGCGTTGCCAGGAAAGGGTGGCCAGTTTGTTGGCCCTTCTGAACTGCCACAGGTAGCTGTCGGGGACATACTGCTTCTGGCCGCAGACCTCGAAGTTTTTGGGGAGGGCCGTCGTTCCGGCAAATACGGGAATCCTGGGGCTCTGCCCGGGGTTGTCGACCGAAATCCAGCAGATGCCGCCGATGCTGTCCGGCAGCGTGCTCCTCAACTGCGTGATGTGCGAATATGCGCACCAGGCCACCGCTACCGTCCTGCGGAACGTGACCGTCCCGGGCGCGATGGTGTTGAGGGTGTTCCGCAGGGTGGTCGTGAGCCAGGGGTTGGCCAGGGGCGAGACGATGGTGTCGGCCGGATGGTCCTGGGTGGCCGCCCGGGCCATTCTGATGTTCCGGGTCATGTCGAAATCCGTCCCTTCATAGGTCTCCCGGTACAGCGCCATGACCTCCCGGATATCCACCTGCCTGTCGGGCTTGACAGAGAAGGGAAGTTCCGCCATGTCATAGGTGAGCCCGAGCGAGGGCGCGAAATGGTTCAGGAGGAAAAACTCCCGGTCGCTGAAATTCTTGCCCTTCGCGTAATCCGTATTGAAGGATTTCCAGAAGACGAATTCGCCCTTTCCGTCCCACAGGCCATTGTCGATGGCCACCTGCTCCACGTTGGCAGAGGCCATCATATCCTTGTCCTTCCGGTTGATTGTTCCGATGCGGGGGATATTGGCCGATATGGCCACATGGTCGTCCGGAACCCGCCGTGCCACCCATGCGGCGCCGATTTTGTCCTTCCCCACGCCGACGATTTCAAACTGCCAGACCTCGTTCTTGTCGGCCACCGTCAGGCATTCGCCGCCGTCGCCGTAGCCATAGGTCTCAGCCAGTTCCCCCATCAGGCGGATGGCGTCCCGGGCATTGTCGCAGCGCTGGAGCGCGACCCGTTCCAGCTCTTCGATGGTGAACCAACCGGCCGCGTTTACAAGGGTGTCGGGGCCGCTGAACGTGGTCTCGCCGATGGCCAGCTGCTTCTCGTTGAAACAGGGGTAGGCGGTATTCAGATAGGCGTAGGTATGGGCCGCCTCCTTGATTTTACCCATGAGTTTGACGCCGGTGGTGTCTCCCCGGAAGCGGGTCTGCATGGTGCCCCGCAGGACCGGATGCAGGGTGCCCGGGGCATGGTCCGCCGCCGGTTCCATCTGTACCCAGGTGCGGTATCGGCCGTCGCAGGTATGGGACGTGATGACCGAACCGTCCGTGGACGCTTTCTTGCCGACCATGATGGAGGTGCAGCTGGCTCCGGGATATTCTTCCTGCGCCTGCAGCGGGAGGGCCAGGGCGATGAGGGCTATGAGCGAGAATAACTTTTTCATGATTGTTAAATACTTTTAAACAGCTTCTAAGGACGATGTTCTCCTTGTGCGAAATGGAAATGGGCGGGGCAGACCAGCGGAGCGTCGGCCGTCCCGTGCCAATTGTGCAGAGGGCCTCCGAGACAATCCTTCCAGGCTTGGCAGGATGCACAAGGTCCCGTTTTGGACCAGGCCCGGTCCCGGAAAGGCCGGAAGCGGGTCTGCCACACGTCATAAAAAGAATCCTCCCGGATGTTACCCTGGCTGAAGCGGTCCCTGTCTATGTTGGGGCAGGCGCAGATGCGGCCGTCGATGAGGATGGAGGCGATGTTGATGCCGGCCCGGCAGAAATACGGCGTATCGCGCACCTGCTGTTCATAAGGACCAACCCATCCTTCGCAGCTGAAAGTCGTCCGCATCGGGGCGCCGGCAGTCCGTCGCGACCGGATGAATTCCATCAGCGTTACCATCTCTGCATCAGATAATTGCATGTCAGGGTCCTGGGCTGCACGGCCGATGGGAATCACGGTGAAAAGACGCCATTGCGGGACGCCGAGCCCTTCCAGCAGGCTGTGCAGGGCGGGCAGTTGGGCCAGGTTGCGGCGATGGACGCAGGTGACCACGTCGAAGGCCAGTCCCGGCTCCCGTGCGGCCAGCGAAATGGCCTGCAGCGCCCGTTCAAAGCCGTGCGGGTGGCCCCGCATCCAGTTGTGGGTATCCTCCAGTCCGTCCAGGCTGATGGTCAAAGCTCTCAGACCGGCTGCACGAAGCGACGCCTGCTTGGCGGCATCGTAGAAGAACCCGTTGGAAACGATGCCCCAGCCGAAACCCCTTTCCCGGATGGCCCGGCCACAAGCGGTCAGGTCGGGACGCAGCAGGGGCTCTCCGCCTGTCAGTACGACAGTGAAGTCATGGGGACGGTGGTCAGGGGGAATGGTGTCCAGGGCGGCCAGAAAATCGTCCAGGGGCATGTCCGGCTCCCGGTTCTGCACCCCGCAGTCACTGCCGCAATGCCGGCAATGCAGGTTGCAGCGGGTCGTACATTCCCAAAAAAGGTAATTCAGTTCGTGAACACGGGTTTCCAGACCGCGGAAAGCCCTGAACAGTGCGGGCAGCATGGTCTATTGGACCGGGTCCTGGCTCTGTTCCTCCGGTACGGTTTCTTCGGCCTCATCCGCTTTGACGAGGGTCTCATCTTCCACGGGAGGCGCCGGGGTGCTCTGGGGCGTGCCGTAGCAGGCTTGGAACACGAAGAGGGCCGCCGTCAGCGACAAGCCTTTCAATATGCGTCTAATCCATTTCATATCCGGAGAAGTCAAAAGGTTCAGGTGCAAACATACGGAAAAATATTGATATTTCGTAATCTTTCCCCGTTTTCCTTTATACTCACGGAAGGGTTTCGTCTCGGAGACGGTCGCTTTCTTCCGCTCAATCTGGGATTGAGGACTTCTGAGGCGCACCCGGACAACAAAAAAAGACCGGCCTTCGGGTCAGTCTTTTTTTGCATCGCGCGGTAAAATTACTTTACACTGATTTTGCGATATTCTTTGCCGGCTTTCTCGAGGAGGAGGGAAGCCTTACGGACACGGGCCTTAGCGGCTTTGTTGTCAACTTTGTCGATGTCGGCCAGAATAGCATTGATCTGAGCCTTGATTTCAGCAATGATTTTTTCCATTTTCTTTAGGTTTAAGTTGTTTTTAAACTGATACTTAGGATTTTATGTCGAAAGATACACATTTTTTATGATTCTGCAATATCTTTCGTTGATTTTTTTTACAAAACCGGCCCCTCACTGGTTCTAAAGGTCGAAAATTGGTCGGAAACGCCATTATTTTCCGCGTCCTGCGCTGGTAATCAATCCTTTCAGGTGCGCGTTGAATTCGGTCTGTCCGATCAGTTCTTCCAATGTCAGGTGCATCCGGTAACGCCAGTAGTAACGCGGGATGGCCGGCACGTTGATTCGCTCGTCGGAGGGATTTCCCTGGTAGCGGATTCCGCCATCGATGGACAGCCAGTCCTGCAGCGGAAGCACCGTCAGCATCGCGGGCGATTTCAGGTGCTGGTCGACAATCCGTTCGCAGACCCACGGCTCACAGTAATAGGGCACTTCGCCGCTGCAGCCCAGCATATTATAATAGAAGTGGGCGGTCACGGCGCGGTCCTCTTCCCACCAGGCCCGCAGCGGGCTCGTGTCGTGGGTACCGGTGGCACAGACGCAGAAATAGGGATAATAGGCCGGGTTGGCGAATTCCTCGGTGACGGACTTGGGCATCCGCTGGATTTCCAGGGACAGGACACCCAGTTCGCGCATGGCATCCGGCACGCAGTCCGGAATCATGCCCAGGTCTTCACCGCAGGTGAGCATGTCGGTGGTTTCCAGCAGGGAAGGCAGCTTGAACATCGCGGAATCCTTCCAAAACCAGTTGTGGCGCCGGTAGAAGAAGTCGTTGTAAAGGATGTTGAAACGGTCTTTCTGCCAGCCGGCCAGCCAGTTGAACATGCCGGTATGCTGGGCGCCGATACGCGGATGATACCATCCCGGGCGGCGCGGGTCTTCCAGGAACAGGACGTTGGTCTCGTCGCCGTCCGGCGTGCTCAGCCGTTCGATGTCGAAGCCCATGGCGCGCAGTTCGTCGCCGGAATAGGGCATGGCCGGGCTGAAATGACCCATGAGGCCGCTCTTGTACCGGATGGGAATCTCCCAGATGCGGAAGAAGCCGAGGATATGGTCGATGCGGAAGGCGTCAAAGTATTCGCTCATCTTGCGCATGCGCGCTTTCCACCAGGCGAAACCGTCTTCAGCCATTTTCTCCCAATTATAGGTAGGGAAGCCCCAGTTCTGGCCGTCGGCCGAGAAGGCATCCGGCGGAGCTCCGGCCTGGGAATCCAGGTGGAAGAGTTCGGGATAGGCCCAGGCGTCGACGCTGGTGCGGCTGATGCCGATGGGCAGGTCCCCTTTCAGGCCGACACCATGCTGGTGGGCGTAGGCGACCGCTTCCTTCAACTGGGCATCCAGGTGGAACTGTTCGAAGCAGTAGAAACCGACCTCGGCCGGGTGCTGGGCGGCATATTTCTTGGCTTTCGTTTCCGTATACGTGGTGAATTTTCCCCACTGCGAGAAATCCGGCGTGCCGTTTTCGTCCCGCAGGCAGCAGAACACGGCGTAGGGAATCAACCAATGGTCATTGGCCTTGCGGAAAGCCTTGTATGCATCGCTTTCTTCTACTGCAGCCCCCGTGGCGGCGTATGCCTTCCGCAGCAGTCGGGTCTTTTCGTTGTTGACCCGTTCGTAGTCGACGGCGGGGAGGGCGTTCAACTCCTCCTGCAGGGCTTTGTAGGCCTTGTCCGCCTTGACACCGGCGTCCGGCAGGTGGATGAACTGCGGATGGAGGGCGAAGGTGGAGTTGGCGTTGTAGGGGTAGGAATCCTGCCAGGTCCCGGTCATCGTCGTGTCGTTGATGGGGAGCAGCTGAATCAGGTTCTGGCCGGTCAGTACCGCCCAGTCGACCAGCTTCTTGATATCGGCGAATTCTCCGATGCCGAAACTGCTCCGGGTCCGGAGGGAGAAGACGGGAACGGCCACACCGGCTCCACGCCAGGGCAGGGTGGGGAATTGCGGATGGACTGTGATAACGGTGTGACCCTCAGGTACTTCTGCCTGACGGTTTTCGCCGTTTTCCCACATGACCGCCTCGCCGGTTTTGTTGTCGATGACAAGGAATTTATAGGGGAAAGCCTCTTTTACATCCAGGGTAATCCGCCATTCGGGGAAACGCTCGTCGCTCAAGGGGTGGAAGGTGTCCCAGCCGCCGAGGGCATCGCATCCGGCCGCCAGGGCGACGCTCTGTCCGCTGCGGATTTCGGGCGCCTGCAGAATGAGGGTCAGATTGCCCTTGGCTGCGTGTTTGCCTTTCTTGGCAGGGGCGCCGTCCGCTTTGCGGTCGCGGCGGAAGACCACGTCGGTGAAGAACTGGCTGCAGAACGGCGAATTGCCGCAGCGGTCGTTCCACTGGTCCGTGATATGGAGATCTTTGTCTTTGGGCGCCCGGTGGCTCCGCCATTCTTTTCGGATGCAAGCACCGTCGCGGTGTACCTCATAGGAATATTCCTCGGCCAGGGACGGCAGTTCCGCCACCCAGCGGCCTTCACCGGCATATTCCAGCGGGGTCAGTTTGCTGCCTTGCCGGAGCATGATGTTTTCGCCCCAGGCGGTTTTGTAATCGATTGAAATATGAACCATAGTGTTACTAATTCTCACTACAAAGATAATGAAAATGTTGCAAAATTGTCCTAAAACAAAGCGACTTTGTGACGGAGATGGCGCCAGAAGAAGGCCGGAATCAGGAAGGAGAGCAGACACGCCGCCAGCCAGAACAGTGCGGTCGGCGTGAAATCATAACTGCCTTCCACCGCATGGGACTGAATCAGGAGCCCGGAAACGATATCCTGGATGCCGGCGGCGACATAGCTGGAAATCCCCACGACCCCCAGTGCCGCGCCGGTCGCTTTGCGGGGCACGATGTCCATCGCCATCAGGCCGGCCACGATGCAGTAGAGGCCGGAAATCGTCAGGCTGGCCACGGCCAGGCACAGGAAGCCGCTCCAGAAGCCGCAGGGCGCAAAGAGAAAAATGCCGAGGGTGAGGGTACACAGCACACCGCACAGCAGCACCGGTTTGAGCCGGTTCCCATGAAACACCCGGTCCGACAGCCATCCCGCGAAGACGGTCCCCACCACGCCGATGGCTTCCGATACGCCAATCAGGTAGGTCGCGTCCAGCAAGGGGTAGTTTTTGGCTTTCTGCAGGAAGAAAATGCCCCAGTTGGAAATTCCGTACTGCGTGATATAGACAAAGCTGCTGGAAATGGCAATCAGCCAGATGCCCGGATGGCGCAGGACCGCCTTGTGGAGCTGGCGCGTGGGCATTTCGTCCGCCTGTTTCCGTTCCTCGCCGGAGAGTTCCTGCACGGACGGAAGTCCTTGACTTTCAGGTGTGTCCGATACGAAGACCAATACCAGCGCCGCTCCCAGCAGACCGCCTGCAGCCGCAACGATGAAGCCCCATTGCCACCCGATCCAGAGGACGATATGGCCGGTAATGACCATCGATACGAATTTCCCCAGATACGGGGTTGCGCTGAGGATGCTGTAAGCCGTGCCGCGCCGCCGGAGCGGGAACCATCGCGACAGGCTGATGACAGCCGGCGGAGCGCCCATGGACTGGGTCCATCCGTTAAGCCCCCATACGACGGAAAAGAGAACGAACAGCAGCAGGGTGGAAAAGCCGAGGGCTTCCTGCAGCAGGCCGGTCACGCCCATCAGCAGATTGATGAGCGCGGAGATGAACAGCCCCCACGCCATAAAGCGCCGGATGTTACAATAGTCTGCAATGAAGCCGTTTACGAATTTACCGACCGCATAAACGAACAGCATGGCGGAACCGATGGCGCCAATCTGGGCGGGGCTCAGAATACCGGCATCTACAATCGGCTGCTTGATGACGCTCAGGGTCATCCGGCAGACGTAATACAGGCAATAGGCCGCGATGACGCCCCAAAACGTCCTGCCCCGCAAGCGCTCGTAGGCCCCCGGAACATCGGCCGCGGGAATCTTCTCCGCAGCCGGTTTGGATATCCTGAAATAATTGTACAAACCCATGTGTGGTCACATATGCGCGGTCACATGATACGCTGTCGCGCCATACGCGGACACAAAGATAGACAAATTCTCGCGTTTATCAGGAAAACGGAAGAAGAATCGTTTAGCCGTGGACTTCGAGGTGGATGAGGCGGCTCTTGTCGGCCTGTTCTTCGGAAATCTGCGCGGCCATTCCGCGGATAATCATCAGGGAAATCTCGTCTACATCCGGGCCGTCCAGAATGGGCTGCCGGCAGTTTGACTGTTCGATTTCAATCGCGATGACAGGGCCGTCGCTGCTGCCGGGGTTTCTGTCCGCACCCGCGCCGCCCGCTTCGTGAATCCGGATGTCCACCGGACCGGTGAACGGAAGCACCTTGGTCAGCAGCTCCTCCAGCAGCAGTTCCAGCGGGAAATACAGTTTCCCGAGCTCATACCGCGCGCAGAACCATTCGATTTGCGCGTTCATGTTGTAGAGGTCGTAGTCCCGGCTGTTCACGTGGAACAGGAGGCTCAGCTGGTTCTCGACGAAAATGCGCGTTACCGTCTTCTTGGGGTGGTCGAAAATCTCGTCGGGGGTGCCCGTCTCCTGGATCAGCCCGTTCTGCATGAAAACAATCCGCGAACTGATTTCCCGGGCGAGCTGCATGTCGTGGGTGGTGATGACCATCGTCATCCCCTTTTTCGCCAGGGCCATGATAACCGATTTGACCTCGGCGGTCATTCGCGGGTCCAGCGCCGCCGTCGGCTCGTCAAGCAGCATCACCTCCGGGTCCATGGACAGGCAGCGGGCGATTTCCACGCGCTGCTTTTCGCCGCCGGAAAGATTCGCGCTCAGGACATGCGCTTTCTCGGCCAGACCGACTTCCCGCAGCAGGGCCATGCCCTTTTCCCGGGCCTGTCCGGGGTCCATTCCCAGAATGCGGACAGGACCGATGGTCACGTTGCTCAGCACATCCAGGTGCTTGAAAATCGCAAATTCCTGGAAAACCATCCCCACCTTTTGCCGCAGGGCGGCTTCGGCCTTTTCGCCGCCGGGCACCGGTTCACCATGGAACAGGAGTTCGCCCGAATCAGGGTGCGCCAGCCGGTTGAAACAGCGCAGCAGTGTGCTTTTCCCGCAGCCGGAAGGACCTATCAGACAGAGGATTTCTCCCTTCGAGACAGAACAGCTGACATCGTTCAGGGCCAGCTGGCCGTTGGGGAATACGAGTTTCGTATGGCGGACTTCCAACAGGGGGTTACTCATAGCGCGCGAGGTATAGGTCACCCAACTTGTCCAGCAGGAGGCCGAGCAGACGGGTGAGAAGGAAATACACAAGAGCCAGGATGCCCAGCGGAATGACGGCGTCATAGGTCTGGCTGCGGACGATATCCACCATCTTGGTCAGGTCTTTGATTGCGATGAACCCCACGATGGAAGTATTCTCCAACAGGGTGATGCAGCGGCCTTTCAGCAGGGGCAGAATGGTTTTCATGGCCTGGGGCACCACAATATAACGGAGCATCCGGGCCTTGGTGAAACCCAGCGCCAGACCCGCTTCCCGCTGGTCGGGGGTCACGTTTTCGACGCCGGTGTAGAAACACTCGCAGGCCCCGGCGGCAAAATGCAGGGAGAAGGTGATAATCGCCACAATCCATCCGGCCAGAGGCGTGAAGGCGAACACCACATAGAACATAATCAGCAGCAGGACCAGAATCGGAATCCCCTCGACGATGCTGCAATACTGCTCGGCGAAACGGCGTTTCCACCGGCGCGGAGACAGACGGAACAGGCACAGCAGGATACCCAGCAGGCTGCCCAGCAGAACGGACGAAAGGGTGATAAGCAACGTGGTCCACAAGCCTTCCAGAATCATCATGTACCGCCGCTCCTTCAGGATGTTGTCCCGGAGACTGTTCCCCAGGCGGGTGAAAAAGCCCTGCCGCTCGGCCTCCTGCCGAACGATGATGCACAGTTCGGACACGTCGTACGGGTCGGAGAAGCACAAATCCTTCTGCCGGGCCCGGGAGGGGTTGATGTTGCTGACCAGGGCATCCACACGCCCCGACCGCAGGGACGGGACCATGCCGGAGCCGGTCATTTCCACGAACTGGATGGGACGGCCGAGATATTCCCCGAAACGGAGAATCAGCTCCGGCTCGAATCCGACCTCTTCATTTTCACTGACATAGGTAAAGAAACTCTGCCCGACTTCTATCCCCACGCGCAGCGCCGTTCCGGGGCCATGCCGGTGGTGATAGGGCGTTTTTCCGCCCTCGGGGGCGAACCAGTTGTTCTGCATCGCCTCCAGGGTACCGTCGGCGCGAATCTGCCGGAGAAAGGCATTGAAGGAGGCCTGCAGTTCCTTGTCCTGCTGCCGGAAAGCTACCGCGGCGGTATCCAGCAGCACGGGCCCCGGCAGAATGTGGAAACCGGGATTCTCCTGCAGCAGGTGCTCGCTTCCCGGGCGCCGGCAGACAAATCCCCGAATCTGGTCCTTTTCCAGGGCCAGGCACATGGACATCAGGTCCTCGAACGGCAGGTAACGGGCGTCATTGATATGCCTTTCCAGCTGTTGCTGCTGGGTCAGAGACAGCAGCACACCCACCGCCTGCCCGTCCAAATCCCGGAAAGAAGCGGGAGGGGAAGCGGGCCGGTTACAAGCCATCAGCGGCAGCAATACGGCCAGGAGGAGAAGGCAAATTTTCTTCATGTGCGCAAAGGTACGAAAAAAATCAAGATTCCAACCACTTCAGGAAATCGTCCGTGCGGGAACGGGAGACCGTGAAGTCGGCGTCGCGGACCTGGACGGCTGCGGGAAGACTGAGCTGCAGCCGGCCGCCGGGCAGTCGCAATACGCTTTCAATCAGGTCTTTGGCGACGATACATCCCCGCGAAATCCGGAAGAACAGGGCCGGGTCCAGCTCCCCGTACAGGTCGTCCAGCGAAGCGTCCACCACGTAGACGGTTCCGTCCCGCGTGACGACGTGGTTGTTCTTGTCTTCGGCGTAGAAACAGGCCACTTCCGTCGTGCGGACGGGTACAATATGGTCGTTGATGAAGACCAGGAAACGCTCTTTATACGCAGGCCCCGGCTGCAGCGCGGCGAGCAGTTTGCCGATGTCCTGGCTGCCCGCGGCATCCCGGCAGCGGTCCACGGCCCGGTGCAGCGCCGCCGTGTCCACGGGTTTGAGCAGGTAATCCACGCTGCCCGCTTCGAATGCTTTTACGGCATAATTGTCATAGGCCGTGGTCATGATGACCTTGGCCGTGATATCCAGCTGGCGGAAAATCTCGAAACAGTCGCCGTCGGACAGTTCTACGTCCATGAAAATAATATCTGGATGGTTGACCTGCAGCCAGGCGATGGCCTCGCGGACGGATCCGGCTTCCCCGGCAATCGTGATGTCCGGGAAACCGGCGGTCAGCTTCCGGATCAGGCTCCGGCGGGCCGGTACTTCATCTTCGATGACAAAGGCTTTCATAGGGATGACAGCAAAGGCAGGCGAACAGTGTAGGAACTGTCTGTCTGCGTGATGGTTATATCTTTTCCGAAAGAGCCCAGGTAGCTGTTTCGGATGTATTTCAGGCCCAGTCCAGCGGAGACGGGCGGGTTCAGGCGGGGAACGCGGTTGTTGCTGACACAGATGCTTTCCCCGTCGGAGGTGAGGTGTATGACCAGGCCGTCCACCGCATTGTGTTTCACGGCGTTTTCAATCAGCATCTGGACGGAATACTTGACGACCAGGCGCTGCTGGTCTTCCGGGCGGATGTCGCTGCGGACGGTCAGCCCGTCGGGGAAACGCACCAGCAGCAGGTCATAGTACATCCGGCTGTATTCCAGCTCGTCCCGCAACCGTACCACGGGCTCCCGCTCGTCCCGGAGCATGTAGCGGTACAGTCCGGAAAGTTTGCCGATGTATTCGTGGGCCGCTTCGGGCGGACCTTCCGTAATCAGGCTGTCCAGTACGTTCAGGGAATTGAACAGGAAATGCGGACTGACCTGCTGTTTGAGGCTCAGGTACTGGGAATGGGCCTGGTTGGCGCTGTCCCGTTCGTAGCGGGCATTCCGCCGGGCGGAAATGGAGGAGTCGACCAGGTAAATGACCGAGAACAGCAGGGATTCCAGTACGACGGCGATGACCAGCAGGCGGGAATAATCCGGGCCGGAGAGGTTGGTATCGGCCCGCAAGGGCAGTCCAAGGCCGACCATCAGGGCGCTCAGCGCCACCAGTGCGACCAGCATCAGGAAGGTCAGCGTCATCGCAGCCCAGCGGTCCATCCGTTCCCGGAGCTTGCGGCTGTATTCCACGATAAGCAGGGTCAGGAAGGCCATTGTCAGCAGGGCCACCGAATTGCTCAGAAACAAGCGCAGCAGCTCGCGCAGGTCGGTATCGGAGAACAGGGAAATGCCGGCGCTGCCGCTGACCACAATCCGCACCCCGAAAATCAGGCCCACCATCAGCAGCATCGTGCCCAGGTTGTCCCGTACCGGACGGTCGGGAACAGGGGGGACGATGTGCCGGCCGGTCAGCAGGACGCCCCAGCCAATCAGCAGGGTCACGATAAAAGTAGACAGGGCGTGGACCGCCACCTCGGACGGCAGCAGCAGGCCCAGAAGGGCCGCCATGGCCACGCCGAGGCCGTAGCCGAGGATGTTCACCAGCACGCCGCAGATGGCCGTCATCGTCACGCTCATGCCCTCGCGGACGCAGAGGATGATGGTCAGGGCCATGGTCAATGCCGTGAGCAGGAGGCTGTCGTCCATGCCGAAAGAACGGCACAATACCGCCCCGCCTGCATGCAGCAGCGCAAAGCCCGTAATCCATACGGCATCCATGAGATTTTTTCGTCGCATTTCGGACCCAAAAATACAAAATCCGCCTAAAAATCGCAACCGTTCGTCTTAAAAATCAATCCGCTCATCCATAAAAATGAACGGTTCGTCCGCGCGCGTGTATGAAATCAAAAACGATTTAGTATATTTGTGTGATTTTATGCCACATAATGACGATGGACAACAGTAAAAAATTATCCTTCTGGCAGATGTTCAACCTGAGCTTTGGTTTCTTCGGAGTCCAGATTGCCTATGCCTTGCAGAGCGCCAATATCAGCCGCATCTTCGCGACGCTGGGAGCCGACCCGCACCAGCTGTCCTTCTTCTGGATTCTGCCCCCGCTGATGGGCATGATTGTCCAGCCGCTGATCGGCAAATATTCCGACCGGACCTGGACCCGTATGGGCCGGCGCAAACCCTGCCTGCTGGTGGGCGCCATCATCGCCGTGCTGGTGATGCTCTTCCTGCCCAACGCCGGCAGCCTGCATTTCTCCACCCGGGTTTTCCTGGGGCTGAACATGGCCATGTGGTTCGGCCTGTTCTCGCTGATTTTCCTGGATACGTCCATCAACATCGCCATGCAGCCCTTCAAGATGATGGTCGGCGACATGGTGAGTGAGGAGCAGAAAACCGAGGCCTACTCCATCCAGAGCTTCCTGTGCAACGCAGGCTCGCTGGTGGGCTATCTGTTCCCGATTTTCTTCACCTGGATTGGCATTGCCAACGAAGCCCCTGAAGGCGTCATTCCGGATTCCGTGATTTATTCCTTCTACTGCGGTGCGGCGATTCTGATTCTCTGCGTGCTCTTTACCTTCTTCAAGGTCAAGGAGATGCCGCCGAAGGAGTATGCTGAATTCCATGGCATCGACCCTGCAAAGACGCAGGAAAAGAGCGAAGGCCTGATGTCCCTGCTGGTCAAAGCCCCCGCGGCCTTCTGGACCGTCGGTCTGGTGCAGTTCTTCTGCTGGGCCGCCTTCCTGTATATGTGGACCTATTCCAACGGCGCCATTGCCGTCAACTGCTTCGGCGTGCCGGTTGGCGGCAACGGGATGATTGATACGGCCTCCAAGGCCTATCAGGATGCCGGCAACTGGGTCGGTGTCGTCTTTGCCGTCCAGGCCATCGGCTCCATCCTCTGGGCCCTGGTGATTCCGCGCTTCAAGAACGTCAAGGCGGCCTACATCGTCAGCCTCCTGATTGGCGCCGTCGGTTTCGCCTCCATCTTCTTCATCCACAACCAGTATGCGCTGTTTGTCAGTTACTTCCTGATCGGCTTCGCCTGGGCTGCGATGCTCGCCCTGCCTTTCTCGATTCTGACCGTCGCACTGGAAGGCAGCCCGTATATGGGCTCCTATCTGGGCCTGTTCAACTGCACCATCTGCCTGCCGCAGATTGTCGCGGCCGCTACCGGCGGTCTGGTCATCTCCTTGGTGGGCGGTTCTCAGCCGGCCATGCTGGTGATTGCGGCCGTCTTCCTGGTGCTGGGTGCGGCTTCCGTATTGATTATCAAGACAAAAAAATAATTATCAACTAACAGTAGTTTTCATGAAAAGGTTTCTTACAATAGCGGGAATCATCCTGTCCATGGTGTTTGCCGCTTCTGTATCCGCCCAGGAGAAATACCTGATCAAGGGTGTCGTGGAAGACGCCCTCGGTCCGGTCATCGGCGCCACGGTAATGGAAGCCGGTACGACTACCGGTACCTCCACCGGGCTGGACGGAGATTTCGAACTGTATGTCTCCAGCGCGAGTGCGACCGTTGAGGTGAGCTGCATCGGCTACAACACCTTGACCTTTACCGCCAGCGAAGTGCCGGCCGTCATCACGCTGAAGGAAGACACCCAGATGCTCGAAGACGTGGTCGTCATCGGTTACGGTTCCCAGAAAAAGAAAGAGGTGACCGGCTCCGTGGCCAGCATCAAGAGCGAAGACTTCAATGCCGGTGTCAAGACCAACCCGATGGGTCTGCTCCAGGGCAAAGTGGCCGGTCTGAACGTAATCAAGACCACCTCCGACCCGACCCAGACCGGTTACAACATCCAGATCCGCGGCTTCTCTACCCTGGACAAGGGTACGGGTACCACCCCGCTCTTCATCGTGGACGGCGTGCCGGTGAGCAGCATCGACAACATCTCCTCCGATGAAATCGCTTCCATGGATGTCCTGAAGGACGGTTCCGCCGCCGCCATCTACGGTACCCGCGGTACGAACGGCGTTATCATCATCACGACCAAACGCGGCGACGCCTTCTCCGAAGTGGCCCACACCCGCGTGGAATACTCCGGCTACGGCTCCGTCTCCTTCCGCAACCACGGAACGGGCATGGCCACGGCCGACCAGTTCCGCAACCTGTCCGAACTCTCCGGCGGCAAGGCGGTGGGCAACGTCTACACCGGCCCTGCGGGGGAAACCTACAGCACCGACTGGATGAAGGAAATCACCCGCACGGCGGCCATCGCCCACAACCACAATGTGGCGATTTCCGGTTCTTCCAGCAAGTTCAACTACCGCGCGGCCATCAATTATAAGAATGCCGAAGGTATCGCGAAGAACACCAACCGCAACGAAATCATGGCCAAGCTCGCGGCCGGACAGAAAGCCCTCGACGGCTGGCTGGACCTGCAGTATGACCTCAGCTACATGCACTACCGCAACGATTTCTTCTGCGGCGACTTCAAGAATGCAGCCCTGCTGAACCCGACCTATCCGATTTACGACGAGACCACCCCGAACGGCTACTACTGGCGCAGTGAGGAAACCGGTTTCGTCAACCCGGTCGAGAACATGAACCAGAAAGAATCCTATGGCGACGGCAACTACTTCCGCGGCAGCGTGAAGGCCACCGTGAACATCAAGCCCGTCCAGGGCCTGAAAGTCAGCGGTTTCGCCGCCATCGAGGAAGGTGACAACGCCAGCTACTGGTACAACAGCGTCATCAATACCGACGCCGCCGGTTCCGGCAAGGCCGGCCGCAGCAACAACACCTCCTTCAACAAACTCTTCGAGCTCACGGCCGACTGGAACCGCAATTTCAACGGTCACAGCATCGCCGCGGTCGCCGGTGTTTCCTATCAGAACTTCTTCTACGACGGCAGCGACATGGCCAACATGGGCTTCGCCGCTCCGGACGTGATGAAGTACTACCAGATGGGCAACGGCGACGCTACCAAGAAATACATGGAGATGAGCTCCGGCCGCAACTCCCACACCCTGATTGCCCAGTTCGCGCGTGCGAATTATAATTACAAGGAAAAATACCTGCTCTCCGCTTCCATCCGCCGGGAAGGTTCTTCCCGTTTCGGCGCCAACAACAAGTGGGGCTGGTTCCCGGCCGTCAGCGCCGGCTGGCGTGTCAGCGGCGAGGAATTCATGCAGCGTGCCACCTGGGTGGACGACCTGAAGGTGCGTGCCGGTTTCGGTGTCACGGGTAACGACCTGGGCAGCGACCTGCGCAGCGTGGAACTCCTTTCCAACGGCGGTACCTTCTGGTACAACGGTGCGTATGTGTATACCTACACCGTATCCCAGAATGTCAACCCCGACCTGCGTTGGGAGAAGAAATACGAGTACAACCTCGGTGTGGACTTCGCTTTCCTGAAGAACCGCATCTACGGTAGCTTGGATGTGTATTACCGCCACACCGCCGACCTGCTCTGGGACTATGAGGTTCCGACCCCTCCGTACCAGTACACCACCTTGCTCGCCAATGCCGGCAAGATGGACAGCTACGGCGTGGAACTCAACGTCAGCTTCGTCCCCGTGCAGACCAAGGAAGTGACCTGGGTTACCACCCCGACCATCTCCTTCAACCGCAACAAGATTACCTCCCTGTCCGACCCTTCCAAGGGCTTCAACTACACGGAGACCACTTCCGGCGGCGTGGGTGAGAACGGTATCATGAATACCAATACCCAGATTCTGGTCGAAGGCCAGCCGGTCGGTTCCTTCTACGGTTACAGCTTCTTCGCAATCAACCCGAACACCGGCGAATGGTACTACAACACCCCGGCCGGCGGTCAGGTGTCCGACTCCAACGCGGTCGAAGGCCAGCGTCAGGTCATCGGCAATGCCCAGCCTATCTTCACCTACGGCTGGAACAACACCGTCCGCTGGAAGAACTGGGACTTCACCTTGTTCCTCCGCGGCGTGGTCGGCAACAAGATTCTGAACGTGACCCGCTGGGCCTACGGTCCGATGTCTGCCAACAGCAAGAACGTCTTCATGAAGGATGTCCAGGGTGCCAACACCACCCTCACCAACAAGGCCCACTTCTCCGACTATTTCCTGGAGGACGGTACCTACATGAAACTGGACAACCTCACGGTCGGATATACCTTCAAGTTCCCGGAGAACAAGTATATCCAGTCCGCCCGCGTCTACCTCACCGGCCAGAACCTGCTGACGCTCACGAGCTACAGCGGCATGGACCCGGAAGTCAACACCACCTCCGTGTGGGACGGCGGTATCGATTACTGCTCCTTCTACCCGCCCGTGGCAACGATTTTGCTCGGTCTCAACATCAGTCTGTTTTAATCATTCGAAGGCATTATGAAAAAGATATTTATCGCATTGATGGTGGCCGCGACGGCCCTGCCCTTCTTCTCCTCCTGCGACCGTATGCTCGAGGAAAAGAACTATGGCAACCCGACCACGAAAGATATGATGGCCAACGAGGAGAACGTTGCGTTGCTCGTCGGCCAGTGCTATGCCGAAGTCAAGTGGCTGCATGACCACTGGGGCTATTGGGGTGTCGTCACCCTGACGGCCGACGAAGGCCTGAATCCGACCCGTATGCCCGACAAGGACTGGGAAGACGGCGGTTACTGGAAGAACCTCAATACCCACAACTGGAACGAGATGGGTAATGCGTTCAAGAATATCTGGAACACCACCATCCAGGGTGCCGTGCTGTGCAACAAGCTCATCAAGACCCTGGAGAACAACAAGGAATCCATGTCCGAGACGGTCTATAACCAGTACATCGGCGAGCTGGAAGTGATGCGTTCCTACTATTACTACATGCTCTTCGACTGCTTCGGCCGTATCCCGTATCTGGAGGAATTCGTCGACAAGGCCAGCGACCCGCTGATGGCCCCGAACGATGTTTGGTCCCACCTGGTCAACTGCCTGGAGAAGAATGCCCCGAACCTGCCGCAGGTCAACGACGCCAACCGCGCCCTCAACTACGGCCGCGCTACCCAGGGTCTGGCTTACGCCCTGCTGGCCCGTCTGTACCTGAACGCGGAGTCCTTCGACTGCACCCCGTCCAACATTACGATTGACAACCCGTATACGACGAAAATCAGTTCCTCGGCCGACTTCTATACCAATGTGGTCCGCTGCTGCGACGCCATCATCGATGCCGGTTCCTACTCAATCGAGCCCGACTATTTCACCAACTTCAAGATTGACAACTCCGCCAGCAAGGAGAACATCTTCGTCATCGTGGAGAACGGTGAGGCCAACATCGACGAGCGTTCCTACGACGGCATGATGCTCAACAAACTGCGCATCGCCCTGCTGACGCTCAACTACAACCACCAGAAGACCTACAACCTCATCGAGACCCCTTGGAACGGCTTCTGCGCCCGTCCTTCCTTCATCGACCGTTACGCCGCCACCGATGTCCGCGGCCCGGGCAACGAGGGGAAAGGCACCAACAACACCAAGCAGTGGGGCTGGTTCCTGGGCCCGATTTACGATGCCGACGGCAAACTGTGCAAGGACAAGGATGAAGCCCAGTCCGACGCCATCATCGTCAAAGGTACGTTCGAGGACCTGAGCGCTGCGACCGACCTGGAAGGCGCCCGCAACATCAAGTACGAAATCGACAAGTCCGGCAAGTACAAATACAGCGAGAACGACTTCGTCCTCTTCCGCTATGCCGACGTGCTCTGGATGAAGGAGGAGGCCATCCTCCGCGGCGGTGCCGGTACTTCCGGTTTCGAGAGCGCCGATTTCCAGACCCTCCGCAAGCGTGCCTTCGCCTATGACGCCGACCCGGCTGCCGCCTATGCCGCCGCCTATCCGACGGTCCTGACCCTGGACGGTATCCTGGACGAGCGTGGCCGCGAGTTCTCCTGGGAGAACATGCGCCGCCGCGACCTGATTCGCTACGGCAAGTTCAACGACCCCGACTACGTCCAGTTTGTAACGGCCAAAGACGACTACCGCAAGTGGTTCCCGATTCCGTTCTCTGTCCTGGAGAAGTCCGTCCGCGACGAAAACGGCAATGCCGTGTGGACCCAGAACGAGGGTTACAAATAGCAGAGATACTAAAATCTAAATAATTATTAACCATTAAATTTTATTACAGTATTATGAAAAAAATCTTTTATGGAATGGCTATTGCCGCCATGGCGCTCCTTGTTTCCTGCAAGAAGGACAACAAGCAGCAGGGCGGCAATATCGACTGGGATGCCGTGACCGAAGACGGTTTCTACGTAGCCGGTGACGCTACCGGCAGCAGCGAGATCAAGAGCAGCTGCGTCATGGTAGCCGGAATCAACGAAGTGGACAAGACGGCCCGCGACGGTATGTATGAGAAGTACATTGTCCTGGAAGGCGGCAAGGAATTCTACCTCCTCTTCAACGAGGCTGGCAAGAAGACCCGTTACAGCGCTTCCCTCGAGGCTTTCGAGACCCCGACCGACAATGAGTCCTACGGCGACAACCCTGCCTCCGTGCTCAAGGGCAAACTCGTCACCGGTGACACGGCTCCTGCCATGAAGGTGACCAAGACCGGTCTCTATCACATCGTGCTCGACCTCAACAAGAGCGGCGACCTCGACGCTGCCGGCGGTGCCCAGATTGTGGTGCTCGACGCCAGCAACTTCGGTGTCCGCGGTGACATGAACGGCTGGGGCTTCACCGAGTCCGATCCGGCTGTGACCACCTTCAGCAACGACGGTATCACCTGGACCTTCAAGAACCAGAAGATTCTGAGCAGCGGCTTCAAGTTCGCGACCGGCAACTACTGGAAAGTGACCCTCGACGATGCCGGCAAGGTCAAGGCTGAAACCAGCCTCGGCGCCGACATGGATCCGAAGAACAACATCACTGCTCCGGAAGGCGACGGTTTCTATGACATCACCCTTACCTTCAAACTTGCTGCCGGTTCCTTCGCCAAATCCTTCACCATGGCTCTGACCAAGGTCGGCGAGGTGGAGGCTCCTACGACCCTCTTCATGATTGGCAACCAGTTCGGTGGCTGGAGTTGGGAAGACGCCGGTGTCGTCGAACTCTCCGCTGTTGTTCCGAACGGCGAAATCGGCGAGCAGTGCTTCTGGGCGACGCGCTACTTCGAGGCGGACAGCGAATTCAAGTTCTGCACCGTCAAGGAATGGAGCGGCGACTTCGGCAAGTGGGATGAAAACGGCAATGTGGTCGGTGACAACAACACCGTTCCGGCTGCCGGCTTCTACACGGTCTATGTCGACCTGAAGAACAAAGTCATGGAACTTCTCCCGGCCGAACTGTACGGTATCGGTGATGCCTTCGGCGAGAACTGCTGGGACTTCGGCACGGCTGTGAAGGCTACCGAAAAAGGAAAGGTTCTCGAACTGACCACCGCCAATGCCAGCGAAGCCCTGCGTCTCGCTGTCAAGGTGAAACCTACCGGTTTTGACAACTGGTATGACTGGTGGAGAACCGAGTTCATCTACTTCGAGGACGGCAAGATTGTCTATCGTGGTGCTGCCACCTCCGATCAGGCCCGTCATGCTGTCGGCGCCGGTGTCAAGCTCACCATCGACCTGAACGCCGGTACGGTTACCGAAAACTAATTTCTTATCAATCAGTGGCATGCGGTCTGCGAGACCGTATGCCACTTTTTTATTTATCGCCATGAAACGTTTGATGTATTTCCTGCCGGCCCTTCTCGCCGCATCGCTGTTTTTCTCCTGTCAGAAAACCCCGGCAGAACAGCCGACTCCGTCTTCGGACGACCCTGCCGTTCTCTCCGACGACCCCTCCGCCGCCCCGGCGGAACCGGACCCGTCCCACCGCGATGAGACGGACTATACCCAGCCCATCAACGTTTCGCAGCGCGTCGACGATTTCGTTGACGGCGGGCAGCAAGGAAGAATCACCTACCAACTGCTGGTCTATAGCTTCGCCGACAGCAACGGCGACGGCATCGGCGACTTCAAGGGCATTGAGCAGCACCTGGACTATATCGCCTCCCTGGGCGCCACGGCCATCTGGCTGTCGCCCATCCATCCGGCCATGTCCTACCATGGCTATGACATTACCGACTACAGTGCCGTCAACAAGGAATACGGCACCTAAGAGGACCTGAAGAGCCTCATTCATGCCGCCCACCAGAAGG
>CADBPR010000086.1 GCA_902796555.1 uncultured Bacteroidia bacterium
CACAATGGCTGTTAAAATCAGACTTCAGCGCCACGGAAAGAAGAATTTCGCATTCTTCCACATTGTTGTGGCTGACTCCCGCGCACCGCGCGACGGACGTTTCATCGAGCAGATTGGCTCCTACAATCCCAACACCAACCCTGCCACCATCGTGCTCAACAGCGAGCGCGCCCTGGCTTGGCTCAAGGTCGGTGCCCAGCCTACCCTGACCGCCCGCAGGATTCTCTCCTACGAAGGTGTCCTCCTCCGCAACCACCTCGAAGGTGGCGTTGCCAAGGGTGCCCTCACCCAGGAGCAGGCCGACCGCAAATTCGCGGACTGGAAGGCCCAGCGGGATGCCAAGATCGAGTCCAAGAAGGCCGGCCTGAGCAAGGCCGCCGCCGAAAAGGCCCGCGCTGCCCGTGAAGCCGAAGCGAAAGTCAACGCTGAAAGAGCCGAGGCACTCGCCAAGAAGCGCGCAGAGGCTGAAGAAGCCGCTCGTGCCGCTGCCGCAGAGGCTGCCCAGCAGGCAGAACCTGTGGAGAACACGGAGGCATAGCTTCATGCCCGCGAACGACAATCTTATCCAGATTGCCAAGGTTCTCAAATCCAACGGGATCCAGGGGGAGGTCATGATGAGCTTCCCGGAAACGGACCCGGTAGAAATGAAAGAAATCGGACCGGTATTCATCTGTTTTGATGGACTGCCGGTCCCCTTCTTTATGGAAAGCGTCACGCCGAAAGGTTCCGTCAAAGCCCTCGTTAAATTGCAGGGAATCGACACCCTCGAAGATGCGGAAGAAATTGTCGGTCAGCCGGTTTATGCACCGTCGGACTGGTTCGAAGACGAAGGGGAGGACGGTCCCGAGGCCTTGATTGGCTGGACCCTTTGCGGCGAAGACGGCCGGGAGTACGGCACCGTCGAAGATTTCGAAGACATCCCGGGCAATCCATGCCTGTATATCCGGACGGCCGGCGGC
Organism: uncultured Bacteroidia bacterium; assembly: GCA_902796555.1. Lineage (GTDB taxonomy): Bacteria > Bacteroidota > Bacteroidia > Bacteroidales > UBA932 > Cryptobacteroides. The sequence continues at coordinate 960 of CADBPR010000086.1, forward strand.
CAGGTCATGCTGCCGTTGCACGAAGACTTGATTCTGTCGCTGGACGAAGACCGCAGGCGGCTGTCCATGCGCATCCCCGAAGGACTGCTATAAGCGGTCCCTCACTCCTCTATTATTATATTATGTTACGGAACCGACGTATCCGACATAGCCCGAACCCTTTACGCCCGAAGCAACGTTTCGGGCGTTTTTTGCATCTTTACTGAGACTTAGAAGCTGTTTAAACTTTCATTTACTTCAATCTTTATGGTCTTTTTCAGCCAGTTATTCGTCTCTCATCAGTCACATAGGCACCCCTATGCTCCTTCTTCAAGCCAAAAAACTGACTTGAAAAATCCTCATAAATCTTTTCGCAAACAAAATTTAAACAGTTTCTAAACGTTTTTTGGTAAAAAAGTATGGTTTAGTTCTTAAAAATTCTTAATTTTGTAAGTTATAAAACGTATTATAACCCCAGCGTTTTATAGCAAAGGATTAAAACAACGCATTATGAGATTTACCAAACTGACGGGCATGCTCCTTGCTGCCGCAGTGTTGTCTGTTTCACCGGTCTTCGGCGGATGGTCCTTGCAGGCCGCCGCCGTGGATGCGCAGCAGGCTGCTGTCAAAATCAAAGGTAACGTGTCCGATGCTTCGGGACTTCCTGTTCCCGGTGCGGCCGTCATCGTGAAAGGCACGACCAACGGTGTCAACACCGATGTGGACGGCAACTTTACTATCCAGGCTCCTGTCGGAGCGACCCTGTTGATTACCTGTATCGGCTATTCCGACATGGAAGTCGCCGCCCGTGACGGCATGAAGGTCGTCCTCAGCGAGGACAACCTCTTCCTGGACGAGGTCGTGGTGGTCGGCTACGGCGAACAGAAAAAAGAATTGATGACCAGTTCTGTGGTCCAGGTGACCACCAAAGACCTGCAGAAGGCCCCTCAGACGAATGTCTCCAACATGTTGACCGGTAAACTGGCCGGTGTGACCAGCGTGCAGACCTCCGGCCAGCCGGGCGCCGATGCGGCCGATATCACCATCCGCGGTCTCTCCACCTATGGCTCCAACAGCCGTCCGCTCTATATCATCGACGGCATGGAGAGCGGGTCGATGAACTACCTCAACCCGAACGATATCGAGACGATTTCCGTCCTGAAGGATGCGGCGGCCGCGTCCGTCTACGGTGTCCGCGGCGGCAACGGTGTCATCATCATCACCACCAAGAGCGGCAGCAAGAGCGACCGCGCCACCATCTCCTATGACGGTTCCTTTACTGTGACCCGCAACGTGGCCGAAGCCGAACTGCTGACCGGTACCGACGACCCGAATGACAAGAACGGTTATATTTATTGGTATAACAAGTCCCTGCGGAACATCGGCATGCCCGAGAAATGGACCCCCGAAATCATTGCGAAGATGAAAGAGGACGGCCTCTACGCCAACACCAACTGGCGCGACGTCATCTACAACAAGGTGGGTACCATGCAGCAGCACAACGTGTCGGTGAACGGCGGCAACAGCAAGGTGTCCTACTACGCCAGCGTCGGTTATCTGGACCAGGTGGGTACGGTCAAAAACACCGGTTACAACCGTTTCAACGTGCGTGCGAGCGTCAACGCCCAGATTCTCGAAGGGCTCCGCTTCAGCGCTAACACCTCCCTGCGCCGGTCCAAGACCTATGCGCCCGGTCTCAACGATATGAACAACCAGGGGTACTTCAACCCGATTCAGCGTGCCAACTACATGCTCCCGATCATGGCTACGACCTATACCGATGAAAACGGCAAGGTATGGCCGCTGGGTATGATGAACAACGGCGCCCCCCTGTCTCCGAACAACGAGCTGGAGAATTCGGGTTATACCGATTCCCAGACTTGGGAGTGGCAGGCCCGCGGTACCCTGGAGTATTCCTTCCCGGAGCACACCTTCCTCAAGGGCTTGAAACTGTCCTTCTTCGGCGGTGTCAACTTCAACATGGACAACGCCCACCAGTTCCTGCAGAAGACCAATCTGTACGGCTTCGACCGCAACACCTATACGGCCAGCCTGGTGGTCTCCGAGGGCATTGAAATGCACAGCTTCAACAAATACACCAACTGGAGCAACAAGGTGACCCTGCGTCCGCAAATCAACTACGACCGATCCTTCGGCAAGCACAATGTGACTTTCCTGGGCCTGTTCGAGCGCTCCAAGTACTATCTGGACAACCTGCAGGCCTGGCGCAAGCAGTACGCCGCCACCTTCCCGGTGGACATCAACCTGGGCACCCAGCAGGCCAGCCCTTACCAGACCGGCAGCCACTATACCCAGGGCGACGTGGGTTTCGTGGCCCGTCTGGGATACAATTACGATGCGAAATATATCGCGGAAATCTCCATGCGAGAGGAGGCTTCCTATGTGTTCCCGCCCGAAGGACGCTGGGGCTTTTTCCCGTCCTTGTCCCTGGGCTGGATTGTGAGCAAGGAAAATTTCATGCGCAACGTCACCTGGATTGACAACCTCAAACTGCGCGCCTCCGTGGGCCAGCTGGGTTCCAACGATGTGGACCCCTATCTGTACCTGAGCACCTATACCAACAGCAATTCCGTGACCTGGGCGCTGGGCGGCAACACGCCGGTGTACGGTTTTTATACGACCAACCCCTATGTCTATACCGACCTGACCTGGTCCCATACCACGGCCTATAACGTCGGCTTCGACATGACCGTGCTGAAGAACCGCCTGACCATCGGCTTCGACTGGTTCTACAAATATACGGACCGCATTCTCGAAGCCAGCGGCGGCAACAACTATTCTCCGTCCCTGGGCGGTGAGAACCCGACCTGGCAGAACACCGGTTCCATGGATGACCGCGGTTTCGAACTCGTCATCCGTCATGACAACTGGCTGCCTTCCGGATTTACCTATTCCATCACCGGCAACCTCGCCTGGTCCCGCAACAAGGTGCTGTCCCGTTATATCTCCGACCAATATTCCCTGGCGACCCTGGAAATCGGCCGTTCCCTCAACCAGCGTTACGGTCTGGTTACCAACGGTTTGTTCAAGACTCCGGAAGAAGTGGCCGCTGCGCCGGCACCTCCGTCCGGCTCGGTCGAGGTCGGTGCTTTCCGCTATGTGGACCAGAACGGCGACGGCAAGATTACCCGTGACAGCCGCGACTGGGTCTGGCTGGGTTATTCCTCTCTGCCCGAAATGAACGCTTCCATCAATATTGAGATGTCCTACAAGGGATTCGGCCTGTCCGCCCTGTTCTATGGCGTGACCATGTGCAGTTTCCCGATTTGCGACGTCCACTACAGCGGTCACTCCGACAATACCATGTTCACCCGTCCCTGGTACGGCGCCGGCGGCAACGCCTTCAAGTACCTGGTGGAACAGTCCTGGGACCCGGAGAATCCGGACAAGGACACCTATTTCCCCATCCTGCGTGCTACCTACAACGCCAACAACGCCGTGCTCTGCGACCGTTGGGTCATCGACGGTTCCTACATCCGTCTGAAGAACCTCCAGATCAGCTACACGCTGCCCGCCAAGGTCACGAGCAAACTCCGGATGTCCCGCATGATGGTGTATCTGGCAGGTACCAACCTGTTCACCCTGTCTCATTTCCCGTATCTCGACCCCGAAACCCCGGGCCTGACCAACGGTTATTACCCGCAGCAGCGCACCTACAGTTTCGGTCTTAACATTACGTTCTAAGGAGGAGACGAATATGAAAATGAATCGTATCAAATTGATAGTATGTGCAGGTGCGGCGGCCCTTCTGGCTGCTTCCTGCAAGGATGTGGTCGATATCCCCGCCACCGACCGGCTGACACAGGACGTGATCTGGTCCGGTGACCAGGCGATTCTCGACCAGTATGTCATCGGTCTGTACGGCGCGGTCCGCGAGAAGTCCACGCTTTACATGCTGGAGACCCAGTATACCGACTGTATGACCGACCTGCTCAAGGATGGCGACTATATGCAGAGCCGCCGTTACAACCGGCTCAATATCGGTACCCAGGTGCTCAATGACAACGACGCTTCGATTCTCAGCACCTGGAGCGACTCTTATACCCGTATCCGCCGTTTTAACGAGTTTTTCCGCGATGCGGAGACCTACGGCAGTAAATTCCCCGAGTCATTTATCAAAACCCGCAAGGCGGAAATCCGTTTCCTGCGCGCGATGCAGTATTTCTATATCATGCGCGTCTACGGTTATGAGAATGACTCCGACGAGCGTCCCGGCGGTATGATCCTGCGCGACAAACTCGAAGGTCCTGCCGGCAACAACAAGCAGCGGATGCGCTATGCCGATTCCTGGCAGTGGATTATCGACGAAATCAAAGCGGCCGCGGCGGACCTGCCGCAGAGCTGGGATGCGTCCAACTTCACCCGGATGACCAGCGTGGCGGCCTGGGGCTTCCTCTCCCGCGTGGCGCTGTATGCCAAGCAGTGGGATGTGGTCATCGAAGCGGCTGACAAGTGCAAGGAGCTGGGCGCCGGTCTGGACCCGTCCTATGCCAATGTCTTCGCCGATCAGCGCAGTGTCGAAAACATCATGACCATCAGCTTCCTGGCCGAGGGCATGAGCCACAATGCCGACGCCGTGTTCCGTCCTTCCGGCGACACCCCGTACCATAACAACCGTGCTTCCGGCTATATAATCTGCCCGACCGCCGAACTGGCCGACAGCTATGAGATGGCTGACGGTAAGGTGTTTTCCTGGGCTGACTACAAGGCCAACCCGGCCGCCTGGGGGAACGACCCCTTCTCCGGCCGCGAGCCGCGTTTCTACGCCACGATTCTCTACAACAACGAGGATTGGGAAGGACGTAAAATCGAGTCCTTCGTCGGCGGCGTGGACGGCCTGCAGGAGTTCCAGAATACGGACGGACGCACCTCTACCTGCACCGGTTATTATTACCGCAAGTTCATCACCGAGAATGACCACAGCTGGGACGCGAAAGGCAGCAACCATTTCGATATCCTGCTTCGCTACGGCGAAGTCCTGCTGAACAAGGCCGAGGCCCTGGCCCAGAAGGACTGGAGCGCCAACAGCACGGACGCCCTCGCCGCCTTGAACGATATCCGGGGCCGCGTGAGCCTTCCTGCCCGCAGCGCCGCCAGCCTGGAGGACTTCATGGACCTGCTGGAACAGGAACGCAAGGTGGAACTGGCGGGTGAGAACTTCCGCTACTGGGACCTGCGCCGCTGGAGGAAATCCGTCGACCGTTTCAACGGCAAGAGTTTCCACGGCGTCAAGATTACCAAGAACACGGACGACAGTTTCAGCTACGAAGAATGTGACATCGACGCCGGCAGCAAGCGTATCTTCATGGACCGCTTCTACTGCTTCGCCCTGCCGCTGAGCGAGCTGAACAACAACGAGGCGCTGAATCATACAAACAATCCTGGATGGTAGTATTATGAAATATCTGAAATATATCGCGGCAGCCCTGCTGCTCATCGGCCTTTCTTCCTGCAAGAAGGCGGTAAACCCTTTCGTCCATGATGATGTGACCATCACCTCCATGGTGATGCTGAGCACGGGATTCGACATCCAGTCCAGCCTGGAGGCCACCATTGACCAGGAGGCGGGGACCATCGTGTTCGTCGTGCCCCGCGCGGAACGTGCCAAGTATGACCTGACGAAGGTCAAGCTGATGGCGACGGTCTGGTTCGACGCCATCATTTCCCCGAAGCTCAGTGACACCATTTGGGACGTCACCAAAGATGATGACGGCAATCCCCGGATTACCCTGACGGTCACTTCGGCACAGACCGGATCCACCAAGCAATACCAGGTCTGGGGCTATGTTTCCTCGAAATGACGGTATCTTTTTCACGAATGTTAATTTAACTCGTATTAATTAATCAATAGTATCGCTATGAAAAAAGTTTCTTTATTTTTTGCAGCTGCGCTGATGATGAGCGCTATCGCTTGCAACAAAACACCTGAGAATCAGACGAATCCGAGCGCTGATCCCAGCAAGGATGCTCCCGCCAGCGAAGACCCTTCCAAGGATGTCCCCGCCGAGAAGAGCAAGGCTTGTAAGATTGTTTCCCTCTCTGTCGCTGCCGGTGACGTCGTCATCAACGGCGAGATCTTCGAAGAGGAGAAATTCGTTGAACTGACCTACGAGCCCGAACAGGCTTTCGCACTTTCCAACGCAGTCGCGACCGTCGAGATTTCCGAAAAAGCGACGATTGCTCCGGATCCCGCTACCATTACCGACTGGACCCAGCAGGTGAAACTGACCGTTACCGCTGAAGACGGTACGACCAAGGCTGAATATTCCGTCGAACCGGCTCCCCGCCAGTACACCGTGGCCATCGCCCGTACGAAAGAGGAACTCGCCGTTACGATGGGTGCCGCTACCATTGCCAAGTTCGGCGGCAACCTTCACGCTTTCTGCGCTGTTGACAAGTGGGCCGATGCCGAAGGCCATGTCTTCAACCTCAATCTCGAAAAGGTCGGCGACCTGAACATGACCGGTCTGGATGATGGTGTCATCGTTTCCATGGACAATGATGAGAAGGGTGTCCTCGTGGCTGCCGTCGGCTATGCCAACGCCGACTACACCGGTACTCCCAGCGGCTCCTCCGAACTTGCTTCCACCCGCATTTTCGCATGGAAGGACGGCTACGACCAGGCTCCGGTCATGCTTTATGACAACCCTAACAACGTGGCCCAGTATCTGAATATCTCCGGCAACCTCGCCGGCGACATGTACGCGTTCGCTTATCCTGACGGCCGTCAGGGCCAGCACCACCTCTGGACCTTCCATGAGGGCTCCCGTCCTTCCGGCGACGAGTGGCGTTTCTTCGACACCCGTATGCTGGACAACCGTTGGGGCGACAGCTGCGACGGCGACCAGAGCAAGGAATATTTCTATGCAGCCGGCCTGAACAACGGTCTTTCTTCCGGCCAGAACGTCTCCGCCCTGGAGATTACCCCGGGTGAAGACGGCAAGCCTTCCGGCGGTATCTATGTATCCCTGAGCGCTTCCCCCGAATGGGACGGTACCCTGGACAGCTCCTCCAAGGAGTGGTGGAGACTCGGCGGCGACATGGTATTCGTCCGCGAAGGTATTGATGGTGAGGACATTGCCATGCCCGCTGCGCTCTTCGCCAACGGCCTCATCACCAACGAGCTCAAACACGGTGGCCCTCACCAGTACGGCAACACCGACTTCGCCGGTGGCCTGAAGGCTTTCAACTACAGCGGTAACCACTACGCTGCCATTGCCCACGTCGGCGTGCAGAATGCCTACCTGACCATCCAGAACATCGACTACTACCTCGACGGCGAAGGCAGCCAATATCTGCTTTCTTCCGTGCAGGCCCTGGCCACCAACCCGACCAACAACAAGCCTTCCGTAGCTTTCGTGTTCGACCCGGCTACCGGCAACGGTTATGTCCTGGCCGGCTATATCGCCGGTAACGACGAGGCCACTCCGGCCGGATATGTTCTCTACACCCTTACCCGTGAGGCTATCCAGTAATCCCGGATAATCCGATGACAGGGGCCGGCCAAAAAGAAGTTTTGGCCGGCCCCTTCGGGTCTCCTAACCCCCTCAGACTATCGTCTGAACCCCCTATTAGGGGGTATTTCGGCCTCCGGCCGGTC
>CADBPR010000087.1 GCA_902796555.1 uncultured Bacteroidia bacterium
CCATCGTCCGAAGTTCTTCTTCTCTGCCTATGATTCTGGTACTTTTCATCTTGCGTACATTTATCTCGTGTACAAAGATATAAAAAATTCAGCCAAATTCACGAAAAAATTCTCTTTTTGGCTGACTTTTTTGTGAGATGCATCTGCGGTTTGGCTAAAGAAATACGGCGAGACAAGAGTGTGACGCATCGATGAATACTTTTGCCATAACTGCCCTCCAATTGCAAAATGACTGCACAGTGTTCTTTCTAATCGCAGGTTCAGATTGGGGTGAGAGTTAACACATTTTCATGGGGTTCGGAATCTGTCAGTTAAGGACTCTCAGTGAGACTCGTTAGGCTGACCGCAGCCGGGCCGTTTCATTGTCCCAGTTGAGCCAGAAAGTGCTGGAGAATCTCGGGGCGGCAGATAAGCGGAAACACCAGGCCATACACGGCTCCCCAGAAGTGGGCGCTATGGCCAATGTTGTCCATATTGCGCTTGGCCATGTACCAGCAGTAGAGCAGATACAAAGGCGCGAAAAGATAGCCCGGCACCGGAATGGGAATCAGGTAGATGTAAATGCCCATTTTGGGCTCAAAGAGAATCGATGCAAAGAGAATGGCCGATACGGCTCCGGAGGCTCCCACGGCATTGTAGTTCCACTCGTCCTTGAACTTCACGAGGTCCCAGATGCTGGATACGGCAAGGGCACTGACATAAAGCACCACATACAGCACGATGCCGAGCGTATGGCCGAATGCCAGGGTGAAATACGCTTCCACCACCCTCCCGAAGCAGAACAGGGTGAGCATGTTGAAGAAAAGGTGTCCCCAGCCGCCATGGACGGCTCCGTACGAAAACAGCCGGTACCACTCTTTTCCGTGCCAGACAGAATAAGCGTTGAACAGGAGTCTGTCCCCGTTCAGCACCCCGGTGAAGCAAAGGATGCTCACCAGCGTGGTGAGAACTATCAGGATGAGGGTAATCACTTTTGACAGTCTCCTTTGGTAACAATGGGTTTGCCGTCTGCATCCAGCAGGGGAGTAAGGCCGCCGCCGTATCCACGGTGAACAAACAGATAGTTCACGCCGGTCTCCTTGTCAACGATGACAACGGCATCTGTCATGAGGCTGATGCCTTCCTTTTCTTTGATGTCAAATCTGTCTTTTGCCATAGTGCGAAGAATTAGTTTTCAAATATACACATTTTCTGTGAGATGGGATAGTCGGAGCATGGACCGGCCGGTTTCATTCAGAAAGGCCGTGCACAAATCCAATAAGCCGGCAAGAACCAGTGGCTGGCACCTTCAGGCCGCTCGGCACCGTGGTTCCAAGCCGCATAGGCCACCGCTTATCCATTGGCGTCATCGCCCTTGGTCACGAAGGATTCGTGAATCCGAGGGCGAATTCTCTGTTTCCAATCCTCCGATTTTATCCGTAACTTTGCAGACACGCTGGAATGACAGCATTTGAATGATAAAACCACCGCACGCGGGTGTCAAGAGGGCTTTTCCCAGCGTGGCGGAGGAATGTATAAAAACTGCGGATGATGACAGATTTTGCGGCAATCGATTTTGAGACGGCCAACGAGCAGCCATGCAGCGTATGCAGCGTGGGTGTGGTGATTGTCCGGGGCGGGGAAGTAGTGGACAAATTCTACAGCCTCATCCACCCCGAACCGGCGTATTACCAGTGGTTCTGCCAGCGCGTACACGGGCTTTCAGTCGAAGATACGGAGGACGCGCCGGTGTTCCCCGAGGTCTGGGCGAAGATTGCGCCGCTGGTTGAGGGCCTTCCGCTGGTGGCGCACAATGCGCGTTTTGACGAAGGCTGTCTGAAAGCCGTCCATCGGGTGTACAGGATGGACTATCCGGATTATGTGTTCTACGATACGCTGGCTGCTTCCCGCCGGCACTACGGGCGCCGGCTTCCGAACCATCAGCTGCAGACTGTAGCCGCGGCCTGCGGGTATGATTTGACACGGCATCACCATGCCCTGGCCGACGCCGAGGCATGTGCTGCCATCGCGGTAAAGCTGTTGTAAAGGGCTAACGCAAATACTTCTGCTTCATGCGCTCCTGCTCCTCGGCGGTGAAGCCAAGGGCCTGTTCCAGATAGGCCTGGAGGGAGCCATAACGGGCATCAATCAGATCCAGCGTACGCTCGAAATTCTCCACATTCACGCCAATCATGGAGCGAATGAAGGAAAGCTCCGCCTCGCCACCGCCTTTCTCCACAATTTTGTCCGACAGGGCCTTCACGGCAGGGGCATAGGAGACATTGGACAGCGCAAAATCCTCCACGATGGTCTCCCGGCTGGCGCCCAGGGCCGCAAGCACAAAAGCGGATCCCCATCCGCAGCGGTCCTTCCCCTGGGAGCAGTGCCAGAGCGCCCCGCCTTTGGCCGACAATACACCCCGGAGGAATGTCCCATAGCGCTTCTGCGAGGTCGTATCCATGACAATGGCCGGATAAAGTTTCTGGGCCATCTCCTGGGCCTTGGGGTTAAAAGCATAGGAGGCCAAGGTCTCCAGCATATTGGCAGACTGCACCACCGTCGAGTCTGCACGGCCGGATGAGAAGGCGGCCACAAATGTCTCGGGAAGCGTGGAGAGCCAGGTGTTTTGCACGCCGTCAATCTCCCGGTCCAGGGCTTTGCCACGTTCCGCCTCAAAGCGGAAATCAAAGATGTCGCTGAGGCCGAAACGGCTTTTCAGAAGGGCGACATCGGCATCGGAGGCCTTGGAGAGCTCCGCGGAGCGGACCAGTTTGCCGGCGCGAATCGTCCGGCCGTCCTGCATCACCAGGCCGCCCAGCTCCCGGGCGTTCTCGATGCCTTCAAATGCAAGGGTTCTTTCTTTGGGCGCCGAGCAGCAGCCGGACAACATCAGAAAAGGAATCAAAAAGCTGAATAAACGTTTCATGGCTCGTGTCTTACTTGATTGTTCTTTTTAAAATAGGCCCTGACCTTGCGATCAGTTATCAGCAGCGGTCCTTGGCAAGCGCGTCAGAAGAAAAAGAACCATGCCGCCCAGGCCATGGGGATGCCCGGGGCGTGGCCGATGGTGCGGTAGTTCGCATCCAGGATGGTGCCGTCATCCCGGATGTGTCCGATGGTGCTATAGCGGCTGTCCTGGACCGTGCCGTCTTTCTTGATATGTCCGATGGTGGTGTAGCGGCTGTCCTGGACGGTGCCGTCATCGCGCAGGTGGCCGATGGTCCTGTAGTTCGCATCCTGCACGGTGCCGTCCGATTTGATATGGCCGATGGTGCGGTAGTTCGCGTCCTGGATGGTCCCGTCCGATTTGATATGGGCGACGGTCTGGTAGCTGCTGTTGGTGACGCGCTGGGCATAGGCCCTGCCGCCAATCAGCATGCCCAGGAGCATCAGCAGAAGGACAATGATGCGTTTCATAGTTCTTTCAGCGCCTTTGCCAATTGGTCCGGGCAGCTGGTGCCGCGGCCTTTGCAGTCAATGCCTTCCAGCAGGCCGATGACATCCGCAATCTTGCGGCCCTCGCAAAGACGGGCCAGACCTTTGGTGTTGCCGTCGCAGCCTTTGACGATTTCGACGCGGCGGATGGTGTCGCCTTCGGTCTCCAGGTTGATTCGGGTGGAGCAGGTCTTGCCGCAGGTAGCAAAGGAGGTGCAGCGGATGCCGTCTGTCGTAGTGTCCGATAGTTGGGTTACGTGATACATGGTCTGTACGGGTTTTCGTCACAAAATTTTCTAAAGATAGTGTTTTTTACCGTTTCTTCAAATTCTTTCTTCTGTTCTTTGCGCAGATGTCCGTATTATTGGCGGATTTTGGCTATCTTTGCATCACTAGAGTAGGAGACGCCGGGTATGCTGCAGCCCTCGGATGGGCGCATGAAATCATCAGATGAACTGGATTATTTTGATTGTTGCCGTCCGTTTCGCGGATCCTTTGTTTCGTTTTATACCTGCAAGATCATAACTATTTGCGGTTACAGGCCGGATTCTTCATCAAAATAAGCGTCGAAAAGCGTCCGCAGCCGCTGCTCGTCCCGGATGATTTCCCGCAGGCGGGCCAGGGGTGCTTCGTTGGGCGACCCGGGAATCAACAGATGGAGGTATCCGCCCTCGGCATACTTTTCATGCAGGTGCGCCAGGGTCCGCTGCCAGTGCCCTTCTTTGTCCAGCTCCGGGTAGTGGGACAGTCCGTATTGGATGGTGCGGCGCAGGATGGTCTCCGGCACAATCATCCGGTCTGCCTCGGCGACCAGGCGGCCGTAGAGGCTCCGGGGCGGAGTCTGGGCGGAGGCGCGGTGGTCTTCCGCCGCCTGTGCAATCACCTCAATCTGTTCGGGGGAGAACCATGCCCGCAGCCGGGTATCCTCCCGGATGATCCGACCGCTTTCGAGGTGGTGCGTCTTCCGGTCGACGGCCAGCCCCAGGTCGTGGCAGGCGGCCGCCGTCAAGAGCATTTCTTCGTCCACCGCATAGGCCTTTCCCATGGCCAGCGCACGGTCGATGACAGCCCGGGCATGGTCTTCCCGGTGGGCTTTGTCAAAGGTGGCGTAACGGGGAATAACGGCTTCTTCGATATACTGGCGGAGGCTTTCTCGAATCATAACGGTCTTTTTTGCAAAGATTCCGATTCCGGCAGACATCGCACCTGGCGACTATCATTTCATGATTCGCGTAACGGATGCGGCCGGATGGCAGGAACTGAAAACGCTCAGTATCCGGATTGAATAGCAGGCAGCGTCAGTTCATCTCTTCCCAGAACCCGACGATATAATCCGCGAGTTCCTCATCGGAGGGGAGGGGCGTCTCTTGCGGCGACTCCTCATCCTCCAGGGGGACCTGCCCGACCATTTCCATGACATAGGCGTCAAGCGCAAAACGTTCCGCCTTGGAAAGTTGCTGCAAACGGTCGATGACAAAGGCCGTCTCTTTCCCTTCGGGAATCGCGGCGTCGTCCATCGCTTCCAGGATGCGGTTTACAATTTCATTGGCTGCTTCTTCACAATGGGCTAACAGCTCGCCATTTATTTCAGCTAACATGACGATAGGGTGTTTTACGTGTGCATGTTTCTCCTGATTGCAAATGTAAGCATTTTTTCTGTTCATTGTGCCTTTTTGGGCCGCCGTATCCCGAATCCGTGTCGATTCTGCCAAATATTTCTTATCTTCGCATCGAAAAACAACATGCCCGATTCGTATGGAAACCGTCCTGACATCCGATATCTATCTGTTTACCGGCGCCGGAAACCGATTCGTCATCTGCGACGGACGCCGCGGCGGAAGAACCCCTTCCACGGAAGCCGCGCTCGCCCGTGACCTGTGCCGGAAATACGGCACGGACGGGATGATGGTGCTTGACGAAGCGCCCGGGACCGATTCCGATTTCTCGATGGCCTTCTATAACCCCGACGGAAGCGGCGGCATGATGTGCGGCAACGGCGGGCGCTGCATCGTTGCCCTGGCCGACCACCTGGGCATCCGGCCGGCTGGGGACACCTGGCGTTTCCTGGCCCCGGACGGCCCGCACACGGCCCGCATCCTGGCCCATCCGCAGGAAAAACTCTGGACGGTGCGCCTGAAGATGAAAGACGTTCCGGAAGTGAGGCCCCTGCGGAACGGGCTGTTTCTGGATACCGGGACCCGTCACTGGGTCAGTTTCGTGGAGGATGTGGACGCGGTCGATGTCGCGGAGCAGGGGAAGGCTGTCCGCTGGGACCCGGTCTTCGCGCCGGAGGGTACCAATGTCAATTTCGTGTCGCTGCGCGAAGACGGCCTGCATGTGAGGACCTTTGAAAAGGGGGTGGAAGGGGAGACCCTGGCCTGCGGTACCGGCTTGACGGCGAGCGCGATAGCGGCCTGTGTACAAGGGCTGGTGCCTGCTGCGGACCCGGCGGAAATCCGCCTCTTCTGCCGACGCGGCGATGCCTTGAGCGTGTCCTTCCGACGCGCAGGAAAAGGGTTTCAGGAAGTGTATCTGACCGGTCCGGCCGAACTGCTCAGCGAAAGCTGATAAAAAAAAGAGTGGGACGTGGCAGATTCGAACTGCCGACCTCTTGCGTGTGAAGCAAGCGCTCTGAACCGACTGAGCTAACGTCCCTTTTTGATTTGGGATTGCAAATTTAGCAATTCTTTCATCAATTGCAAAAAATTTTTTCATTTTCTCTGTCTTTCTCCGCCCGGGAATCCGAAAAATGCACGTCGGACCCCTGCGGTTGTAAAAGACGCCAAGAATCGCTATCTTTGCAGGCGAAAATAGCGAATGACAGCGATGTACGATTTCTTTTTCGGGTCCGGAACGGGCCACTCTTTCATGTTGCTGTCCCTGGTCATCGGCCTGGGACTGCTGTTGGGTAAAATACAGTTCAAAGGCATCTCCCTCGGGGCGATGTGGATTCTCTATATCGGGCTGCTGTTCAGCGGCCTGGGTATGCATGCAGACCCCAACCTGCTGCATTTCATCAAGGAATTCGGCCTGATTCTGTTCGTCTTTTCCATCGGCCTCCAGGTGGGCCCCGGTTTTGTGAACAGCTTCCGCAAAGGCGGGCTGGGAACGAGTCTGGTCGCCGTGGGGATTATCCTGCTGACGGTCCTGACGACCCTCCTGTTTTCCTGGCTGACCCCGGAAGACGACCTGCCGACCCTGTCCGGCATCATGACCGGCGCCGTTACCTGCACCCCGGGTCTGGCGGCCGTCCAGCAGACCTATTATGACCTTTCCTTCGGTACTTTCCTGTCGGAAACGGACCTGACGGGACTGGGTGCTTCCATCGCGTCCGGTTATGCCCTGGCGTACCCCATCGGTATGCTCGGGGTGATGCTGGTGCTGGTCTGTCTGGAAAAATTGTTCCGCGTGGACATCTCCGCTGAAAAGGCCCGGATGGATGACCTGGTCCGTTCTGACGACGATACGGCCGAAGTGACCCTGACGGTCTGCAATCCTGCCGTCATCGGAAAACGTCCCTCCGATGTCCTGCGTCCCTTTGAAGGAACCTTTGTCGTCCGGCAGATTGTCCGCGGCGGGACCGCTTTCCCGACCGACCGGAGCACCCTTCTGGAGGAAGGCGACCGTTTGGTGCTGGTCGCCCCGGAAAAGGATATTCCGACGGCCCGCATGGTCTTCGGCGCCATGGCTGCCGAGGATGTGGAGGACGTTCCTGCCAACCAGCCCACCAGCCGCCTGATTGTCAGCAGTTCCAAGGTGGAAGGCAAGCGCCTGAAGGATCTCCGCCTGCCCGAGCAGTACGGGGTCACGGTGACGACCGTTCTCCGGAGCAACGTGGAAATCGTCGCCAACCGGAACCTGGCCCTGCAAGTGGGGGATACCCTGGCAGTCGTCGGGCCGCAGGACGGGATTGACGCCCTGTCGACCCTGCTCGGCAACAGCGCACGGAACCTGGAGAAACCGAACCTTCTTCCGATTTTCCTGGGAATCGTCCTGGGTCTGACCCTCGGCTATATCCCGCTGCGTTTCGGCAATATCCCCCATCCTTTTCGGCTGGGGCTGGCCGCCGGTCCTTTCATCGTCGCCCTGCTGCTGGGCTATTTCGGACCGAAATGGAAAATCACGACCTATAACACCTACAGCGCCACGTCCATGCTGCGGGAACTGGGCCTCTGCCTGCTGATGGCGGCCATCGGCCTGAGTTCCGGTGAAGCCTTCGTTTCGTCTTTTCTTCAGAACGGATGGCAGTGGATTCTCTACGGTGCTGCGATTACCATCATCCCGGTGCTGGTGGCCGGTCTGGTCGCCCGCTGGGTATTCAAGATGAATTTCTACATGATTTGCGGTATGCTGTCCGGCGTGGCGACCAACCCCCAGGTGCTGCGTTTCGCCCAGACCCGTTATGGAAAATACGGCTATATCTCCTATGCCTATTCGGCGGTGTATCCGATGGCCATGTTCCTGTGGATTGTTGCCGCCCAACTGATGATTACCTTTTATTTCCTTTAGTTTGTCATGAAACGTGTTTTTCTGCTTATCTGCTTGCTGCTGAGCTCCTTCGTGCTGTTCGCCCAGAATGACCGGGCGGACGCCATCGTCGGTACCTACATTTCCGTTCCCGGCGAGGGGCAGTACAAGGTCCGGATTACCCGTGAGGCGGACGGTTCCTATACGGGACGCGTCTGCTGGGTCAAGAACAAATATGACAGCGAAGGCCGCCTGCAGCGGGACGACAAGAACCCGGACAAAAGCCTGCGCAACACGCCTTGTGACCAGATTGTCCTGTTCACCGGCCTGCGGTATGACGCCAAGAAACAACAGTGGGGCGGCACGAAGATTTACGACCCCAACCGGGGCATCAAGGCCCATATGACGGCCCGCTTCTCCGATGCCAAAACCCTCAAGGTCCGCGGCACCCTGATGGGATTCGGCGAGACCGAGGTCTGGACCCGGGAAAAATGACGGGATTTCCGAAGTTGTTGCAATTTTAGCGGCTTCATATTTGGATTTTCCGCCAAAAAACGATAATATTGCAAGGAAAAAGAGCCGTTTAGCTCCGAAATGACACTTAAACTACATGTGCGCCATGATTGTCAAATCTTTTGTCCTGAGAAGGGAGACCTTCCGCGAGATTACCGGATTATGTTCTGAAGGTACCGTAGCCGTTATCCGGCCGGAAAAGAAAGTCGAAAACCTGTTCAAGGAAGCGGTGCGCCGCTCGTTGGTGGAGAAACGTTCCGCCGAAGCGGAATTCGCCGCCATCACCGACTATTTCGAATCCCTGTCTACGGATGCCCTCTATCGTGAAAAGATTGCGCAGACAGTGCACAGCGTAGCCGGCTATCTGGGCGAAGGCATGTATGTCCAGGCCACGCTTCCTTCGGTGGAAGACTATGTGATGGTCAAGTGCGCCCGGCTCTGCGCCGAAGCGGTGAACCGGCAGGTGCAGGCCACCTTGATTGACGGTACGGAACTGATGATTTGCCACCAGGAGGCTGGTCAGACAGTGGTCGACTGGAACCTCAGCCGTGAGGAAATCCGCAACCGCTGCAAAGGCGGCACCATCCTGATTCCCGGCGGTTACGGCCGTCTGGACACCGGTTATGTGGTGCGGATCGGCCGCGGCGGCGCCCATGTGATGGCTTCCCTGATTGCTTCCGCCCTCGGTGCGCAGCAGATGGAATGTTATGTGGAAAAGGACGGTATCGCCGGGATACCGGCCATGTCTTATGACGAAGCGGCCCATTATTGCGCTTCCGCCGATGCACCGTTCCCTTCCGCTTCCCTGTGGCCCGCCAAAAAGAGCGGCATTCCCATTCTGGTTAAAAACATCCTGAATCCGTCCTTCCCCGGTACGCGGATTGCCGCCGGCTCCTCCCATGCCGAAGGCACCGTCTCCGGCGTCATCAGCGACGCGGATGTTTCCTTGATTACCGTTTACGGAACGGGCCTGCTGGGGCAGGTGGGCATGTCCTCCGCCATTTTCTCGGCGATGGCACAGGCCGGCATCAACGTGCGTTTCATCTCCCAGTCCTCCTCGGAGTACAGCATATCCTTTGCCGTCCGCCAGGAAGACCGGCAGGCTGCGGAAGAAGCGGTCAGCGCGCTTGTCCAGTCGGAAGATGACGTACTGATTATCAGCCGCGAAGTCGGCATCGTCACCGTTTATGGCGACAAGATGAAGAATGTCCCCGGTGTCTCCGCCAAGGTCTATGCGGCCCTGGCCGCTGCCGGCGTCAATACGATTGCCGCCGCCCAGGGTGGGGAAGAGTTGAGCATCTCCATTGTGGTTGAGGCCGACCGGCTCGATAAAGCCGTCCAGGCGCTGACAGAGATAGCCTGACGCTGTTCAGGGCAATATACAAGGGGTGGCCAGAAGGAATTTTGGCCACCCCTTGGTATATGCTGTCTGCCCTTAGGAAATCTCCACTTTCAGGCCTTCTGAAAGGGCCAATACTTCCTTGATCAGGCGCTCGTAGTCTTTCTGGTGGTAATGATTCGACATTCCTACCCGGCTTTATTCTGATTTTTGTGGTTCTCTGATCGTATCTTTCGTTGTACGAAAGAAAAAAAATCGTATATTTGCATTGTTGTCTTCGGACAACGACATATAGAAAGCGTTTGCTTTTCCGTTAAAGAGAATCTGGACAATTCTTGCAAAGGCGGATGAGGTTAGCGCTTGCATTGGCTGTATTGTGGGCTTTCTGCCCTCAACATAGCAGTGTGAGTCAATTCCCTTATTCTCTTTGCAGGCAGTCCAGAGCCCTCTTTAGGAATGAGAGATGATGGGCTCACACTTTTTTTATGCCTGCTTGCCACAAACATTATTAAATAACTAACAATGCCTTGCTTATGAAATCAGCAGCCCGTTTATTTGCTACAATCGCAGCCTTTTCATTGTTCGGATGCGCAATTGAGAACATCCCTGACCAGGATTTATCCGGAGAGATACAGACGATGACCGTCATTGGCCCTGCGCCGATTCAATTTGAGGCGATTATGGGGAGAGCGACGACGAAAGGGACTTCG
>CADBPR010000088.1 GCA_902796555.1 uncultured Bacteroidia bacterium
ACTTGCCGCTGGTTCCGCGTCAACGAGGCAAGTCGTGGAGGGAATAAAGGCCGCAGGGGGTTCGGGGGAATCCTATTCCCCCGTATATATTGGGAGGGGTCGCACAACGTGCGACGGCAGAAAAAATGATGCAGGTTATTCATAAACATTTGTAAAATCTTACTGCGGCATCTGGGCACCGTAGCCGGCCACGACACCGAACAGGTCCTTGGCCTTCTCCCACGGATACTTGTTGCAGTACATCGAAGGACGCACAATCTCGCTGCCCTGCTGGTTCAGACCGAAAGCCCGGTTGATCTGGTTGGCGGCAGAATTGGCGTTGTAGCTCTGCGAAGACATAATCTTCAGGCTCAGGAAGCCTTCCAGATAAGACTGGTCGATGGCCTTGACGAAGGCGATTTCGCTCTCGGGAAGCTCCTTGTTACCCTCATATTTCGGACCAATCTGCTCCGCCTCCTCAATACGGGCGGCCGGAACGGAAATGCTCGCAGCACCCATAGAAGCGATTTCCAGGTCACGCTTGTTGGCGAAGAAATAATTGTCGTACAGGTTGCTGATCTTGGCTTTCTCCATCGCGGCGGTAGTCTCATAGTACACCCGCTCCACAGCGCAGTTACTGTTGCAACCGAAAATGTTGTTGTGGACATTGATGGTACGGATACCGTTCATGAAACGGAAGCCCTGTCCCATATCCTCGAACACCTTGGTACGCGTCCAGGTGAACAGCACGGTATTGTGGTGGAAATCCAGGGAGACCTGGTCGATTTCGCTGTCTTTCGTCGTACCACGGACCTGGCAGGAAGCATAGCGGCAGGAAATGAAAATGTTGTTGCAGATTTCCATGTGGCCCTTCCCCATCATCGCAGCGATACCGTAGTCACGGCAGTTGACGAAAATGCAGTTGGAAACGCGGACATTGCCTTCCACATCCATGTGCAGGCCATACTCGTCACCGTTGGCATAACCCACCTTCGGAACGGCCGGCGCACCGTCCGGCTCGATGAAACGTCCGGTGAGCACACCCTTGTTGGGGGTGCCGGTCCGCTCGTCATCCACATTGGCTGCACAGTAGAGGTTGTTCTCGCCCAGGTCGAAGACGAAACCGTCGATGACCACCGTACCCACCGGGCCGGTATAGCCATAGGGCCGCCTTGCGTTGATATTGAACAACGGGGCGATGAACCGCTGCTCCACCGGCTGGAACTTGGTCACATGCTTGATGACGTCGCGCTCGGTGAAATCGGTCGAATATCCGCCGTAGAAGCTGATGAATTTGCCGCGGTCGTTCTGGGCATTGCCGAACTTGCCGCACTCGATATAGCCCCGGTCCATATTGCCGAGGTAGTTGCCCTCCGCCACATAAATCACATCGTTGTCTTCAGCGGTGTCAATGGCCTTCTGGAGGTCCTTCATCGCCGTTGCAGGAGACAGGCCGTCGGCACGGGCCGAACCGGTGGACACGCTGACATAGAATGTTTTACCCTTGGCGGCAGGGACCGCGTTGGATACGGTAGAGGCAGCGGAAGAAACTGCGTTGGACCCGGCCTGGGTGCCATCTTTCACGGCATCCTTCACGGCGTCCTTCACAGCATTTTTAGCAGCGTCTTTCAGGCCTTTCAGAAAGCTCTGGGCCGGAAGCTGAACGCTGAACGAACAAAGGGCTACCATTGCGATAGCCAGGGATTTGGCAAGATAGTTTTTCATAAAAATCAAGATTGAATTGTTTTATGCGGCGAAAGGTATAAAAAATCTGGCATTTATGCAAATGGAACGGGGCCCGTTAAAAGTCAAAGTCGCCTTGCAGCAAGTTGTACAAGCCGTCCTGGCTGAGCACGCCCCGCTTCAGGTCGGCAGGCAGTTCGCCGCGCTCATCGGCCTCGTAATCCTGTTGCCAGACACCGGATTCCAGGTAACGCTCCAGTTCTTGGAGGTCTTCCTGCAGCGTGTCATACCGTTTGCGCTGCCGCTGGGCCCGGGACAGACGGTCGTAGCGCGCTTCCATCTGCTGAATCCAATCCACGCGGGCCTGCAGGTAGGCTTTCCGGCGCCAAGGGTCGAAATAGTTCTCAATAAGACGATAGGCAGAGATGGCCTCGGGCTTAATGTCGTTGCCGTACCAGCGGGCATTGATTTTCTCACCGGAGGCATATTCCATATAAATCCGGTAGCCATAGCCGCCAGTGATGGCCTCCTCGAGCGAATACCCGTTCAGGCGGTAGACTTTTTCCTGGGCCAGCAGCTGCTGCAGGCTGTCCACAACTTGCTGTTCCACAGGAAATTCCATATTGATTTCAGGCTCGCCGAAACGGTTGCCCCTGCGGAGGACCACCACCACTTTGGGCACGGAATCCGCATCCGCTATCAGTTCACAATAATCTTTTCCGAGCCCGGCGGACCCGGCTTTGGCATAGCTGCAATACACCAGATTACCTTTGGGGGCCGGTGTGCCGCAGCCGAACAAACTGCTCAACAACATCATCATCGTTAATAATCGCATGGCGGTCATGATTGGAATTCTTGTTCTACCCGCGGAGCCAGGTCGGCAACGGCCGCCTGAATGCGGTCCGTCTGCTCCCGAAGCCAGCGGGATTTCATTTCTTCCGGAGCCGGGTCATCGAGCCGGACAGGGTCGCCGATGGCCAGGCGGTACCGGTGCGGGAAATGCCATACGGCATTGTATACCGGGACGACGCGGGCGCCGCTGCGGGCCGCCAGGAGGGTGACGCCGCTATGGAAGGGCAGCAGTCCTTTGCCGCTCTTGTTGCGCCGGCCTTCCGGGAAAATAATCACGCTCTCACCCCGCTCCAGCGCGGCCAGAGAGTCTTCCAGCCACTGTGTGGAAGCCATGTGCCGTTCGATGGGGATGCACTGCGCGAGTCGGTAGAAGAACCGGGTGAAACGGTTCTTATCATAGTAGTCGCGGGCGACCAGGGGGCGAATCATCATCCGGTGGTACAGCACCATCAGCATCACCGGGTCCATCAGCCCCACATGGCGGCAGGCGAAAATCGTCGGCTCCTCCAGGGCGGGTTTGGGGCCGCAGCACTTCGGCCGGTGGACCAGGTGGACGACGCCGACGCAGAAAACCCGCAGAAACCGCTCCCAAAACCCGAGACGGGCCGCTTTGACCGAACCTCTCTTCATACCGTTACGGAACAATAATCTGGATTTGCTGCCCGGTCAGTCCCACCGTCAGCGGAAGCGTTCCGGGAATCTCGCCGTCGGATTCCACCCGGTCGCGCCCAGTGCTTAACGGTTTGAGCGTCATTTTCTTACAGCGACGCGTAAGCACATTGGGCAGGGTGGCAAAATCGCCGGAGAACACATGCAGCATCCGCTGGAGGCCTTTGATATGGTTCACATCGCCCAGGATGGACACTTCCAGCTGGCCGTCGTCCCAGCGGCCGCCTTCCTGGTTCTGTTTCAGGCCGCCGCCGCGGTAGACACCGTTTCCGATGACCACTGTGAACAATTTGCCCCGATAGACCGGCTTGTCGTCGCAGACAATCTCCACCGGATGGCGTTTCCGGGAGAAAATCGAATACGGAGCCACCAGTTTGTACAGCAATTCTCCCTTGTAGCCCTTGTTTTTCAAGGTGTTGGTATTGTGGCAGATATCGGCGTCAAGACCCACGCCGCCGATATTGGCCATGCAGAAAACCCCGTTTTCAAAGGTCAGCCGCACGACATCTTCCCGGGCTGTATGGCCACGGACAATGCAGCGGGCAGCTTCTGCCAGGTCTTTGGGGATGCCGGAGGTCCTGATCCAGTCATTTCCCGTACCGTACGGCAGCACGGCCAGGGTGAAATCACCCATGTCGGCACCGGTCGCATCGGCATAGCGCAGCAGGCCGGTCATTACTTCGTGGATGGTCCCGTCGCCGCCCACCGCGATAAACCGGCGGAACCCGGCCTCGGCCGCTTCCTGTGCCAGCCGGATAGCATGTCCGGGATGCTGCGTAACAACGTGGTCAACCGCCAAACCGTTATCTGTCAGGATTTTCTCGGATTCTTTCCACTTATCACCCGTGGTGGCGGACGCCGAAGACGGGTTGACAATCATTTTCCATTGGTTCATGGTATATTAGGTTTTAGAAATTGTTTTTTCTGCGCAATGCAGGGTCAGCAGGTCGATTTTCGGGTACCCGCCCAGGCGGAAGGCGAAGGCACTGCCCAGCCCTTCGGAGACATAGAGGGTCTGGTCGCCCGCGGTATAGATCCCGCCCGACTCATGCAGTTTCCAGTGGGACACATGCAGGCCGGCCAGTTTGTATTTCAGCCCGTGGGTGTGGCCGGAGAGGGTCAGCGGGATGCCGCCTGCGGGGACCACTTCGGAGCGCCAGTGGGACGGGTCGTGCGAAAGCAGAATCCGGAACATCTTGTCCGGCAGCCCTTTCAGGGCTTTCTGCAGGTCGCCGCCGGTGTGGGTAAAAAAGGGATTGGCCGACACATTCTCTACGCCGACGATGGCCAGTTCGTCCCCGTCTTTGCGGACCTTCTCTTGCGCGTTGAGCAGCACATGCCAGCCCAGCTGTTGCTCCAGCCGGAGCAGCCGGTCCATGTCTTCCTGCCGGTCCTGTTCGCTGTGATGGCCATGCAGGAGGTAGTCGTGGTTGCCGCGGATGGCGAAAATCCCGAACGGTGCCCGCAGGCGCCGCAGCTGGTCCAGAAAGGGCAGGGCTTCCGCCGTCTCGAAATTCACCAGGTCGCCGGTAAACAGAATCAGGTCGGGACGGAGGGATTCCACTGCATCCATAATCCGCCGGATATAGGAACTCACTTTGCCGAAGGACCCCAGGTGGAAATCGGACAGGTGACAGACGCGAAAGCCTTCGAACGCTTTCGGTAAATCTTTGAATGTCAGGTCTTTCTGTTGCACGACCAGATGCCGCGTCACATAGAAAATCAGCACCAGGAAAACGAGGGACACCCCGGCGCCGGCCACCAGCGCCACTGTCGCAGCCGCATCCGAGCGGAACAGGAAGCGCCCGACCGCATCGAAGAGGGTGAAGACAAATTTGGGCAGTGCGAAGATAAAAGTCAGGTAGGAAAAGACCCGTACGGCATCGGTGTAATGCTTCCCGAGGCCAATCAGCGGCAGGCAGAGGCCGGCGGCGAGGGTCGGCAGGCAGAGCAGCGCTTTCCCCCACCAGGGCGCGTCCGCCAACGGCCACAGACAGCTGTACACATCGGATACCACGCCGAAGAGCAGGAAAAAGATAATATAAGACTTGAATTTCATCGCTGTCTTCGCTTTATCTAGCAAAGACAAAGATAAGCATTTAGAAGTTTTTTTCAAAACGGCGTCTTAAACAGAAAATGACTATCTTTGCAGGGCGAAAAGAGCTGAAACAACACGATGGATAAAACGCAAAAATACAATCAGTTATTGCGAGATTTGGGATTCCTGCTCGGAGAAGAGCGCGACAGCGTGGCGCGGATGGCCAATGCCGCTGCGCTGATTCAGGAGCGAATGGGCTTTTTCTGGACCGGGTTTTACCGGGTAGACGGAGCGGAGCTGGTCCTGGGCCCTTTCCAGGGCAGTCCGGCCTGCCAGCGAATCGGCTTCGGCCGCGGCGTCTGCGGAACAGCCTGGAAGGAAGCCCGGACACTGGTCGTCCCCGATGTGGAGGCCTTCCCGGGGCATATCGCCTGCAGTGCCTTGTCGCGCAGCGAAATCGTCGTCCCCGTGATTCGCAACGGCGCCGTCACCGCAGTACTGGACATCGACAGCACCGACCTGGGAACCTTTGACGACACAGACGCCCTCTGGCTGGAGCGCCTGTGTGAGATTGTCTGAAAGATAGCTTGTAGCTCCGCTATACGGGGAGATGCTACACTCTTTCCCGATGGCTCAGCGTCAAAAGGAGTCTGAGCAACCCATAAAAGGGGCCAGTCTCTTTGGATAACTGAGAAAATGGTGTAACTTTAACTAATTTTACGCCGTTTTGAACGGATTGGATAACATAAGACATGGGATTGAAAGACAGACTATTTGCACATAAATCAAAAAAGGAGACCGTGC
>CADBPR010000089.1 GCA_902796555.1 uncultured Bacteroidia bacterium
ACATACCGCTGGCGGTAGCGGAGCTCCGGATCCTCGAAGCTGTCGTGCACCGTGCCGTCGGCGTCGGTTTTCACGATCGGGAGGACGCGCAGGGACTTGGAGAGGACGGTGAGCTCCTTCGCATGGACGGAGAGCTGGCCCGTCTGGGTGATGAAGGCAAAGCCTTTGATACCGACAATGTCGCCGATGTCCAGCAATTTTTTGAAAACCGTATTATACATCGTCTTGTCCTCTCCGGGGCAGATTTCGTCCCGTTTGACATAGACCTGGATTCGTCCGTTTTCGTCCTGGAGCTCCATGAAAGAGGCGGCTCCCATGATGCGGCGGGACATGATGCGGCCGGCGATGCAGACATCGTTGAAATTGCCTTTCTCCGCATCGTAGCCTTCGAGGATGTCCCGGGAGGTCGTATTGACCGGGTAAAGGGGTGCCGGATAAGGTTCGATGCCCAGTTCCCTGAGCTTGTTCATCGATTCGCGCCGGAGGATTTCCTGCTCGCTGAGTTGAGTATTCGCCATAACTTTTTGTCTTTATTGAAATGCAAAAATACGATTTTTTTGGTATTTTTCACGTAGAATGCCCTGGAAGCGTTTTAAAATCCGTTAAAATTTGTTATATTTGTACAATTATGGCGCCCAGAGAAAGAAAATGGATCCTGAAGGATTCGGTTGATATCGGCAAGGTGGACCGTCTGTCCGCCGAGCTGGGCATCGATTCCGTCCTGGCCACCCTGCTGGTTCAGCGGGGCGTGGACAGTTTTGCCGCCGCCCGTTCTTTCTTCCGGCCTAGTCTGGACGGCCTGCACGACCCTTTCTTGATGCAGGATATGGACAAGGCGGTCGCCCGCGTGGAAGAGGCGGTCAGCAAAGGACAGAAAATCCTGGTATACGGGGACTATGACGTGGACGGCACCACCGCCGTTGCGCTGGTCTATTCGTACCTGGCGAAACTGACCTCCGCCCTGGATTTCTATATTCCGGACCGCTATGACGAAGGCTACGGCGTTTCCATCAAGGGCATCGATTATGCCGCCGCGAACGGCGTCAGCCTGATTATTACCCTGGACTGCGGCATCAAAGCCATCGAAAAGGTGCGCTATGCCGCCTCGAAGGGTATAGACGTCATCATCTGCGACCATCATCTGCCGGACGAGACCCTTCCGCCCGCCGTGGCCGTGCTGGACCCCAAACGCGAAGACAATACCTATCCTTTCGACGACCTGTCCGGATGCGGCGTGGGCTTCAAACTGGTCCAGGCCTATTCCCAGGCCCACGGGATGCCCTTCGAAGACCTCCTGCCGCTGCTGGACCTGCTGGTCGTCAGCATCGCGTCCGACCTTGTGTCCGTGGTGGGAGAGAACCGTATCCTGGCCCATTTCGGCCTGAAACAGCTGAATGAAAGCCCCCGAAAGGGGCTCCAGGCCATCATCGCCCTGTCGAACCTGGAGCCGGCGCATGTCACCATCGACGATATCGTTTTCAAAATCGGGCCGCGCATCAATGCCGCGGGACGCATGGAAAGCGGCCGGCTGGCCGTGGAGCTGCTCACCGCCCGGGATGATGCCACCGCCGCCCGCATCGGCTCCCAAATCAACGACAACAATACCGAGCGCAAAAGCATCGACCGCGAAATCACGAAAGAAGCCCTCGAAATGGTCCAGAGCGGCCATTGCCTGGCCTGCCACGATGCTACCATCGTGTACAACCCCGACTGGAACAAAGGTGTCGTGGGCATCGTCGCTTCCCGGCTGGTGGAGGCGTTCTACAAACCGACCTTCGTGCTGACCCGTTCCAACGGCTTCGTCACCGGTTCCGCCCGCAGCGTCCGGGGCTTCGACCTCTACGATTCCATTGAAAGCTGCGCCGACCTGCTCGAAAACTTCGGCGGCCATATCTATGCGGCCGGACTGACCCTCAAGGAAGAGAACCTGCCCGAATTCGCCCGGCGCATCGAAGCCTATGTCCGTGAGCATATTACGGCCGAAATGTCCACGCCGATCGTGGACGTGGACGCCAAACTGAATTTCTCCCAGATTACCCCCAAGTTCTTCCGGATTCTCAAGCAGTTCCAGCCCTTCGGTCCGGGCAACCACTCGCCGGTTTTCCTGACGGAGAATGTCTATGACGACGGCAATGGGCGCAAAGTCGGTCCGGCCGGTCAGCACCTCAAGCTGGAACTCATCCAGGAATCCCAGCCGTATCACCAGATTTCAGCCATTGCCTTCAATATGGCGGACTCCTTCGAGCACATCCGCGGCGGCAATCCGATTGATATCTGTTACAGCGTCGTGGAGAATTATTACCGGGGTTCTTCCACCCTGCAGCTCCGCATCAAAGACCTCCGCGAACGCGAAGACCTCGTTTAGGCTCCCAGGGCGTCCTGCATGGCCGCGGCGTCGGGCCTTTCTCCCGTCATCAGACTGTAGCCTGTCAGGGCCTGGTACAGCAGCCAGGACCGTCCGGAGACGTAGCGTGCGCCGGCTTCCTGCAGCCGTTCCCGGACAGGCCCTTCGAACGCCGGCGTCTTGTAATTGGCTTCCAGGATGACTTTCGGCCCGTTGCCGCGGAAGTGGTCGGCGGTCAGTCCGGCCAGGTCCGGCAGGGCTGCCGGCAGGGTGTAGATAATCAGGTCACATTCCCGGACGGCCTCGGTGAAATCGGACAGCGGGTCGACGATGAAAGCATATTCCGGCAGGGCGTCGGCCAGGGCCTGGGCCCGTTCCTGCGTCCGGTTCATCAGGGCGGTGCTGTAGCCCATTTCCGCCGCGGCCACCGCGGCCGCTTTTCCGGCGCCGCCGCAGCCGACGACCAGGGCCTGGGGACGCAGGGGGTATAACCCCGGAATTTCCTGGCGGACAAACTGATGCACCTTGATGTGCCCCCGCTCTCCATACCGTTCATAGCAGGCTGCCGTAATGCCGGGGAAGAGGGCTTCCGCCACGCTGAGGATAATGCCGCTGAAGTCGGAATTATACGCTTGAATGCCACCCTCGCCTTTGACCATCAGGTTGGTCGCGCCGATTTTGCAGCAGGGCCCCGAGATGCCGCCCAGCCCGTTTTTCGCCAGGGCGACGGCCTGCGCAAAGGCGTCTTCCTTGAAAGGCGCCGTCACATTGATGGCCTTGTACTCCTCCAGAAAACGGCGGTACGAGGCTACGAAATCGCTGCCTTCAATCAAATCGTAAGGGTAGCGCCCGCCGTAGGCAGCCGCAAACAGCCGGGGGCTCAGGGAAGTGGTAATCGGGTCGCCGATCAGTCCGAATTTTTCCATGCGTTGCATCATTCTTCTGCAAAATTAGTTATTTTTGCGGAGAATATGACGATTTCACTGACCGGCATGATGGGGTGCGGCAAAAGCACCGTGGGCAGGGCGCTTTCCCGGGCGCTCGGCTGGCTTTTTGTCGACCTGGACGACGAGATTGCGCGGGCGGCCGGGTCCACCATACCGGAAATCTTTGCCGCAGAGGGCGAAGCGGGTTTCCGGCGGCGCGAACAGGCGGCACTGGAAGCTGTGTTGACAAGCGGTGAAAACCAGGTGCTGGCCTTGGGCGGCGGTACGCTGACAACGCCGGCCTGCGAGCGGCTGGTCCGCGAACAGACATTGGCCGTTTATCTGAAAGCCGGCGCGGAGACCCTGCTGGAGCGCCTGTCGGGAGCCACAGCGGGACGTCCCATGCTGGCCGGCGGCAACGGACAGACCCGGATTACCACCCTGCTGGCGGAGCGTTCCGCCGCCTATGAACGGACGGCGCGGGTGACCGTCCCGGTTGCCGGCCTGTCGGTGCAGGAAACGGTTGCGGAGATTCTGCGGCTTACCGGTCCGCTTTTACCCCCGTATACATCCGGCAGATTCCCAGTGTAAAGGCCCGGTGTGCGACGTCCGAGAATCCGGCCTCGCGCATCATCTGCAGGAAAACGTCTTTGGGCGGGAACTTGACCACCGACGCCGGCAGGTAGCGGTATGCGGCCCGGTCGCCCGATATCAGCCCGCCGATCCAGGGCAGGATATGCAGGAAATACAGTTCGTACAGCCAGCGGATGACCCGGTTCTCCGGTTCGGAGAGTTCCAGGATGACCAGCCGGCCGCCCGGCCGCAGGACCCGGAGCATTTCCTGGAGTCCCCGGTCCCGGTGTTCGAAATTGCGGATGCCGAAAGCGATGCTCACCCGGTCGAAGCTGTCGTCGGCGAAAGGCAGGTTTTCCCCGTCCCCGACCTGCATGACGATTTGTTCCGACAGCCCGTCAGAAGCCACTTTCCCGGCCATCACCGCCAGCATTTCTTCGGTCACGTCCACGCCCGTCACCCGGCATCCGGGAATGCTGCGGGCCGCCGCGATGGAGAAGTCGCCGGTTCCGCAGGCCACGTCGAGCAGCCGGAGCGGCTGCGCATCGCCCGGCGCGGGCTCCGCCATCTGCCGGATGGCCTTTTTCCGCCAGCTTTTATCGATGTCCAGCGACATAATATGATTCAATTTGTCGTATTCTTTGGCAATTTGGCCGAACATCTGTCGATTTTTTTCTTGTGTGGGCATATTATTTGCTATATTTGCAACCGAATAGTTTTTTCATAGGTTAAGTTTTAGGTTAGAATTGCGAACAGGCCACGCCGGGAGGTGCGACCTGTTCATTTTGTATGGGCTTTTCGGCTTATTCCGCCTTGGTTGTGTCGGCAGGAGCTGCCTTCGGGCGGGACACCTCGTCCAGCGTAACGGAAAGAATCCGTACCGGGCTCAAAGGCAGGTCGCGGTTGTTGGTGGCCACGCGGGCGATTTTGTCAATCACGTCCAGGCCTTCGACCGTTTCTCCGTAGACCGTATAGGCGCCGTCCAGCTGGGAACAGGCCTGCTCGTCCTGCACGATATAGAACTGCGAACCGGAAGACTCCCGCAGCGGGTTGGCGGCATCGCCCTTGCGTGCGGCGGCCAGAGCGCCTTTCTTGTGCTTGTACTCGGGGACGAATTCGGCCGGAACGGTGTAATCAGGACCGCCGGTGCCGTATTTGGCCACCATGGAGGTATCGCGGGTCAGCGGGTCGCCGCCCTGGATCATGAAACCGTTGATGACCCGGTGGAACAGCAGGCCGTCGTAGTAGCCCGTGAGAGCCAGGCGCTCGAAATTGGCCCGGTGCAGGGGCGTTTTCTTGTACAATTTGACTTTGATGGTTCCCAGGTTGGTCGCGATGTCGAAGACGGGCTCGTCTTCCAGCAATTTCATCATGACTTCCGCGTCTGCAGCTTTCTGTATCATTTCAATGCGTTTTAAAGAATCCAGACGGGCCTGTTCTGCCGCGGCGGCAGCAGCCTGGGCCGCCTTCTTTTTGTTGCCGCAGCCCAGCAGCATCGCGCTGATTCCTACCAGGCAAAGACTTTTGAAAAATAACTTCTTCATATTCCGTTGTATAGTTTTGTTTCAGAACGCAAAATTAACTATTTTTGCGTAAATAATAAACGAATCGATGGCGAATCCTTTGAAGCAATTGGCAGGTGAGACAGCGATATATGGTTTCAGCTCCATCCTGGCCCGTGTACTGAATTTCCTTTTTGTGCCGATTTACACCCGGACACTGTCGCTGGTGCAGTACGGTGTCGTGACGGAATTCATGGCCTACATCGCCATTCTCCAGGTCGTCCTGGTGCTGGGCCTGGAAACGGGCTGTTTCCGCTTCGCCAACAAACCCGATGAGAATCCCCAAAAGGTCTATTCCAACGCCCTGACGGCTGTTTTCGGCTTGAACCTGGCGTTTCTCGCCGTGCTGGTCGCCTTCTCCGGCAACATCGCGTCCGCCCTGGGATACGACGGTTACCGCAGCGTAATCTGCTATGTGGGCGGCATCCTGTTCTGCGACAGCCTGACCGCCATCCTCTTTGCCAAACTCCGCCAGGAGCACAAGGCTGTCAAGTTCGCCATTTTCAAGACGGTGAAAATCCTGACCGAAACGGCGTCCAACCTCCTGCTGTTCTTCTGGTTCCCGGGTTTCTGCCTCCGGCATCCGGGTACGCCGATGGAGACCTTGCTGGGCGCTACACCCGACTTTACCTATCCGATTTTCGCCATTTTTGTCAGCTGCATCGTCTGCCTGCTCCTGTTCCTGCCGGACTGGGTCAAGGTGCGTTTCTCTTTCGACAGAGCCCTGCTGAAACGCCTGCTGCTCTATTCCCTTCCGCTGATGGTGGCGGCGCTGCCCGGTGTGGCGAATGACTTCCTGGACCGGATTCTGTTCCGCTATTTCGACGTCAATTCCGAGGCCTGGCTGGCTTCGCTGGGGGTTTACCAGGCGGCCGTCAAGCTGGCCGTCATCATGAACCTCTTTATCCAGATGTTCCGCTATGCCGCCGAGCCGTTCTTCTTCCAGCGGGCCCGCGACAAAGGCTCCAAAACGCTCTATGCCGTTGTCATGGAGTTCTTTACCGCTTTCTGCGGACTGGTTTTCCTGGGCGTCATCCTGTATATCGATATCATTTCCCTCATCCTGGGCCGCGATTTCCGCGTCGGCGTGGGGGTGGTTCCGATTATGCTGCTGAGTTATATGCTGCTCGGCATGCTGTTCAATGTGTCGATGTGGTACAAGCTGTCCGGCAGGACCCGGATGGCCATCTGGATTACCCTGGCGGGCCTGGCCGTGACGATTGTGGTGAATGTCCTGTTCATGCCGAAATACTCCTATTGGGCGTCCGCCTACGGCCATCTGGCCAGTTATCTGGTGATGCTGGTGCTCAGCGCGGTCCTCGGCGCGAAATACTATCCGATTCCGTATCAGTGGCTGCGGATTCTGGGCTTCTTCCTGCTGATGGGAGCCGTGTATGGCCTGGCGCTGTGGGTGGATTCGCTGCTGCCCGGCGGCCTGGCCGTCAAACTGGCCGTACATACCCTGCTGCTGGGCCTGTATGCCGGCGGGTGCTGGCTGCTGCTGCGCGGCCGATATCGGATTGCTTTGCAAAATTCTTAATCATCCATATTATTTATGAAACAAATCATTTCTTTTTTCGGAGCGATGCTCATGCTGATGGCCTGCAGTCAGGCTACAGAGATCAGTATTATCCCCCAGCCCCAGCAAGTAGCGGTGCAGAAAGGCTGCCTGAAAGTAGCCGGCCTTCCGGTTAATATCGGCCAGTCCGAGCAGATGGACGAGCGGGTGGAATGGCTGGCGGAAGAACTGGCCGAACGGCTCTCTCTGGTGACCGGTAAGTCTTCTGAGGTAGACAATGATGAGCCCGGTATCTGCCTGGTAGAGAATACCTCCCTTGCTCCTGAGCATTATACTTTGACGGTGGAGCCCAAGCGCAAATCCATCGTGATTGAGGCTTCCGATTACAACGGCCTCTTCAATGGCGTGCAGACGCTGTATCAGCTGCTTCCGCCCGAGGTTTACGGCGACAAAGCCCGCAGCGATGTCAAGTGGGTCGTACCCGCCGTGGCCATCCAGGACGGCCCCCGTTTTTCTTACAGAGGCATGCATATGGACCCTTGCCGGCATTTCTGGACCGTAGAGGAGACCAAGCGCTACATCGATGTCATGGCGATGCATAAGATGAACCGTCTGCACTGGCATCTCACGGAGGACCAGGGCTGGCGTATTGAAATCAAGAAATATCCCAAACTCACCGAAATCGGCTCGGTCCGCAAATCCACGATTATCGGCAGTCTGTGGGAGAATCTCGAATATGAGAAAGAGCACGGCCAGATGAAGGAAGACGGTATCCCGTACGGCGGTTTCTATACCCAGGACGAAGCCCGGGAAATCGTCGCCTATGCCTGGAACCGCGGTATCACGGTCATCCCCGAAATCGACCTGCCCGGCCATATGCTGGGTGCGCTGGCCGCCTATCCGGAACTGGGCTGCACCGGCGGTCCCTACGAGGTGTGGACCCGCTGGGGCGTTTCCGATGAGGTGCTCTGCCCCGGTAAGGAAGCAATGTTTACCTTCCTGGAGGGCGTCTTCGACGAGCTGATGGAAATCTTCCCTTCCGAGTACATGCACATTGGCGGCGACGAGTGCCCGAAGACGGCCTGGGAGAAATGCCCGGCCTGTCAGCGGCGCATCAAGACCCTGGGCCTGAAGTCCGACGCCAAAGGCACCAAGGAGCAGAAACTGCAGAACTATGTTACGTCCCGTCTCCAGGATTATCTGGCCAAGCATGGCCGCAAGATTATCGGTTGGGATGAGATTTTGGAAGGCGAACTGGCACCGGGTGCTACCGTGATGTCCTGGCGGGGCGCCGAGGGCGGAGTGGCTGCCGCCAAGGCCGGTTTCGACGCTATCATGACCCCGAATACCTATTGCTATTTCGACTATTATCAGAGCGACAAGCCGGAACTTGAACCCCTCGCCATCGGCGGTTGCCTCCCGTTGGAGAAGGTCTATTCTTGCGACCCGTTCGAAGGAATCCCGGAAGACTGCCAGCACCATATTCTCGGTGTGCAGGCCAACCTCTGGACAGAATATATCTCCACGACCGAATACCTGGAATACATGCTGCTTCCGCGTATGGATGCGCTCAGCGAAGTCCAGTGGTGTGCGCCCGAGGTCAAGGATTATAATCAGTTCCTGGGCCGGGTGGAGAAGATGTTTAAAGCCTATGACGTGCTGGGATACACCTATTCCCGCGTCGCCTTCGGAGAGCCCGGCATGAAGGGTGTTCCCGGCGGCTCCGCCAAATAAGGAAGACTCAATAGAGCAGCAGCCCCATCACACCACCGGCGACGATGATGATGATGGGGCTTACTTTAAACCCCAGCGAGGCGACCATCGCGCAGCCGAAGAGCACCCAGCTCTTCCAGTCGATGAAGTTTTCTTTCAGGAGGCTCAGCTGTGGGCACAGGCCGCTCCAGGATACGTTGACAATCAGCATGACGGCGGCCGCGCCGATGAGTCCGACCACCGCCGGACGCAGCCAGGACATCACCCCTTCGAAAATCCGGTTGCCCATCACTTTTTCGTAGAACTTGACCATCGTCAGCACGATGAGGAAGGAGGGCAGAATCAGGGCGAAGGTAGCCGTAAAAGAGCCCAGCACGCTGACCAGCCAGCCGGCGCCGGCGTGCTGCAGCACTTCATAGCCGGCATAGGTGGCGCAGTTGACCCCGATGGGGCCGGGCGTCATCTGGGAGATGGCGATGATGTTGGTGAAGGTACTCTCCGAAAGCCAGCCGTGGGTGACCACGACCTGGGTCTGAATCAGCGACAGCATGGCGTATCCGCCGCCGAAGGTGAAAATGCCAATCACGAAAAAGGTCGTGAACAGCTGCAGAAAAAGCATCAGTGTGTCCATTTCTTTTCTCGGTAAAGGGATACGGCGGTGGCGAGGATAATCAGCACCAGTAAAATATAGATAGGGGAGACCTTCAGGAAGGCAACCAGCAGCAGGGTGACCAGGGTGATGGCCCACGCCCACCAGGTCTTGTTGTTTTTGCGGGCCATGTTGATCATCGGGACCGCAATCAGGGAGACGACGACGGGCCGGATGCCGTTGAAGATGCGTTGTACGATGGGATTGTCCTGGAAGTTGGACATGAACATGGCAATGAGCAGAATGGCCACGAAGGAGGGGAGTACGGTGCCGAGGGTGGCGACGATGCTGCCTTTGAGGCCGCGGAGCCGGTAGCCGGCGAAAATGGATACGTTGACGGCCAGCACCCCGGGCGCTGACTGCGCCAGGGCGATGATGTCGGGCAGTTCGTCGTCGCTGAGCCAGCCGCGCCGGGTCATCTCATCCTGAATCAGGGGAATCATGGCATAACCGCCGCCGATGGTGAAGGCGCCGATTTTGGCAAAGACCGCGAATAAATTGAGAAGGGATACCATGTCGGTTCTTGTTAACGGTCGCAAAGGTAGCAATATTCCGCGTTTTCCGGGAGGGATGCGACAAAATATTCGAAATTTTGAAAAATTTCTCTGAAAAAGTTTGCAGGTTCAAAAAAAGTGCGTACCTTTGCAATCCCGCTTGAAAGAAAGCGGGTTTTTAAGCCCCTCGGGGCACAGTTCTTTGAGATATTTTGTTGAGGCCAAGGCGCCGGACTGAGGCGCGAGTGAGCGACCTGATGGTCGTGACCGAGCGACGAGGGAGGACAACGCAGGCATCGGCAAAATAGACAAAGAAAAAGAGATCATTGAAAAGACTGGAAGGAA
>CADBPR010000090.1 GCA_902796555.1 uncultured Bacteroidia bacterium
GTGTCCGAGTGGTTGAAGGAGCCTGCCTCGAAAACAGGTGTACGGGTGACCGTATCGGGGGTTCGAATCCCTTCCCCACCGCAAAAAAGCATGCAGCTGCTCGCGCAAGCGAGCAGCTGTTTTGTGTACCGGGGGCCGCGAAAGTTCACTTTCAGCGCCCCCGGTACACAAAACAGCCTCTCGGCCTTCCGGCCGAAGGGGCTGCATGCTATGCTTTGCAGGGCCCCCGCGGCGAGCGGACAGGGATGTGGCCGCTGCAAGCGGGCAAATCCCGAAGGGGCAGCATCAGCCCGCAAGATGCTTTCTGCAGCCCATTACTCCTCGTTTACAAGGGAAAAGGTCACGGGGACGGTTCCGTCTCCAAGAAAAGCTTTCATGCTTTCTGTGGTTGCACCAGGGATATGGGCCAGTTTGGTAAACGTCCAGCTGTTGGTGTCATAGTAGATGGTAATCTGGTTACCTTGATACAGGATGACATCTCCGGGCACGGTGTTGATGGACCTGTCATTGCGTGGCAGACTGAAACCCAGCGAGCCCACCTTTTCAAAGTTACCATAGTCGCTCATGCTTACGGTGACGGGGCCTGTGGCAAGCTTCTCGGCGAAGGCCGTAGCCGACGAGTTATCTTCAAATGCTGCCGTAATGGTCTTTCCGGCAACGGTTATTCCCAGTTTAGTCATATTCGTTTCTTCACTTGTTTTTCCTTTGTAATCCAAGGCATACTTTTCCCGGAGCATTTCCAGCGTGCCGTCAGCCTTCAGCCTGGCGATGACGGAGTTCACAACCTCCAGCAGGCCTTCCTGCCCCTTTCGCATCAATACGCCGATCTCTCCATGCGTGAACGGCTTGTCCAGGAGCGGAGCAGCCAGTCGTTCATCGTTTTGGACATACCAGGGCGCTTCGGTGATTTCCGTTATCATCACATCAGCCTCACCGGATGCGACCAGGGAAGGTATCTCCTCGTTTCTCTGGTGCACGATAATGCTTGCATGCGTGAGGTTTTCGTTGGCGAATTTCTCATTAAGACCACCCGGATTCACCATCACACGCACTTCAGGCCGGTCCAGGTCTTCCAAAGACTTGTACTTGTCGGCATCCGCAGCGCGGCACAGAATGGTCTTCCCGTTTGCCAGATAGCCGTCTGACATGAGCATGGTTTCCTTTCGGGCATCGGTTATCGTAATTCCGCCGATGGCAAGGTCGAAGGTAGGCGGGTCGGCCGTCACGTCTGCCGACAGCGTCGGCCAGGATGTAGGGACATAGCTCACGCTTACGCCGAGCGCTTTTCCGATTTCCCCGGCTACGTCGATGCAGAAGCCCCAGTACGCTCCGGACTCTTCCCTGTAACTGAGGGGCCGATAGTCTCCGGTGGTCCCGACCAGCAGCGTCCCGCGGTCTTTTATGCGCTGCAGGGCCTGCTCCTGTGTATCCTCTCTGCTTTTACAAGCATGCAGAGCACCCCCGCAGCAAAGCACAAGCACCACGGAGAAGAATAAGCGTTTGATTTTGATAGTCATATGTTTATAAGCAGATTTCGCAGTTATACTTTATCAGATGATTCACACGGGTACATGTTTCGTGGATTGCCATAGTACTCCTGCCAACGGATTGATTCATCGCCAGGAAGCGAACCGAGGACCAGGATAACCGGATTGAGGCAGGTCAGAGGGGCAAGGCCGTGTTTCATAATCATTCTTACTCGAGTGCAATGATTTGTAAAGTTACAAAAAAATCCGGACTCCTGCCGGACGCCTCACTCATTCACACTGTCCACCATATCCGGAAACCTGGCACTCGCCCAAGGATCGGTTAGTTGAATAACCTTTTTTGCTTAAATTTTGGTTACCTCAATAACCTTTTTTCCGTAAAAAATGGTTACCTCGATAACCGTTGGCCAGGGGCAGCATGAAGGTGGAGAAGACCTCCAGCGGGGACGCGCGTACGCGCCCGATGGCGACTTTTGGTGTTTGTCGTCATAATAAACAAAACCACCATGATGTTTAAAGAGCGAAAATTTTGAGATTTCATACATATTTCCGCAAAAAAATTTTGAGATTCCATCAAAACGGGGCATTTTTGTGCCCGGATGGTCAATCAATTCTGAGGAACATGGATTATCCGGTCGGCAAGAAACTTCCACTATGGCTTTGCGGTTTTTTGTATTGAACCGCCTTCTTATTTTAGGATTGCGCTGTCGGTCATCCATTTTATGTTATCCATAACCATTGGAATTTTAGTTATTGTTTGCAGATATAGTCTATAACTCGCGTTTTTCCAAGTGTTATTGAATAAAATATCATAAATGATTCCAGGGATACGTTACCCTTTCCCGCCGCTTCGCCGTAAGCAGGGATATCGCCAAGTTCAATCTGGTTACGCCGTCACGGAGAGGGTCGGGGTAACGACGTTATGGAGGTTGTCGATGTATTTGGCCAGGGGCATCATGAGGGATGAGAAGACCTCCAACTGCTCGTCGAAGGGGGCCTCATTCACCACGATTTCCTTGGTGATATCGCCGTTCTCGCAGACATAGGTAATGATGCTGGACAGGAATTCCTCCTGCTCATAACTGAGCTCGCTGCCGGAGAGATAGCGCCCGAAGCGCTGCATAGCCTCCTTGCGGTCCACGCCAATCAGGGACCGGATGAGAATGGCGACGTTGGGGCCGCACACCTTGCCCTCGGTGTACCTGTCATACTCTTCTTTACTGCCGAGCTCCTCCCACATAATCCGCTCCAGTTCCCGGAAATCCTCCGCCGTCAGTTGCTCCAAGTTGTAAATCTTCTCCAGTACGGGCAGGTCCTTGTTCTCGGCGAGGAAGTCGATGACCCGTTTGCGGTAGCTCACCCGCGGGGTCACACCCGCCGCGGCGCCATTGTCAGAAATCACATCCGCGATATCCACGATGAACCACATCCCCTTGTCGCCGACAAGGAATTTCATCAGGTCCCGCAGATCCGTCCGCACCTTCTCCAGCCATCGCAGCGACATATTCTCCCACGCCACCGGCGAGAGCACCTCCTTGATTGTCCCCATCTTGGCCTGGACCTGCGGCAGAGTGGATTTCTCCTGCAATTTCTCGGCAATCAGCCGGACCTTCTGGATACACTTCCCAGTATCGACTTCGTCGCTGAGCAGCCCCTGTTCGATGGTCAGGGCAAGGATGTCGAACTTCTTGGCACTTTCGTCCAGGGTATTCTTCGGCAGCAGCGGCGCGATGTCATTCTTCAACGCAAGGGTATCCACGTCAGAGATATACGTCCAGGCGTCAAGGTCTTTGAAATGGCTCACGGCCTCCCACTTCATCCGGACGGAGATATGGCTGTCTGACAATGCCGATACCTGCTCGCGCAGCATCTTCTTCAGCTCGTCATGGAGGCCCTTCGCATACGCATCCTCCTGCCACCGCTGATGCTGGAGATGGAAGGCGATATCCACCCGAAGGCCGAACAGACGTTCCGTCAGGGACTGGACTGCGGCCGGCTTCTGCCCGTCGGGATTCTGCTCGAAATATTCAAAGTTCCGGCACCAGTCGAAAATCAGGAACCGTTCCTTGTCCTTGCCCGGTCCGAAGATATCCGGCGACAGCCGCGTGCCCCGCCCTATCATCTGCATGAACTTAATCTTGCTCTTGACGACCTTGAAGAACACCAGGTTCAGGATATCGGGGACATCGATACCCGTATCGAGCATATCCACGGATACGGCAATCTGCGGCTCGGCGTCACGAATCTCGAACTTGTCGATAAGGTCCTGGGAATACGTCACATAGTTGTCAATCAGGACGCAGAAACCCGGGCCATATTCGGGATAAAGGATATGGAACCGCTTGACGATAAGCTCGGCATGGCGGTGGTTATAGGCGAAGATGACGGACTTGCCGATACGCTCCCCGCTCTGGACCGTGAGGCCATTCTCCATGAGGTCCTGCAGGACGGCATCGATGGTATCCTCGTTGAAGATGTAGCTGTAAATCTCGTTGTTGGCGATGTCCCTGTGGTAGTCGGCGTCCGGGTCGAGGGCCTTCCGGGTCTTTTCATACTCCCAGACGATGTCCATCTGCTTCCGCTCCTCCTCGGACAGGTTGCTGTACCTGATACCCTCGCTGAGAATCAGGGAACCGCGCTTGAATCCGGTATAGTTCACCAGATAACCGTCCGCCACGGCATCTTCCAGCTCGTAGGCATAATTGGGCTCACCCTGCTCCATCTCGAAGATGTCGTAGGTGCTCTTGTCTACCTCGTCGCGCGGCGTGGCGGTCAGGCCGATGAGCAGCGAATCGAAGTAATTGAAGATGGCCGCATACTTCCCGAAAATGCTGCGGTGCGCCTCGTCGATGATAATCAGGTCGAAGTGGCCGACAGAGAACGGCTTGTCCTCGGTGTCGATGTAGTTGATCATCGTCTGGTAGGTACTGAACACGATTCGGGCGCCCATGTCCTTGTCTTTCCCGCTGTCGCTCAGCACACAGGTAGTCGTACTGGGAAGCAGTTTGACATAGTTCTTATGGGCCTGCGTCACCAGCGATATCCGGTCGGCGAGGAAGAGGACGTTCTTCACCCAGCCGTTCCGCATGAGCACATCCACGAGGGAGATGGAGACACGCGTTTTGCCGGTGCCGGTCGCCATCACCAGCAGGGCCCTGCGATGCAGGGTATTATAATGCTCGCATACGGCCTTGATGGCCATCTTTTGGTAGTGGCGGTCGGTGATGCTGTCCTTGACGGAGAAATCCGCGATATCCTGCCGGCCACGCTGCTGGAGCATCCGTTCCAAGTCTTTCGCCGTATGGAATCCATACAGGCGGCGCGGCGGATAGCCGAGACCGTCGATTATCCAGACTTCGAAGCCGTTCGTATAGTAGATAACCGGGCGGACATGGTACTGCCGCTCCAGGCAGTCGGCATAGAGTTCCGCCTGGTGCTTGCCTTTGATGGGCGAGACAGAGGTGCGTTTGGCCTCGATGACGGCCAGGGGCAGACCGTTCCCGCCGAAAAGGACATAATCGGCGTAGCCGACGCCTTCGTTGTTGGGCATCCCCTGCAGCTCCACTTCGATGCAGGCCCGCAGGGGCTGGATATAGCCTTCTTTCTCCAGGACCTGCCATCCGGCCTCGCGGAGCATCAGGTCGATATACATCCGCCGGGTCTCCGCTTCGGACAGGTCCACAGGCAGCTCGGCGACGGGCTGCGGGGAGGCGACGGCTTCCTCGCTGACGGTGGTGACGAGAGGATCGGTGGGCTTGACTTCCACGACGGCAGGCACCAGTGCCGGGGTCTGCTGCGCATCCGGGATGAGGCGCTTGTCGAAAGGCATTACCTCGCTGACAACCTGGAGTTTAAGCAGGATTGCGCCGATGACGTTGTAGATATTCAGCAGGGCGAAGAAACTCTCTTTTTTGCTGACGCTGCCGGTATGGGCGGCATTGTTGCCGACCTTGCGGACATAGTGGACGGCCTTCATCACCCGGTCGTCGGCGATGAATTCCCGGAAGGGCTCGCCATCGACCAGTTCGAACAGGCTGGTCCGGTCGGATACCGGGAGGTTCTTCATGCAGTAGAGCGCCCTCACGATGTATTCCAGGGCTTTCCGGGCGTTGATGGCCGAGAAATCCGGATTGCTGACCTGGCTCTCTTCCGCTGCGGAGCAGAAGCGATACAGGTCCCGGAGGGCATCTATGTCTTGCAGGTAGTCAAAGTTGCGCATAGTCGTATCAGTATCTATTCCGTTCTTCTCCCATCCATCCCAAGAAACAACAAATCAAATAAAGTGGCAGCATCCCAAAGATGGCACTGATGATGATGCCCTTCCAGGTTGGGTTATTGGCGGGCCCCTTGGATAAAATCTTGATAATACCGACAATAATCAGTACCGTCAGTATCAGAGCCATCCACGTTGATACACCAGAACCTTCCATATCCGTCATATTAGTTGAACCAGTAATCCATTCGGCTGTTGAAGAGCGTTTCGGTTTCCTGTATTGATTTCTTTATCAGTTCCTTCTGTTTCTCAATGGCTTCAATCTTCTGGGCAAAGGCGTTTTGTAGGTCAAGAGGCGGGTAAATCACCTTCTTATTCCCAAGAACCTTTGCAGTAATCGCCATTTGCACGCATCCACCATTCGTGTCTTCACCTTTGACTATCTTGTCCAGGATGATTTTGAAAAATACCCTGTTGAAAATGCCGTCTTTTAACCGCAGTTTCATCAGCGAAGGGTGTATAATCCCAAAAGGAGCATCCGCCGGAAGTTCAAATACCTCTCCTATGGTACCTCTACAACTCATTATTAGGTCCCCAGGTCGCACTTCAAATCTTTTTAATGAGTTATACTTCTCTTCGTCAATGTAGTGATTGTCTTGCTCCAAGGTCTTTTTAATGGCGTGCTTCTGCTCATAAACCATACAGAAAGACTTTGCTTTATCTACATAACAATCTGTTTTGAGGGAACTGCCAAAAGGACCAAGGAACATTTCTACAACGCCTTCTTTGAAAAGGCACATTCCCCATCCCTTCTCATTGGTGATAGGGTCCCCGAACATATCATAGAAGATGGATTGAGCCAGGTTGTCCAGTTCTTTCAGTTGTTGTTTTTTCTTCTCAATGATGCCGCTTAAACAA
>CADBPR010000091.1 GCA_902796555.1 uncultured Bacteroidia bacterium
ATTCTTTCTTCAGGTATTCTTTCTCAAACACCTTCTCCACGATGACGACCTTGCCGTCGGCAACCGCGGTGACCAGCGTATCGCTGCCGGCTTTCTTCCGCTGCGGAAGCCGGTGGAACCATATGACAAAATACATGAACACCACCAGGAAGAGGGCCAACGGAATGGACAGCCATTTCCAGGGGATGAAATACAGTTCGAGAATCAGAAGCGCCAGGGTAATCGCCCAGGCGACGGCTATCGTGCCGTAACAGTCTTTGTCAATACGCATAGATTAGAATAAATTGAACAATACCAGATACAGGACGCCCAGCGGCATCGCCAGCAGGCTGCTGTCGAAACGGTCCAGCATACCGCCGTGTCCCGGGATGATGTTGCCGGAATCCTTGACTTCGTAAAAGCGTTTCCACTGCGATTCGAACAGGTCGCCGATGACACCGGCCGTGTGCATGATGACGGCCAGGGCAATCCCGTGGAGAATGGAGAAGGTGAAGAGGCCGGTCAGACAGAGCACGACGCTGGCGAGCACGGCGGTCAGCATTCCGCCCCAGAACCCGATCCAGGACTTCTTCGGAGAAATGGACGGGCAGAGTTTCTTCCCGTACCGCTGGCCCAGGGTAATGCCGAAGACATAGGCGCCCACGTCCGAGCACCAGATGATGATGAAGAAGCACAGCAGCAGCAATCCGCTGAACTCGCCCTGGCGGAATACCACCAGATTGGAAAGCGTCAACGGAGCGGCGATATACACCATGGCCGTATACAGATGGGAATACAGGCCGAAGTCGGATTTGTCTTTCAGGAAGAGCGCATAGACCATCAGCAGGGCAATCGGGATGATGCCGATGGACAGGAAGCGGATGGAGATGCCGAAGGACCCGATCAGGAACATCAGGATGAAGAACACCGCCCCGCCGGTAATCGCGATAACCTTGGGCCACAGGTATTTATCCCCCATGGTGATGGTGTAGAATTCATACATCATACAGACCAGGATGAACAGCATCAGTGCGCCGAACAGATAGCGGTTGAGCAACAGCGACGCTATCATCACAGCCAGGAAAACGGTTCCGGACAATGTGCGTTTTACAGTCGTATTCATACGTTTTCAGAATTTTCAGCCGGAGCGGCCGGTTCCGATTCAACGGGTTCGTCAGCCTTGGGTTCCGATACCGGTTCCGTTACAGGCTGCTCATCGGCAGGGCGGACCTTCGGACCCAGGATTCTTTCCAGGTCTTCCGCCATAATCACTTCCTTGGCCAGCAGGAGTTCCGCGATTTCCCGGAACTGGTCCGCATGTTCGCGCAAAATCCGGTCGGTCCGGGAACGGACCTCTTCGACCACCTTGCGCACCTCTTCGTCCATGAGTTCCGCCGTCTTCTCGCTATACGGTTTCACCAACTCGTATCCCCTGGCGCCGGAAGAATCATAGAAGGACATCG
The DNA here is from genome assembly GCA_902796555.1 of uncultured Bacteroidia bacterium. Lineage (GTDB taxonomy): Bacteria > Bacteroidota > Bacteroidia > Bacteroidales > UBA932 > Cryptobacteroides. The sequence continues at coordinate 1,443 of CADBPR010000091.1, forward strand.
GACCGATTTTCTCGTTCATGCCATAGTACTGCACCATCGCATAGGCCATCCGGGTCATCCGCTCGAAGTCGTTCAAGGCGCCGGTCGTCGGTTCCCCGTTCAGAATCATCTCTGCGGCGCGTCCACCCATCAGGGTACACATTTCATCCATCAAATAGGACTTCGACCAGTTCTTCCGTTCAACCGGCAGATTCCAGGTGATGCCCAGTGCGTTGCCGCGCGGGATAATGCTCACCTTCAGCACCGGGTCGGCATAGGGCAGCAGCCAGCCCACCAGGGCATGACCCGCCTCATGATAGGCCGTCGTCTTTTTCTCCTTCGGGCTCATCAAGGTATTGCGCTTGCGCTCGATACCGCCGACAACCCGGTCCACGGACTCCATAAAGTCCTCGGTGTCAATCAATTTCTTATTTTTGCGCGCAGCGGTCAGGGCTGCTTCGTTGCAGATATTCGCGATATCGGCACCGGAGAAGCCCGGCGTATGCTGGGCCATCAGTTTCACATCGAAGTCCGGGGAAACCTTCAGTCCGCGCAGATGCACCTTGAAAATTTCTTCGCGCTCATTGAGTTCGGGCAGTTCGACATGAATCTGGCGGTCGAAACGGCCGGCCCGCATCAGGGCCTTGTCCAGAATGTCGGCCCGGTTGGTCGCCGCCAGGATGATGACACCGCTGTTGGTTCCGAAGCCGTCCATCTCCGTCAGGAGCTGGTTCAGGGTATTCTCCCGCTCATCGTTGGAGGACCAGCCGGCGTTCTTGCCACGGGCGCGCCCGACAGCGTCGATTTCATCGATAAAGACGATGCAGGGGGCTTTTTCCTTGGCCTGGCGGAACAGGTCGCGTACCCGGGAGGCTCCGACACCGACGAACATTTCGACAAAATCAGAACCGGAAATGGAGAAGAACGGTACGTTGGCCTCCCCTGCTACCGCTTTGGCCAGCAAGGTCTTACCGGTTCCGGGAGGGCCCACCAGGAGCGCTCCTTTCGGAATCTTGGCTCCCAGGGCGGTATACTTTTTCGGATTCTTGAGAAAATCCACAATTTCTTCTACCTCTTCCTTGGCGCCGTACAGGCCGGCCACGTCCTTGAACGTAACGTTGACCTGATTCTTATCCGCCAGTTTACCGGTGGCCTTTCCGGCATTGAAAATCCCGCCGGGTCCGCCGGGACCGCCCATGTTGCGGTTCATACCCCGGAACATCCAGACCCACATCAGGATGAACAGCAGCGGGAACAGCAGCCATTCCAGCAGTTGCGGCCAGATTTTGTCGTCATTCTCCATCACCACCTTGAACTGGCGGTCGGCCGGCAGCTCGCTGTTGATGGCGCCGAACACGACTTCCGGCTCGAACTTGCTCGACACCAGGAAGATAAAATGCGGTGATTTGGTGGGCACCGTTCCGCCGAACTTGTCTTTGTATTTCTCCAGACAATCCGGCCAGACGGTAATATCGCCCTGATAATCATTGCGGACGAAACGGATTTCCTTCACGTCGCCGGCTTTGAGCATCTGCTCCACCTCGGCCCATTCCACCTTCTGGGGATTGGCTCCGCGGGAAGAAGCCATCATCCAGAAGATACCGCCGATGAGCAGCAGATAAATAATCCAGGTGAAATTCAGGTTAATCTTGACGATTTTCCGATTGGGGTCTTTCGGCTCTTTATTTTGCTTATTATCAGCCATTTACTCTTCTACTTTTATTCTTTTGACAGAAGCGCGTACCTTGGAAGATGCCTTCGGTTTGATTCGCTTTGCCTCAGCAGGGGCCTTGGCAGGTGCCGGCTCGTCTGTATATTCTTTCTTCTTCGCATCCGCCCACAGGTCTTCCAGCCGATAGAAATCGCGGTATTCAGTCAAGAAAATATGTACGACAATGTCGCCATAGTCCAGGATAATCCAGAAATCGTTCTCCAATCCCTGCATCCGCAAGACCTTGCGGCCGCATTTTTCCTGCATCCTGACGATGACATTGTCCGTGATGGCGGCCACAGCCGTGGTGGAATCCGCATGACAGACGACAAAATGGTCGGTGATGGCCGTACCGACAGCACGCAGGTCCAGCGCAACGACATGCTGACCTTTCTTCTCGAGCATGGCGTCGGCGATAACTTTAACGGGTGATATTCTCATATTTTGTTATATTTGCACTTTAATCCTACAAATATAGAACAATTTTCGCACCAATGAAAGAGGAATTCACCATCAAGTGGCTGCAAAGCATCGATTCGACCAACAATGAGGCCCTGCGGCAGGCACAAACACTTGACAATCTGTCAGTCCTGGCCGCATACTGTCAGACGGCCGGCCGCGGCCAGCGCGGAAACCGGTGGAACAGCCGCCCCGGCGAGAACCTGACTTTTTCCCTCTTTCTCCGCTTCGGCGAGGCGGGGCTTTCTCCCCTTCCGGCCAGCGAACAGTTCCGCCTGAGCGAGGTCACCGCCCTGGCCCTGACCGACTTTCTGGCAGGATGCGGTGTCGAGGCGCGTATCAAATGGCCCAACGATATCTATGTACGGGACAAGAAAATCGCCGGTGTCCTGATCGAAAGCACCCTGGCCGGCCGTTTCTTGGCCGGCAGCATCATCGGCGTCGGACTCAATCTCAACCAGACCGAGTTCCCGCCGGAACTCATCAACCCCACTTCCCTGGCCCGGGTAACGGGCCGTCGATGGCCTTTGGAACCATCCCTGGAGGAGTTGCTGCCCTGTTTTCTGAAATACATCCGGTGGATGGAGGAAGAAAAGGGGCCGGAGCGCCTGCGGGCGGCTTACCTCGACCGTTTGTACCGTTTCGGTATCCGGAGCACCTTCGCCGAAGGGGACAGCGGAACCCATTTCCAAGGTACGATTGTCGGTATCACGGACGGCGGCAAACTCCTTGTCGAGATGCCGGACGGTCAGCGTAAATCTTTCGCTTTTAAAGAGATAGCCTATATTATTTAGAACGGATAGCTTCGATTTCAGCCACCGGATCCGCCGCTTTGAACACCGAACTGCCCGCGACGAAAATCTCCGCCCCGGCCGCGGCCAAAGCGCCGGCATTGGCCGATGAAACACCGCCGTCGACTTCAATGGGACAGGTAAGCCCCTGACGCTGGATTTCCTCCTTGAGCGTCCGGACGCGGTCATACGTAGTCTCAATGAACCGTTGGCCGCCGAACCCCGCGAAGACAGACATCAGCAGCACGAAATCAGCGGCTTTCAAATACGGATACAGCCGTTCCACGGGGATGTCCGGGTTGATGACCAGCCCGGCTTTCGTGCCGCAGGACCGAATCTGCTGCAGAATCTCATCCGGCCGGGTTCCGTCCTGCAAAGCCGCTTCCAGATGAAAGCTGATCATGGCGGCGCCGCAGGCGGCGAAACGCGCCACATACTTCTCGGGATGGACAATCATCAGGTGCACGTCCAGCGGCTTCCGGGCCATCCGGGCGATGGCTTCCACCACCGGAAAGCCGAAGGAAATGTTCGGCACGAACGTCCCGTCCATAATATCCAGATGGAACAGGTCCGCGTGGCGGTTCACCAGTTCCACATCCTGCTCCAGATGCAGGAAATCAGCTGAAAGCATCGAAGGTGCAACCTGCCGCATAAGCCTTACTGAAAATGCGTGACGACATCCACCAGGTGGCGGACAAACTTCTCATTGGAGGCCAGATCCAGTTTCTCACCGGGGGCATGGACGCCCCGCAGCGTAGGACCGAAGGAAATCATATCCATGCCGGGATTCTTCTCCAGCAGCAGTCCGCATTCCAGACCGGCATGAATGGCTTTCACCTTCGGCTTCCGGCCGAAAAGACGGACGTAGGAATCGACGCACTGTTTCAGGATGGGCGAATCCATATTCGGTTTCCACCCGGGATACGGGTCCCCGGTCCGGACGCTTGCGCCCGCCAGTTTGAAACAGGCGGCCACTTTGTCTGCCACAAAGCGCCGGCCCGTGGCGGAAGAGCTCCGCTGACTGGTGCAGATTTCCACCAGCCCGGCTTTGTCCATCCGGACGGAGGCCAGGTTGCTGGAAGTCTCAACCAGCCCCTCGATATCCTGGCTCATGGCCAGTACGCCATGCAAGACGGCGGTCAGGGCATACACAAGCTTGCGGGCCACGTCACTGTCCATCGGCAGACGGTCCGTCTGCTTGGGAAGCGCCTGGTACTTGATATCCGGATCGCTGACGGCGAACTCCAGGCGGAGGGCTTCACCAAAGCGGTTGAAACGGGCCTGGAAATCCGCCAGGGCCGTCTCAGGAACGGCCACAAGGGCTTCACATTCCCGGGCGATGGCGTTGTGCTTGCCACCGCCGCTGAGAGAAATCAGCTGCATCTCGCCGTCGATTTCCGTATACAGGAAACGGGCCATCTGCTGCACGGTATTCGCCCGCTCTTTATTGATATCGTCTCCGCTGTGGCCGCCGATGGCGTTGAACAGATACAGCATCACCGGCACATAACCGGGGCGCAACGGTTCTTCCGCATAATGGAACGTTGCCAGGGTATTGATGCCGCCGGCGCAGCCGACGAACATTTCCCCCTCATCTTCGGAATCCAGGTTGATCAACGTCTTCCCGGTGATAAAGCCCGGTTCCAGGGCCATCGCACCGTCCATCCCCGTTTCTTCGGAGATGGTAAACAGACATTCCAGCCGTCCCGTCGGAAGGTCGCTTTCCAACAAAGCCAGACAGGCCGCGACGCCGATGCCGTCATCCGCACCGAGCGTGGTCTCCTTGGCTATCATCCATCCGTCCTCGATTTCATACTGAATCGGGTCCCGGGTGAAATCATGCGAAGAACCTTTGATTTTCTCGCAGACCATATCCTGGTGTCCTTGCAGGACCAGGGTCGGGACATGTTCTTTTCCAGGGGTGGCTTCCTTGATGATGACGACATTGCCGGTCGCATCCGTTTTGCATTGCAGATGATGCTGCCGGGCAAATTGTTGCAGGAAAGCGGTCATTTGCTCTTCATGACCGGACTCCCGGGGAATCCTGGTGATTTCCCGGAAAATGTCGAGTACGGTTGTTGCGTCCATAATCTCTCTATTAGCGTCGGTATTAGAGTCCGGCCGGCACCAACATCTTTTCTATATCGGTAACATATTGCCTGAAAGCCCTGTCTGTAGACATCAGGTCTGCCACGGTGGCACAGGCATGAAGAACGGTAGCATGGTCTTTTCCGCCCATTTCCGTACCGATTGTGGTCAGGGAACTGTTCAAGATACTCCGGCACAGATACATGGCAATTTGCCGGGCCTGGACGATATTGCGTTTTCTGGATTTCGAAAGAAGTTCCTTGCGGGTAATGTTGAAATACTCGCAGACGTTGTTCTGGACCTGGTCGATGTTCAGGCGGAAGCGGTCTTCACCGACAATCTTCGTCACGACACTGTCCGCCAGGTCGATGGTCAGGTCGGTATGGAGCAGCGTCGCATGGGCAATCAGCGATATCAGCGCGCCTTCCAACTCGCGGAAACTGCTCTTGATACGGGTGGCCAGATAAATCAGGACATCCTCTTCCACGCTGACGCCTTCTCGGAAGCAGCGGCTCTTCAACATATTCAGTCGGGTCGAGAAGTCGGGGCGTTCCAATTCCACGGCGAGGCCCCACTTCATACGGGAAAGAAGCCTCTCCTCGAAGTCCATCAGGTCGGCCGGCGCCCGGTCGGAGGTGAAAATCAACTGCTTGCCGTTCTCGTGCAGGTAATTGAACACGTTGAAGAAGGCATTCTGGGTCTTGGCGCCATGCATATCATGGATGTCATCGACAATCAGGACCTCTATTTTCATGTAGAAGGCCAGAAAGTCCGTCAGCTTATTGCGCTGAATGGCATCCATATACTGGGTCTGGAACTCGTTGCCTGTCACATACAGGACGACCAGTTCCGGGAACTTTTCTTTGATCGACAGGCCGATGGCCTGGGCAAGATGGGTCTTCCCCCGCCCCGGTCCGCCGAAAATGAACAGGGGGTTGAACGGCGTATGACCCGGCGCGGCGGAAATATTGATGCCGGCGGTGATGCCCATTTTGTTGCAGGCGCCTTCCACAAGGTTCCGGAAGGTATACGCCGGATTGAGCCGGGGATTGATCTGAATCCGTTTCAGGCCCGGGAACACGAAGGGGCCCGGGTTGCCTTCTGTCGGATAGGTATTGACGGAAACCGTCCGGTTGACCGGCGCCGCAGCATGTTCGGAGGGCATGGTCATCGTCGCTTGTTTGCGGACGGGACGGATATTGTAATACAGACAGGCATCCGGTCCGATGACACGCTTCAGAGTCATGTTCATCAGATCCTGGTACATATCATCGAGATACTCGCGGAAGAAATGAGTCGGAACCTCCAGCGTCAGCGTATTGTCCAGACAGGAAATCGGGACAATCGGCTTGAACCATTTATCGAATGCCTGAGGCTCGACATTGTTGCCGATAATCTTCAGACATTCGTTCCAGACGGTAATATGTTTCTGTTCCTGGTTCATCCTTCGCTACAGGTGCTAAAAAACCACCGGAATTTCAGGTGCCAACCCTCTTTCCCGATGCAGTGCAAAATTGGTGGAAAAAAAATTAATAAAAAAATTTATTAGCTATTGTAAATGTCAAATCTTTTCATTTTATTAGGGTTGACAAGGTAATTAGCCGCTATTATAAATTTCTGAAAATCAATATAGTTAATTACTACAACCTGCGCTTTAATAGCTTTCAGCCCATTTTCCAATTTAGAATATTTCCAAATTAGAAATGGACTGATTTTTTACGTTTTTTACACATTTATAACCGATTGGAAAGGACCTTTCCCCTTCCCTATTTCAGCCGCGTGACTTCCCCGGCCTTCACTTCGACCATAAAGGCGTCGGGAAATACATTTTTTATCTTTTTATACGATTCTTGCGCTGTGCTGAGGTCCGTGGAAGTCCCGATGATATACTTATACAATTTTCCGGAAACGACCGCCGTCGCGGTATAGCCGCGAAAAATCTTGTCGTCCGAAAGCATCTTTTTGGAGGAAGCCAGCACCTGCGTTCCGTACAGCACCGTTCCGTCCTCAGGAAGCGGGTCAGCGGAAACAGCCGGCGTGCTGTCCGCGGCCGTCTCCGGAGCGCTGACATGCAGGCTGCCGTCATAATCCTTTTTAAAAGCGGAGAACGCGTCCACAATCTTTTCGGCAATCTGTTGCTGACCGTTTTCCGAACGCATGGCCTGCAGGTCGGAGGCGTTGGTGATGAAGCCGACTTCCAGCAACACGGAGGGCATGGTTGTCATCCAGAGGACCAGGAAAGGGTCTTGGGAGATTCCCCGGCTATGGGACACGGGGCCTTTCTTGAGGTTGCGTTCAAGGTGCTCGGCGAAGCCCAGGCTCTGCTGCAGGTTGGTATTCTGCATCAGGTTGAATATAATATAAGACTCGGGATTGCCGGGCTCGAACCCTTGGTATTTCGTGCTATAGTCGTCCTCAAGCAGGATGACGGAGTTCTCCCGCTTGCAGAGTTCCATGTTGGAATTGAACAGGTCGCGTCCCGTGCGGGACTGTCCGAGGGTATGGACGGAAAAACCGCTCACCGATGCGTAATTCTTGTTCTTTTTCGGGTCGAGGGAATTGACATGGATGGAAATGAACAGGTCCGCACCTGCCTTGTTGGCCTTGGTAGCCCGCTCCTTCAGTTCGGGATAGGTATCCTTGTCGCGCGTCATCACGACTTTGACGTCCGGGTGTTTCTCCCGGATTAAATCCCTGACTTTCAGTGATATTCCCAAGGCAATATCCTTTTCTTTCGTCTTCTGCTTGTCCCGGCTGATGCATCCGGGGTCCTTGCCCCCATGACCGGGATCGATGCAGAGGGTCGTCAAACCCTGGCCTTTTCCGCTCTGAGCCGTGGCCTGGATACAGGTCAACGCCAGCGCAAGGGCCAGAAATAAACCAAGATGTTTTTGCGAATGTCTCAAAATGGCGTTATATTTGCATTTTGCAAATGTAATGATTTTGCAGGAAAAAAGAAAGCGAAGCAGAAGCGAATGCGATTTAATATAAGGGAATGGTGGAAACGGTCCAAAGGGAAGCTGGCCCTCTCCGGAGTGGTGGCTCTCCTGCTTTCTGCGTCCTTCTCCGGGATGTCGCAGGACGACCGGGGCCGGCGTGGCCGGGGTGGCCGCCAGACCTTCTCCCAGGCGGTCGCGTTCAATCCGGACAGCGTGGAAGTGCCGGATTCCATCAAAGCCCTGCGGGATTCCCTGCACCGGGTGGATTCGCTGTTTAAAATCGACTCCGCCGCCCTGCAGAAGCACAGTTCGCTGGACTACCCCGCTTTCTCAGGAGCCAAAGACTCCATCGTGGAAATCTTTACGGACGGTCAACGGAAGGTGTACTATTACGGAGACGTTTCCGTGACCTACGGCAATATGAAACTGACCGCCGACTACATGGAATACGACATGAAGACCGGCGTGGTCTATGCCCGCGGTACCCGGGACACCCTGACGGGTGAGACCAAAGGCCTGCCCACCATGACCGAAGGCCAGTCCACCTATACGATGGAGGAGCTCCGCTATAATTTCAACACGCGCAAAGCCCGCATCACCAACATGATTACCAAGCAGGACGACGGCCTGCTGCACGGACGGAACATCAAGATGATGCCGGACCGGTCAATCAATATCACCAAAGGCAAATATACGGTCTGTGACCTGGAAAACCCGCATTATTACATGACCCTCTCGGCGGCCAAAGTCATTACGGAGCCGTCCCAGAAAACGGTATTCGGACCGGCCGGCCTGGTGGTGGAAGGCGTGCCGATGCCCATCGGCATTCCGTTCGGCTTCATTCCGAAACGTCCCCAGCGTGCGACCGGTCTCCTGATGCCGACCTTCGGAGAAGAAAAGGCCCGCGGTTTCTACCTGCGCAACGCCGGTATGTATTTCGTCTTCGGGGATTATTTCGATTTTTCCATTACGGGGTCATACTACACCCTCGGCTCCTACAGCATCGATGTAAACTCCCGATACAAAGTCAATTACAAGTTCAACGGCACCCTCTCGTTCACCTATTCCAACGACCAGACCGGTGAAAAGGGGCAACCGGACTTTTTCCAAAGCAAGAACATCGGACTCAAATGGTCGCACGCCCAGGACAGCAAGATGATGCCCGGAACGACCTTCAGCGCATCCGTCAACTTCTCCAGCCCGTCCAACAACCGCTATAACGCCACGTCGGTGACGGAGGCCCTGCAGAACCAAGCCTCTTCCTCCATCTCCTTCTCGAAGAACTGGAACGGCAAATTCAACCTGTCTGCCAACCTCCTGCACAGCCAGAACTCACGGGACAGTTCCTATGCCTTCACCCTGCCGAACATCACCTTCTCGGTGACCCGCTTCTATCCCTTCAAACGCAAGAACCGCGTCGGAAAGGAACGTTTCTACGAAAAATTCTCGCTGGGTTACAGCACCACCCTCCAGAACAAAATCAATTTCAAAGCCAAGGAATTCGGACAGGAAGGCTTCTGGGACAAGTTTCAGAACGGTATGACCCATAACTTCCAAATCGGACTGCCCAACTTCACCTTGCTGAACTACTTGAATTTCACGCCTTCCGTCAGTTACGGGCAAAACTGGTTCTTCCGGAAGACGGAGCACCACTGGGACGAGGAGGCCAAGAAAGACGTAGCGGAAACCGGCAAGATGTTCAGCACGCTGGGCATCACGCAGACATACTCGGGAAGCATTTCCATGAGTACGCGTATCTACGGTATGTTCAACTTCGGCCGGAGCCATAAAATCCAGGCCCTTCGGCATGTCATTTCGCCTTCCGTATCGATGTCCTTCAGTCCTGAAAAGGGTACGTACGCCAACGGCTGGCGCTCTTACACCTATACGGACGCGAGCGGTAACCAGAAGACCTACGACTACAATATTTACGCAGGTCAGCTGTACTCCCCGCCCGGGAAGGGCAAGACCGGCAGCGCGAATATCACCATCGGCAACAACCTGGAAGCCAAGGTGCGCGACTTGCGTGACACCACCGGCAAAGGCGTCAAAAAGGTCAAATTGATTGACCAGTTCAACATCAGCACCGGGTATAATTTCCTGGCGGACTCCTTGAAGATGAGCAATGTAAGCATGTCCATGTCTACGTCCGTCTTCGGCAAGCTCAGCCTCAGCGCCAGCGCCAGTTTCGACCCGTACGCCATCAATGAGCAGGGACGCAAAATCAACACGTTCAATATCGTGAAAACAGGCCATCTGCTGCGCCTGAACTCGGCCAATGCTTCCATGTCCTATTCGCTTTCGGGCAAAGGTTCCATCAACGGCAACGACGGTACGAAGGTGCCGGGCGGCGGCGGTGGAGGCGGAGCAGGCGGCGATGCGGCATCCTATTACCAAAGGATGTATTACCACCCGGATACAGGTGAATATATCCCCACGGGCTGGCTGTATTACAGCAACCCGAATGTGCCCTGGTCCATGAATTTCAATTATTCGTTCTCCTACAGCCGTTCATATCAATATACCAACGGACAGTTGATTACGAACAACCGGTATACCCAGACCCTGGGAATTTCCGGAAACATCAAGCTGACGCCCCGCATGTCCATCAACATGACTTCGGGTTTCGACATCATGGCCATGAAGCTGACGACGACCCAGCTCAGTGCGACCTACGACCTGCATTGCTTCAACATTTCCGTATCCTGGGTACCGACCGGCAACTGGCAGTCCTGGAGCTTCCGCATCGCGGCCAATGCCGCGGCGCTTGCCGACCTGCTCCGTTACCAAAAGAGTACGAGCTATTGGGACAAATAGTTGCAATTGTCATAAAGAATTGCTACCTTTGCATCAAATCCTGCGGTAAGTTTCTTTTTTCTTTTTGCAGGAAATCATTTACTTAAATTTGATGTATGCCACACACATTGTATGAGCTGAATTCTATGTCAGAGGACCAGTTGAGGAATCTGGCGGACGAATTGGGTATCAAGAATACCAAAAAGATGAATATGGAACAGCTCGGGTTCGCCATATTGGACCAGGAAGCCATCAATACCTCCAAAGAACCGATCCCAGAAAAAACCCGGAAACGGGGCCGTCCCAAGAAGGAAAAACCGGCGCCCGAAGCGGCAACGGCAGCAAAGGCGGAAACGCCGGCCGCCCCTGCTGCGGTGAAACAAGAGGGAAAAAAGAACAACCGCAAGAAAGCGGCTCCGACCAAAGAGAAGGCGGATTCCCCTGTAACGCCGGAACAGCCGGCTGCCGCGCCACAGGCCCAAGCGCCGGCTGAGACGCCTGCCGCACCTGCGGAGACCACCGGCGGAAAGCGCCGCGGACGGAAACCCAAAGCAGCGGCTGCCGAGCAGCCCGCGGAGGCCCCTGCCGCCGCTCCTGCAGAAGAGAAAGCCGCCCAGCCCAAGCCTGAGCAGAAGAAAGAACAGAAGAAGGAGCAGCAGCCGAATCCCGGCAAGAAGGAGGCTCAGAAAGAGTCTCGGAAAGAGTCCAAGCACGAATACGAATTCGAGGGAACGGTCGAAGCGACCGGTGTTTTGGAAATCATGCCTGACGGTTACGGTTTCCTGCGTTCTTCCGATTACAATTACCTGAACTCCCCCGACGACATTTATGTCTCCCAGGCCCAGATCAAAGCCAATGCCTTGAAAACCGGCGATACCGTCACGGGTGAAATCCGTCCGCCGAAGGAAGGCGACAAGTATTTCCCGCTGGTCCGTATCAAGTATATCAACGGCCGCAGTCCGGAATTCATCCGTGACCGTGTTCCCTTCGATTTCCTGACCCCGCTTTTCCCGGACGAAAAGTTCAACCTGCTGGGTCAGGGGCATGGTTCCGATATTTCCTGCCGTATCGTCGACATGTTCACGCCGATTGGAAAAGGCCAGCGCGGTCTGATTGTCGCCCAGCCGAAAACGGGTAAGACCATGCTCCTGAAGTCTATCGCCAACGCAATTGCCGATAATCATCCGGAAGTCTATGAAATCGTCCTGCTGATTGACGAGCGTCCGGAAGAGGTGACCGATATGAGCCGCAGCGTGAAAGCCGAGCTGGTCGCTTCCACTTTCGATGAGCCTGCCGAGCGCCACGTCAAAGTGGCCAACATGGTCCTGGAAAAGGCCCGCAGACTGGTTGAATGTGGTCACGATGTCGTGATTCTGCTGGACTCCATCACTCGCCTCGCCCGTGCCTACAATACCGTTCAGCCTGCATCCGGCAAGGTTCTGACCGGTGGTGTCGACGCCAATGCCCTGCAGAAGCCCAAGCGTTTCTTCGGTGCTGCCCGTAACATAGAAGGCGGCGGTTCGCTGACCATTCTCGCGACAGCACTGACCGAGACCGGTTCCAAAATGGATGACGTGATTTTCGAGGAATTCAAGGGTACCGGCAACATGGAACTCCAGCTGGACCGTACGCTGTCCAACCGGCGCATTTTCCCGGCCGTCAACCTGGTGCTTTCCAGTACCCGCCGGGACGACTTGCTGTATAGTTCCGACCAGGCCAACCGCATCTGGATTCTGCGTAAACTCCTGGCCGATATGAATCCGACCGAGGCCATGAACTTCATGCTCCAGTTGATGGACCAGTACCGGACAAACCAGATGCTCCTCGATAACATGAGCAAGGTAAGTCCGAGAGACGCAAAGAGTTACGACTATTATTAATAGAATAACTTCAAGTATATCCCCATGCGAAGTTTCGCAGAAGATACCATCGTTGCTCCTGCTACCGTACCCGGTGCGGGAGCAATCTCTATCATCCGTATCAGTGGACCGGATGCCCTGGCATTGACCGGAAAGGTTGTCACGCTGAAGCATGGTCGCTGCGAAGACGCAGCTCCCTACACTTTGCATTTCGGGACCGTTCTGCAACCGGACGGGAGCCCCCTGGACGATGTGCTGGTCAGTATCTTCCGGGCACCGCATTCCTATACCGGAGAAGACGCTGCGGAGATTTCCTGTCATGCTTCCTCTTATATCGTCTCGCAACTGCTTTCGTTGCTGGTCGGGGCAGGTGCCCGGCTTGCAGAAGCGGGTGAATTTACCAAAAGGGCTTATTTCAATGGAAAGATGGATTTGGCTCAGGCTGAATCCGTTGCGGATATCATTGCCGCGGAAGATGCCGCGGCCCACCGGATTGCTTTCCAGCAAATGCGCGGCGGTTTTTCCCGCGAATTGAAAGAGATGCGGGACCAACTGCTGGAAATGACAGCCCTGATGGAACTGGAATTAGATTTCAGCGAAGAGGATGTCGAGTTCGCCGACCGGTCCCGATTGACGCAGCTCCTGGACCGGGTGGTGGACCACGTTCAGACCCTGGCTTCTTCTTACCGGCTGGGGAATGCCATCAAAAACGGCATTCCAGTCACGATTGCCGGCGCTGCCAACACCGGCAAAAGCACCCTGCTCAATGCCCTGTTGGGAGAAGAGCGAGCGCTGGTTTCCGACATCGCCGGAACGACGCGCGACACCATCGAAGAAACGCTCCGAATCGGTTCCAGCAGATTCCGGTTTATCGATACAGCGGGTATCCGGCAGACGGATGAAACGGTAGAAAAAATGGGTATTGCCCGGACGATTCAGAAGGTCGGCGAAGCCCATATTGTGCTGGGTGTCGTGGACGCCAGCCTCGATGAAGAGGCCCTGAAACAACAGATCCGCGACCTCGTTAATATTACCCATTTTGACCAGCAGATGCTGGTCATCTTGTACAACAAATGGGATAAATTGAGTGGTAACAAAAATGTTACACTATTTAACAATTTTGTTTTATCGCTTAATAATAAAATAGTTACATTTCCAATATCAGCAAAGAGCAAAGATGGCCTGGCAGCGCTGCAAAACTGGCTCGAATTGTACGAAAAGGACAAAATTGCCAGCTCGGAACAGCACACGATGGTGACCAATCTGCGTCACTACGAAGCCCTCGTCCAAGCCCGGACTTCCCTGCTCCGCGTCCGCAGCGGACTGACCTCCTCCTGCCCCACCGACCTGGTAGCGGAAGACCTCCGCGCAGCCATCCGCGCGCTCCAGTCCATCCTCGGCGCCTCCACCCCCGACGTCGAATCCACCCTCGGCCTCATCTTCTCCCGGTTCTGCATCGGAAAATGACAAATTCTTCATATCTACTTGATATTCAATTTGTATGTCTGATTTGATGTTTGGGGATTTACGGAATTCTTAGCGTTTTACGGAGTAGTTTGGTGTATTTTGAACCACATTTGAACCACGCGTGGTTCAAGGTCTCGGTTATTATTCGCCCTAGTACGTAACTTGACATTATTTTACATAGATTTACAAACTTGTCCCCCATTACACGGGGTAAATGGCTTCGTGGATGTTCTAGGC